>JACDBB010000157.1 GCA_013695145.1 Euzebyales bacterium
GCGGGCAGCTCGCCGGTCCCGGCCGCGGCGACGCGGAACCACCCGAGTGCCCCCTCCCAGTCGCCGCGGACCTGGCTGGCCTCCCCCGCGACGAGCGCCGCCTCTGCGGTCAGCCACTCGGCTGGCAGCGCGCTCACCGCCTCCAGCAGCGCGCCGACGCGGCCATGGGCGAGGAGGCCTCCGCCGTGCTCTGTGAGCAGCGCGACGACCGCGTCGTGGTCCTCCGCGGCGACCAGCAGCCCGAGGGCGCGGTCGTGGTGGCCGGCCGCGCCGGTGGCCGTCGCGGCGGCGCGCAGCGTGGCGATCCGCCGATCCGCCACGGGGTCCCAGGCGTCGTCGATGGCGTCGTGGACGACCTGGCTGGTGCGGAAGGCGGCCGGCTGGTCAACGGCCGCGACGACCAGCCCGCGGTGCCGCAGGTCGGCCAGCATACGATCGGCGTCGGCCACGCCCAGCGCGGTGAGGAGGGTCGCGTCCGCCTGTCCCACCGTGGCCAGGAGCCACAGCGCTTCGCGAGCCAGCGGCGCCTCCTGCCCGATGGCCCTCGTCACGCAGGTACGCGCGGATCGCTCCTCCTGGACCTCGCAGGCTGTCCAGCGCGGCCGCGCGGCCGTCGGCCGACGCCTGCTCCAGGGTGGCCAGCGCCAACCGGACCGCCGCCGGCCACCCCTCGGTCAGGGTCTGGAGGGGCGCGACCAGCGCCTCGCCGCCCGGCCCCAGCAGCCTCTCGGTCAACGCCGAGGTCTCCTCGAGGGTGAACGCGAGGAGGCGCCCGTCCAGCTCGAGCACCTGGCCCTGGCCCCGGAGGCGCTGCAGCGGCATCGCGGGTGCCGCCCGCGACGCCAGCACGACGTGCAGGGCGGCAGGCGCCTGGCGGCAGAGCCCCTCCAGCAGCCTGGCGCCGGGACTGTCGGCGATCAGGTGGTGCACCTCGTCCATGACGAGGGCGACGTCATCGGTGACCGTGAGGTCGAGCGCCTCGGTGATGGCGACGACGGCCGGTTCGACGCGGCGCGGGTCGGCGTCAGGGCCGAGCGCGCTGGCCGCTGCCGCGACGAGGTCGTCGGGGAGGGCGGGCAGGCGGCGGCGGAGCGCCGCCAGGAGGTCGCCCACCATGGTCGCCGCGTCGACGTCCTCGGGGCCGACGGTGTACCAGGCCGGATCCGCGGCGGCCGCCCACGCCGCGAGGGCCGTGGTCTTGCCGTAGCCCGAGCCCGCCACGATCGTCGTGATGCGGTGGTCAGCGATCCGCTGAAGCTGGGCGCTCACGCGCGGGCGCGGCACGGTGGAGCGAGACTCCCGAGGGGAAAGCACCTTCGCCGACGGTACGCGCACCCTGCCGCCTCCCACCGAGGGCGCCACCGCCCAGCGCGCTGCCCGCGCAGCGCGTGCAGGGACAGACCCCTCTGCCTGATCCCGCCTTCGGCGAGCGGGACCTACGGGCGCATCCTGCGCATCAACGCCGCGGGAGCGCAAGTGGGTGGGTCGACGGCTCGCCGCTCCCCCGACACTGTGTCGGCATTCCTTCGCATAGCGCAGGCAGATCGACACGGTGTCGGGATGCCGGGGAGGGCCGGTGATGCGTCAGTCGCCGTCGAGGATCCGGGCGCCATCGCCGTCGTAGGAGTAGACGCCGCGCCCGACCTTGCGGCCGAGACGGCCGGCCTTGACGTAGGACTCCATCAGCGGGGACGGGCGGTACTTGTCGCCGAGGGAGCGGCGCAGCTCCGTCAGCACGGCCAGGCGCACGTCCAGGCCGACCATGTCGGCCATCTCCAGCGGGCCCATCGGGTGGTTGAGGCCCAGGCGCACGGCGGTGTCGATGTCCTCCGCGCTGGCCACCCCCTCGGCCAGCATGAAGAACGCCTCGTTGCCGATCACGGCGTTGATGCGGCTGGTGGCGAACCCCGCCACGTCCCGGACCCGGACCGTCTCCTTGCCCATCGCCGCGGCGGCCCGCTCCGCGATGGCCACGGTCTCCTCGCGGGTCTCAAGGCCGAGCACCAGCTCGCACAGTCGCATCGCCCGCACCGGGTTGAAGAAGTGCATGCCGATGCCGCGGCCGGGATCGTCCAGGGCGGCCATGATCTCGGTGACCGACAGCGCCGAGGTGTTGGTGGCCAGCACCGCCTCGGGGGGGCAGCTGCGCTCGATCCGCGCGAGCAGGTCCCGCTTGGTGGCCATGTCCTCCACGACCGCCTCGACGACCAGGTCGGCGCCGGCGACGGCCTCCTCGACGCCGCCCGCCGCCCGCACCCGCTCGCGGGCCGCCGCGGCCGCGTCCTCATCGAGCTTGCCGCGCCGCACCGCGCCGTCGAGGTCGGCCGCGACCCGCGCCATGCCGGATTCCACCGCCGCCGGGTCGGCGTCGACCAGCCGCACCTGGGCCCCGGCCACGGCGGCGGCCACATAGGCGATGCCGGCCCCCATCGTCCCCGCCCCCACGACCGTGACCCGCATGGCTGCGCTCCTCGTCTCGCTTGCACGGCCAGCGGAGCGTAGACGGTGGCAGCCGCGCGGCCCGGAGCACGTTGGGGTGGCGGCTCGACCATGCCCGCGGCCGGTCGCGCTGCTCGATCAGGTCAGGCCCGCGCGCCTGGGGGATGGGGGGGTGAGGCCGAGCCGGGCCAGCGCATCCTCGGCCTGGGGGTCGACGCGCCGCAGCCCTTCCAGGTCGTCGAACTCGACGTCGGCGGACACGATGAGGCCGATCCCGTGCAGGCGGCAGGTCGCCAGGTGAATGCGGTCGTTCGCCCCCAATGCCGGGATGTCATCAAGGTCAAGCGCCAGGGCGGCCGTCGAGTCGTCGACCGCCGGCAGCGGCGTCATCAGCCGGTAGGCCAGGCGGCGGGTGACGCCCGCGAGCCCCGGGGGCCGCCCGCGAAGCTCCATGTGCCACAGCTCCTCGAGGACCGCCGTCGACGTGATGGCGTGCGTGCCATTCGCCCGGCCACCGCGCGGCGCAGCAGCGCACGCGACTGCTGGCCGTCGGGTGAGTCGTGCGTGGCGAACACGAACGCGTTCGTGTCGACGAACGCGCTCGGCGGGCTCACGACGGCGCTGACCGTGCGCCCCCGACCGCGTGGTCGAACCTCCCGTCGATCAGCTCCTGCAGCTCGGCCGCTCCGGCGACCTCGCTGCGCATGGCGCACAACTCGTCGAGCGCGCGACCACGCTGACCGGGGTCGACGCGGCCGAGCCGCGCGTCGAGGGCAGCGCGCACGATCGCCGCGGCCGAGACACCAGTGCGGGCCGCCTCGTCGTCGATCCGACGCCGCTGGTCGGAACTGAGCAGAATCTGCATGCGTTCGCTGTACATACACACAGCATGCACCACCTACCCGGGCGACCGGCAGACGATCGTTCGCCGGGACCGCGGAGGCGGCACTCGACGCTGGTCGGACGTCGTCACCGGTCGGCGGGGGCCGAGGTGCGGGCGGCGCGCCGCTCCACCAGCGCCATCGCGTCCAGCACGGTCGCCTCGTCCCACCACGGGCCGATCAGCTGCATCCCGATCGGCGCGCCGTCGGCGTCCGTCCCGGCCGGCACCGACCCCGCGGGCGCGCCGGCCAGGTTCCACGCGTTGGTCAGCCGGGTCACCGCCTTCACCAGCGGCTCGGGCTCGCCGTCGACGACCACGGGGTCAGCGCCCACCCGGGGGACGCGGCACGGCAGCGTCGGGGTGCACAGCACGTCGACCCGCTGGAACGCCTCCCGCAGCGCGGCGCGGAGCAGTGTCCCGTGCCGGCGGGCGCGGGCGACGGTGACCGCGTCGAGGTCCACACCGACCGCCAGCCGGGGCGCGACGTCGGCGGGGAACGAGGCGGGGTGGGCCGCGAACGCGTCGCGGTGCACCGCGGCCGCCTCGGCCGCGAGGATCCGACCGGCGGCGGTTGGCGCTCGGTCGAGCAACGGCAGGTCGACGTCGGTGACCTCGACCCCGTCGGCGGCGAAGCCAGCCAGGGTGGCCTCCCATGCGGCGCGGACCTCAGGATCGAGGCGCTGCCCGCGGACCTGGACGGGCACGCCGACGCGGCGCAGTCCCGCCCGGCGCGGGCCCTCCCGGCGCAGGCCCGCCGGGCGCACGGCCGCCCCACGCTGACCCGCTTGGTGCGGGTCGGCGGGCCGGTGCTCGCTGACGGGGTCGTCGGGATCGTGTCCGGCGATCACCTCGAGCAGCAGCCGGGCGTCGGCGACGCACGCGGCCAGCGGCCCCACCGTGTCGAGGCTCCACGCCAGGTCGTGCACACCGGTGAGCGGCACGAGGCCGCGTGTGGTCTTCAGGCCAACGACCCCGCAGCACGCAGCGGGGATGCGCACGCTGCCGCCCGTGTCGGTTCCCAGGGCGACGTGCACGAACCCGGCGGCGACGGCGGCCGCGGCGCCACCCGACGAGCCGCCGGCCATGCGGTCCGGCGCGGCCGGGTTATTCGTCTGCGGGGTGATGATGCCGAACGCGAGCGGATGGGTGGCCAGCGTCGCGAAGACGGTCGCGCTGGACGCGGAGGCCCGTGCGACCACCGTCGCGTCCGCCTCCTGCGGCGACGTGTCGACCAGGTGCGGGGCGCCGCACTGGCGGGGCATGCCCCGCACGGCGATGAGGTCCTTGACGCCGAGCACGACGCCGGCCAGCGGCCCGGACGCGTCGGCCGCCAGGCGCTCGACGGGGGTCACCACCGCGCCGAGGGCCGGTTCGACCTCCTGCGCGCGGCTGCGGGCGTCGTCCAGGAGCGCGCCGGCGGTGGTCACTCCGCCGCGCACCGCCTCCGCGGCGGCGGCGGCGTCGAGCCGTCCCGGCCCCACGGTCAGCGTCCGGCGAGCTGCTGGCGGAACCAGTCCACCGTCCGCGACAGGCCGTCGGTCAGGTCGACGCTCGCCTTCCAGCCGAGCACCTCCTCGGCCAGCGTCGTGTCCGGCCGCCGCACCTTGGGGTCATCGGTCGGCGAGGGGTGGAACGCCACGCCGGGGTGGTTGCCGACGGCGTCCTGGATGGCCTCGGCCAGCTCCAGGATCGTGACCTCCTCCGGGTTGCCGATGTTCACCGGGCCGACGTAGTCGGACACCAGCAGGCGCAGCAGGCCCTCGATCTGGTCGTCGACGTAGCACAGCGACCGCGTCTGCGACCCGTCCCCGTACACCGGCAGCGGCCGGTCCCGCAGCGCGGCGGCGAAGAACGCCGGCACCGCTCGTCCATCAAGCACTCGCATGTATGGTCCATAAGTATTGAAAGTGCGCGAGATCCGCACGTCGAGGTCGTGCTGGCGGTGGTAGGCGAGCGTCAGCGCCTCGGCGAAGCGCTTGGCCTCGTCGTACACGCCGCGCGGGCCGATCGGGTTCACGTTGCCCCAGTAGCTCTCCGGCTGCGGGTTGACCAGCGGGTCGCCGTACACCTCGCTGGTCGACGCGAGCAGGAACCGCGCGCTCTTGGCGCGCGCCAGCCCCAGCGCCTTGTGCGTCCCCAGCGAGCCGACCTTCAGGGTCTGGATCGGCCACCGCAGGTAGTCGGCCGGCGAGGCCGGCGAGGCGAAGTGCAGCACGTCGTCGACCTGGCCGGCCACGTGCAGGTAGTCGGTCACGTCGTACTTGACCAGCGCGAAGCGCTCGTCGCCCATCAGCGCCGCCAGGTTGTCCGCGTCGCCGGTGATGAAGTTGTCGATGGCGGTGACACGCGCGCCCACGCCGAGCAGCCGCGAGCACAGGTGCGAGCCGAGAAAACCCGCAGCCCCGAGCACCACCACGTGCCGTCCCGCCAGAGAACTCAGCATGGCCCGTATCCTATGCGCCGGAGCCGGGCGGACCGCAGGTCGTCGACCAGTGCGGCGCGCACGGTGGGCAGCGCGGCCACCCCAACCGCCAGTGTGTGTGCGACTTGCGCTGTTTCAGGCGGTCAGCCGCTGGTCGGTCACCGATTAACCAACTCATCAGTAGACTACCGTAAGTAGACAACATCTCGGCGACAGGGTGAGGGCCAGTCTGGGATCGTCCGCGGCGCGCTCGCGCAACCTGTCGGTGTAGCCGGAGCGGCTGTACAGGATGGCGTGACCTGAGGGGCGATCTTGAAGCCGGCCTGCGCGAGGGCGGGGATCTTGAACTCCTCGAGGTCGCGGAGGATGGACACGCCCAACGGGGTGGTCGTCCACTTGGCCTCCCCGACGACCGTCACGCGCTTGCGCGCGGTGCCGACGATGTCGATCTCCTCGGTCGTTCGGGTGCGGTTGCGGCGCAAGTCGTTGCGGGCGTTGCCCCACCAGCGGCCGACCCGTGTCGCCTGCCGCCCGAGGGTGGCGCGGGCATGCTCGCGGCACGCAACCTCGAATGCCGGCGACACGTGGTCGGCGAGGTCGGGTTCGATCTCGGTGCGGTACAGGTCCATGGGTGCCAGGCCGGCTTCGAGGTCGGCCTGGTAGGGAAAGACGAACCGGAACCAGAACCGCAGGAACGGATCGTCGAGGATCCAGTGGCTGCCGCGCTCGGACGGAGACGCGCCGTGGGGCAGCTCCTTGCGCACGAGCCGAAGCACGCTCAACTGGGTCAGGCACTTCGAGACCGCGCCCGCCTCCTTGCGCAGGGCCGACGCGATCTCGCCGACCTCCTTCTCGCCTGACGCGAGCTGCTCGATCACGGCGAAGTACACCGCCGGCTCGCGGAGCTCCTGACCGACGATGGTGCGGCCCTCGTTCCACAACGGCCCGTCCGGCCGCAGCAGGTAATAGGGCCTCATGGGACCGTCATCGAACGCGCCGAACCGCACGCGGCGCATTGCTCGCAGCACTTGGGGCTGCTTGGGCGCAGGCTCTGCAGTTTGCCCGCCCATGCGCGGCCGGTGGCCGACCAGTCGTCCCGGAGCATCCTGGTCCACATCGCCGAGGCGGCATAGTGGCCCTCGCTGGCGGCGGGTGGCGGCAGCCGGTCCAGCCCCGGCGGCGCGCAGGCTGCCGCGGCCGGTGAGCGCGCCGAGGACCTGGTCCGGAACGGCGGCGTCGAGCATCTCCGAGCTCGGCCTCCGACGACGTGGTGACGTTCACCGGCATGGCGCAGGTCGACAGCGTGCGGCGTACCTGTCGACGGCGGCGCTGGGCGTCGTGCCCGACCTTCGCACCCCCTACAGCGACCAGTCGACGCTGACCAAGGTGATGGAGTACATGGCCTTCGGCCTGCCAGTCGTCGCGTTCGACCTGCGCGAGAGCCGGGTGTCCGCCCAGGACGCGGCCGTGTTCGTCGCCAGCGGATGGGCAGAGCGGGCCGCGCCCGTGTGGCCGCCGAGCTATCGTGGGCGCACCAGGAGCCCGCTTACGTCTCGGTCCACGAGCGGCTGCTGGCGCTGGCGTCGCGCTGAGTCTTGCGTCCGGCGGCGGAGAAATCAGCAAAGATCCCACGTGCCGGAACCCGGCGCTTCGGTTACACTGCGTTGACGAAGGTCACGATCAGTTGCGGACAGCGCGCGGACGGCGGGCAAAGGAGTACAACGACATGGCGGAGCAGCGGCAGGAGCGGGTGCTGGTCACGGGGGCGGGCGGTTTCATCGGCCATCACCTGGTGACGCACCTGAAGAACCTCGGTTACTGGGTGCGGGGGGTCGACCAGAAGCTCCCCGAGTACACCGAGATCGACGCGGACGAGTTCGAGGTGCGGGACCTGCGGCGCTGGGACGAGTGCCTGGCGGCCACGCGCGGGATCGACCACGTCTACGCGCTGGCGGCGGACATGGGGGGGATGGGGTTCATCTCCGCCAACCACGCGACCATCCTGCGCAACAACGCGCTGATCAACCTGCACACGCTGGAGGCGGCGCGGATCAACGGCGCCTCGCGCTACCTGTACAGCTCATCGGCGTGCATCTACCCGGAGCACCTGCAGACCGAGGCCGCGGTGGTCCCCCTCAAGGAGGAGGACGCGTACCCGGCCAACCCGCAGGACGCCTACGGGTGGGAGAAGCTGTTCACCGAGAAGCTGTGCGAGTACTACACCGGCGAGTACGGCATCGCCACCCGCACGGTGCGGTTCCACAACATCTTCGGCCCCTACGGCACGTATGACGGTGGGCGCGAGAAGGCCCCCGCCGCGATGTGCCGCAAGGTCGCGGCCGTCGAGGACGGCGGCGAGATCGAGATCTGGGGCGACGGCGAGCAGACCCGCTCGTTCTGCTACATCGACGACTGCGTGGAGGGCATCTACCGGCTCATGCAGTCCGACTACGATCAGCCGCTGAACCTCGGCACCGAGGAGATGGTGACGATCAACGAGCTGGCGCGGATGGTCATCCGCGCCTCCGGCAAGCACGACATCTCGCTCAGCCACATCGACGGTCCGCAGGGCGTGCGCGGACGCAACTCCGACAACAGCCGCCTGCGCGACGTGCTGGGGTGGGAGCCGCAGGTGACCCTCGAGGACGGGCTGTCGGAGACCTATCGGTGGATCGAGAAGCAGGTCCGCGGCGGGTGACACCCGCCCGACCTCCGCTTCCGGCGGGCCGGGTCGACGTCCTGGGGGTCGGCATCAGCGCCATCACCATGAGCGGCGCGGTGGCGGAGGTGGGGCGCTGGGTCGACGCCGGGGAACGCCGGTACGTCTGCGTCACCGGCGTCCACGGCGTGATGGAGGCGCAGCAGGACCCCGCGCTGCTCGCCATCCACAACGCATCGGGGCTGACGACACCCGACGGCATGCCCATGGTGTGGGCGGGCCACTGGGCCGGCGCGGCCCACATGGAACGGGTCTACGGTCCCGATCTCATGCTGCGCCTGTGCGAGGAGTCCGTCGCGCGCGGGTGGCGGTCGTTCTTCTACGGGGGCGCGGACGGCGTCCCTGAGCTGCTGGCGGAGCGGCTGCGGGCGCGCTTTCCCGGGCTGGCGGTCGCGGGCTGCTACTCGCCGCCGTTCCGCGCGCTGACGCCGGAGGAGGACGAGGCCATCGTCGAGCGCGTCAACGCCGCGCGGCCGGACCTCGTCTGGGTCGGGCTGTCCACACCCAAGCAGGAGCGCTGGATGGCTGAGCACACCGGTCGGCTGCGCGCCGCCGCGCTGATCGGCGTCGGGGCGGCGTTCGACATCCATGCGGGGCTCCTGCCCCAGGCGCCGCGGTGGCTGCAGCGCAGCGGGCTGGAGTGGGCATACCGGCTGCTGCGAGAGCCGCGGAGGCTGTGGCGACGGTACGTCTACAACAACCCGCGCTTCGTCTGGGCGCTGCTACGGCGCCGCCCGCGCTACGCGCCCCCGGGATGAACCCGAAAGACGGTACCGTGCGCCCTTCGTACCCGCCGAGCAGGAGCCAGTCGACCGATGCCGCAGTTCCCCAGTCGCGAGTGGATGGACCAGTTCTGCACCGAGCTGGTGGCCCAGCCCGACGCCAACGAGGCGGCCGGCGTGCTCGACGGCGTGTACCGCTTCGTCATCGAACCCAGCGGGCCGCTGGCCGACCATCACGCCTACGACGTGGAGATCCGCCCCGACGCCGACGCTACCGTTCCTCGTGTGGGGCTGCTTGCGGGCGACGACGCGCAGCCTCGACTCGTCCTGACCGCCACCTACGAGCGCTGGCGCCAGCTCATCACGGGTCAGCTCGACGTCGGCATGGCCGTCATGCTGCGCCGCCTCAAGGTCGCAGGCGATCTCTCGCCGCTGATCGGCGGTCTGTCGAGCACCAAGCCGCTGATGGAGGCGCTCGGCGCGGTCGACTCGCAATGGCTGCCCGAATAGCCCTCCACCACACAAGATCAAGGAGCGTGAGCACGTGAAGGTCAGCGTCATCGGCGTGGGCCACGTCGGCCTCATCACCGCCGCCTGCATGGCCGATCTCGGCCACGACGTCATCGGCATGGACGACGATCGCAGCAAGATCGAGACGCTGGCGTCCGGCGAGGTGCCCTTCTACGAGGAGGGGCTCGCCGCGCTGACCACCAAGGTCGTGGGGGAGGGCCGCCTGCGCTTCTCGACCGACGCCGCGGAAGCGGTCGCCGACGCCGACGTGGTGTTCATCTGCGTCGGGACCCCGTCCCGCGACGACGGCTCGCCCAACCTGTCCTACGTGCAGGCCGCGGCCGCGTCCGTCGCCACCCACGCGACCAGCTCCGTGGTGGTCGCCGAGAAGTCGACGGTGCCGGTGCGCACCGGCGAGCGCATCCGCCACGCACTGGCCCTGCAGACGCAGTCCCGCGGTGGCGGCATCGTGCACGACGTCGTGAGCAACCCGGAGTTCCTCCGTGAGGGCACCGCCGTCGAGGACACGCTGCGCCCGGACCGGGTCGTTGTCGGGGCGGACTCCGCCCGCGCGCACGAGGTCATGCGCCGCATCTACGAGCCGCTGCTCGCCCGTCACGCCTGCCCGTACGTCGCCACCGACGTCCGCACCGCTGAGCTGATCAAGCACGCCTCGAACGCGTTCCTCGCCACCAAGATCAGCTTCATCAACTCCGTGGCGCGCATCTGCGAGCTCGCCGGGGCGGACGTCCAGACCGTGGCGGACGCGATGGGCCACGACGCCCGCATCGGCCGCGCGTTCCTCAACGCCGGCCTGGGCTACGGCGGCTCGTGCTTCCCCAAGGACGTCAAGGCGTTCATCCACATCGCCGCCGAGCTCGGCTACGACTTCGGCATGCTGCGCGAGACCGACCGGGTGAACCGCGAGGCCATCCAGTGGCCGATCCGCCAGCTGCGGCGGCTGGTGTGGAACCTCGCCGACAAGGAGATCGCCATCCTCGGCGTGGCCTTCAAGCCGGGCACCGACGACGTCAGGGACGCGCCGGCGCTCGAGGTCATCGACGCCCTCCGCGCCGAGGGCGCCAGGCTGCGGGTGCACGACCCGGTCGCGCTGGAGCAGATTCGCGGCCGCTACGCCGACGTCGAGCTGGTCGAGAAGGCCGAGGACGCGCTGCGCGGCGCGCACGCGGTCGTCGTGTGCACCGAGTGGGACGAGTACCGCGCAATCAAGCCGGAGCGGCTCGCCGAGCTGCTCACCTACCCGGTCGTGGTCGACGCCCGCAACCTGTGGGACCCGCAGGAGCTCGCCGACCATGGGCTCACCGTGGCCTCAGTGGGTCGCCCGCAGATCGAGATCCCCGGGGCGTGAACGGGTGCGTGGCCGGCGGCAACCGGTCGCGTCGGTTTTGAGGCATCATGAAGGCGTGGCGGTCATGCGGGAGCGGGAGAACGTGCACGGCGAGGCGGTGACGCCTCGGCGTCGGTGGGCGCGTCGCCATCCGTGGGTGACCGGCGCGGGCCTGGTCGTGCTGCTCATCGTCCTGTGCGCCGGGGTGCCGCTGGCGCTGGCCGCCCCCTCGCTGCTGTCGGCGCGGGACGCCGCGCAGCGCGGCGAGGCCGCCCTGACCGACGGTGACGTGGACGGCGCTCGGGTCGCGTTCGCTGACGCGGAGACCGACTTCCGCACCGCCCGCCGGCTGCTGCGCAACCCGATCGCGTCCGTCGGGGGCGTCGTGCCGTGGCTGGGCCACAACGCCCGCGCCGCAGGGGCGCTGTCGCACGCGGGCGAGCTGACGGCGCAGGGGGCTGCTGGCGTCGCCGACGCCGTCGCGGCGCTGCCCGGTGGGACCGACGCGCTGTCTCCGGAGGGCGGCGCGCTGCCGGTGGCCGCGGTGCGTGAGCTCGCCGAGCCGCTGGCCACGGCCGCCGACCGGCTCGAGGAGGCGCTGCACGTCGCCCAGGCCGCGCCTGACCTGCTGCTTGCGTCCCCGGTCGCTGACGCTCGCGAGCAGCTGCTGAGCCAGCTCGCCGCCGCCGCGCCCACGGCGAGCAGCGCGGCCGCGCTCGCCGACGCGCTGCCCGCCTTCCTCGGTGCGGACGGTCCCCGCACCTATTTCTTCGGAGCCTCCACGCCTGGCGAGCTGCGCGGCAGCGGTGGCCTCATCGGCGCCCATGCGCTGCTCACGATCGACGACGGGCGCTTGGCGTTCTCCGAGTTCGGCGCCACGACCGACCTGCCGACCGTCGAGTCGGTCGACGCGCCGCACGCGGACTACGCCCGTTACGACCGCTACCAGCGCGACAACCGCTGGCTGTCGATGAACCTCACCCCCGACTTCCCCACGGTCGGCACGCTCATCGAGCGCCTGTACGCCATCGCGCCCGGGCAGGAGCTCGACGGGGTCATCGTGGCCGACCCGTACGCCCTCGCGGCCCTCCTGCGCGTTGCCGGCCCCACCGACGTGCCCGGCTTCGGGACCGTCGACGCCGACTCCGTCGTGGAGTTCGTCACCGTCGACGCCTACTCGGAGTTCACCGACTCGCGCGAGCGCAAAGAGGTCCTCGGCGCGGTCGCGGCGGCCACGCTGCAAGGCTTCCTGGAGCGGGGTGGCGACCCGGTGGCCTCGCTGTCGGCGCTGGCCGAGGCGACCGCCGGCGGCCACCTGACGCTGCATGCCGTCGACCCGGCGGTCCAGTCGGCGCTGCGCACCGCCGGTGTCACCGGCGCGCTGCCCACCGGCGGGGACGCCGTCATCGTGGCGGCCAACTCCGGCACCAACGCCAAGGTGGACGCGTTCCTCGAGGCGGACCTGAGCTACGACGTGACGCTCGGTCCCGACGGGGCCGCGAGCGGGCTGGTCAGGCTCGAGCTGAACAACGCCGCCCCACGCGAGGGAGTCGACCAGTACGTCATCGGCCCCAACCGTCCCGACCTCGAGGCGGGCGACAACCGGCTCTTCCTCCAGGTGTTCGGCGCCCCTGGCGGCGCAGTCACCGGCTTCGCCAGGGACGGTGAACGCGCGGCAGCGCGCATCGAGTCCGAGCTTGGGCTGCCCGCTCTGGTGACCGACGTGGAGTTGCCGCACGGGACTGCTGCGGACCTGGAGGTGTCGACGACGTCGCCGGACGCGTGGACCGGGGACGCCGACCGACTCGCCTACCACCTCGACCTGCGCGTCCCCCCGCTGCTGGCGGGAGTGGACGCGACGATCTCGGTGGGCGTCCCGGAAGGCCTGGAGCTCATCGACTCGCCCGCCGACGCCAGCGTCGAGGACGGGGTGGTGATCGTCGAACGGACCATCCGGGGCGAGGAGAAGCTGTCGCTGACCTTCGCCCGTCCCGCCGAGGACCGGCTGCGGGCGGCGATCCGCGGGTTCTTCACCCGACCTGTGGTGCGCATCGAATTCTAGGAATTGTTGTTGCGCTACGCGATGACGTGTTACCATGAGTGACAGTGGTCAAGCGGGACCATCCAACCAGCAGGGGGCAACGAGAAATGAAGACCTTCACCATGGGCCTGATCGCAGTCCTGATGTTCGGGCTGATGGCGCTGCCGGCCTTCGCCCAGGAAGCCAACTCTGACATCGAGGACATCGGCGGTACCACCACCGAGAGCCCTGAGGCGCCGGACGACCCCGCGGACGACTCGGCGGAAGAGGACGACGAGGCGGCCACGGGCGGCGCCAAGATCGCAGCCAGCGGCGGCACCACCGAGGTCGCGGGCGTGAGCCTTGCGCGCACGGGCATCGAGCTGACGAGCGCCGCGTTGCTGGCGGTCGCGCTGCTCGGCGCCGGACTCGCGGCGCTGCTCGTCAGCCGCCGCCGGACCTCGGCCGGTCACAACTAGCGGGCAAGAATACGACGCACGGGGGCTCCCGATCTGCGCCCTGCTCGCGTCCCACCGGCCTGGCCCGACCCTCAAGGCACTCACGTCGGGCGGTCGGTCCGTTGGCGCGCGCCGCTGCGGTGACGATCGGCTACCATGATGAGAGGATCAATGCTGGCGCGTCGCGGGGGGAGTTCCTTCAACGGCACGCATAACCAAGGAACGGGGATGGACGCAGGGAACACGCTGCCCTCATCGCCGCTCAACAGGGTGGCGCCCGACGCGGCGTCACCGGACGGGATGCGCCACGGCCCGTCGTTGCTGCAGTCGATGTGGCGGTACCGCGCGATCGTGGTCAGCGTCACCCTCCTGGCCGCCGTCGCGGGCTACGGCCTGGCGCTGGCGCAGCCGGTCCGCTACGAGGCTTCTGGCCGGATGTTCCTCGCCGACCCCACCGAGTCGCAGGTCTTCACCAACCAGACGCGTTGGAACCTCGACCTCACCATCCACACCAGCAAGGAGCTCCAGCGCATCGAGTCGCTGCCGGTGCTCACACGCGCGGCCGAGCTGCTCGGCGTGGACGCACAGCCCGCGCGGCTGCGCAACCGCATCGAGACGGGGAGCACGCCCGAGCTGGGCCTGATCACGATCGCCGCCACGGCGCCGACCGCGCAGGAGGCGGCCCAGGTCGCCGACGCCGTCGCCGCGGCGTACGCGGACGTGGTCGCGCAGCGGACCGAGGAGGACACGCAGCGGGCGGTCGCACGCCTCCAGGAGTCGGCCGACGAGGACGACCAGCGCATCGCGGCGATCGCAGCCCAGCTCGCGAGGCTTCCGGAGGGCACCAACGACTTCGCCCTCGAGTCAGAGCTCGAAGCCAGGACGCAGGAGCGCACACAGCTGCGGGGGCTCGCGGGGCAGCTGGCGGTCGAGTCCGCGTTGTCCGGCTCCGGGGTCGAGCTCTACGAGCCGGCCATGCTGCGCGAGTCCCCTTCGGGCACGCAGCCCGTCACCGCTGCGGCGCTGGCCGCTTTCCTCGGCCTGGCCGCCAGCGCCGTGTTCGCCTGGTGGAACGCCGGCCGCAACCAGAAGGCGCTGACCAGCGGCGACCCAGGCGCCGTGCTCGGGGTACCCCTTCTCGGCGCCATCCAGCGGTTCCGTCCGCACACCCGCAACCCGTCGAACGTCTGGACCCTGTCTGGCGTCGGAACGGCCGCCGCGGAGTCCTACCAGTTCGTGGCCGCGGCGCTGGAGCTCGCCGTCGAGGAGATGGCGGTCACAACGGTCATGTTCACCAGCGCGGATGCGGGCGAGGGCAAGACGATGAGTGTCCTCAACGTGGCCACCGCGGCCGGCCGGTCGGACCGCCGGGTCGCCGTCGTCGACGCGGACATCCGCGCCAGGACGCTGTCGTTGTCGGCCGGCGCGGGCTCGGCGCCCGGCCTCACCGACCTCGGCTTGCTGGACGTGGATCCCCGGACGCTCACCACCCCGCTGCGGACCAGGATCAATGCAACGGCCAACGAGCGAGCGGTCGCGCTCGTGCCCGCCGGCTCCCGGATGCACGATCAGGCAGGCTTCTTCCGCACCCCCGCTTTCCGCAAGTCGATGGTGAGGGTCAAGGAGGTCGCCGACTTCGTGCTGATCGACTCGCCTCCGCTGCTCGCGGTGTCCGACAGCCTGACCATCGCTAGCCAGGCCGAGGCCGTGGTCATGGTGGTCAGCCGCGGAACCGACCTCCGCCATCTGGCCGAGGCCCGGCGGAGGCTCGACCTGGTCGGTGCCCCACTGATCGGCTACATCTTCAACCGCGACTCCGCGCGGGGCGGGTCGGGGTACAGCTACTACGGCGAGCGCCAGCGTGAGAACAGAGCCAATGTGCCGCGCGCGTTTCGGAGCCTGGCGGGACAGCGCGGCAGGGCATGAGCGTGGCCGGCCGCTGCACCATCACTGCTACGCGCGTCAACGGCCACTCTGGGATCGGCTCGTGACCAGAACCGCAGCGCGATTGCCGGATTTCGTGGTCGTCGGCGCTGCGAAGGCTGGTACCACCGCGCTGCATCACTATCTTGGGCAGCACCCGGCGATCTTCGTGCCTCAACGGCAGGAGCCGAGCTTCTTCGCCTTCGCGGGCGATTCCCCTCGGTTTCGGGGCCCAGGGGGCTCACAGGCTTCCATCAACCGGACCGCAGTCACTGGGCTCACCGAGTATGGACACTTGTATAAACGTGCGCGACAGTGCCAGGTGCTTGGTGACGTTTCCCCTGTCTACCTGTATTGGCCGTCCACCGCCGGAACGTTGCGCCAGTGTGTGCCGCGCATCCGGATCATCGTCATCCTCCGACATCCGGTGGATCGAGCCTTCAGCGCCTACATGCATGCGCAACGAGAGGGCAAGGAACCCATTGCCGACTTTCGGGAGGCTCTCGCCGCAGAGCCCGAGCGGATCGCACAGGACTGGGGATTCCTCTGGCGATACGCCGCCCTCGGCGACTACCTTCCCCAACTTCGCCGCTACTTTGATCGGTTCTCATCTGAGCAGATCAAGGTTGTGCTGTACGAAGACCTTCAGGACGACCCGGTCGCCCTCTGCCGTCAACTGCAAGCGTTCGTCGGCGTGGATGCAAGCCTCGCTCCGGACGTCAGCGTGCGCTACAACGTCTCAGGCGTCCCGCGCAGTCGCGGTGTTCATAGGCTGCTGCGGCCTGGTGGTGTCCTTGGTAGGAGTGCGCGCCGAGCCGCACCTCTGATCGGCAAAGAGCGGCTGCAGCGCTGGGGGATTCAGTTGCAGACCCACAACTTGGAGCGGCGACGACTGGACAGCGCCGTTCGCAGCGCATTGCTGCCCCGCTTCTGCTCCCAGGTCGCGGAGCTCGGGCAGTTGATCGGTCGTGATCTCAGCCACTGGC
>JACDBB010000167.1 GCA_013695145.1 Euzebyales bacterium
TGCGGGCCTTCCTCCTGCACGTCCGCGACGATCGCCTGTATGCCGCGTGGTTGCTGTTCGCGACCACAGGCATGCGGCGAGGCGAGGTCGCTGGGCTCACCTGGCCGGACCTCGATCTCGAGGCCGCTACAGCGCGGATCGAGTGGACCCTCGGCGTCGTCGATTCCAAGCCGACCTTGAAGCCACATCCCAAGTCTGAAGCCGGCGAGCGGAGTATGTGGCTGGATCCCTCGACGGTCCAGGCTCTGCGGGAGTACCGCAAGCAACAGTCCGAGGAACGGCTGGCGTGCGGCGCGGCTTGGCAGCGCTGGCTGGAGGACTGGCAGGGCGAGGCCCGTGACGACGTCGTGTTCACCTGGCCCGACGGGGGGCTCATCAATCCGCAGCGGCTGACGAAATGGTTTACCTGCCACTGCCGCGACGCCGGCCTGCCGACCATCTGGCTCCACGACGTCAGGCACACCTACGCCACCGCAGCACTGGCCAGCGCCACGGGTTGGCACGACGTCAAGGTGATCTCCAAACGGCTCGGTCATGCCAGCGTAGGGATCTACTCGACACCTACTCCGACGTCCTGCCGGTAGCCGGCGAGCAGGCCGCGCACACGCTGGCACGACTGATTCTGGGGAACAGTGATTCGGCGCGTTGGCATCTCGTTGGCATGGGACCCCTGCTCAAGGACGACCCGAGTAGCCTCAGACGGTGTTTCGCTGGTCAAAGCGTTGTGCGCGAGGCGGGAGTTGAACCCGCACACCCGTGAGGGCACCAGGACCTAAACCTGGCGTGTCTGCCGTTCCACCACTCGCGCGCTAGACGGCGAGGATAGCCACGGGCGGTTCATCGTCGGCGCTGTTGGTGAGAGAGTTCTCATGAGACGCTCATGGCACGCTCAGTTGGCACGGCCACCGTCGGCGGCACGATGATCACCGACGCCGTCCTTCCCGCGGCCCCGCACCTGCTCGGCGCGGACGCCAGGGAGCTGTTGCACGCCGCGCTGGCCTCCACCGGCGAACGTGTGCTGACCGCCCGGCCGAGCCAGGTCGCCTACCGACCGGGCCGCTCGCTCCTGGTCCGCTACGCGGCCGAGGTCGAGCGCGTGGACGGATCGCGCGCTATGGACACGATCATGGCGCTCACCACGGCCGGCGACCTGCCCGACAAGGTCGTTCCCCTCGAGGCGGGCGGACTGCGCGTCGGTGTTTGGCGCTACCCCTTCGACCCCGCCCTGCCGGGACTGCCGCCGGCGACGAGCGGCCGGCGCGTGCGGGAGCTGCTGGACCGCCTGGCAGGCCCGCCGGGGCAGGTGGCGCTGCGGACCCGCGCCTACCGCCCGCAGCGCCGCGCCGTCGTCCAGGCGACGGTGCACGGCCACGACGTCCCCCGCACGGTGCTGTTCCTCAAGGTGCTCCCGCCCGACCGCGCCGCGCGGGTCCACGCCACGCACCTGGCGCTCGACGCAGCCGGGGTCGCCGTGCCCCGCAGCGTCGGCCTGGCCGCACAGCAGGGCATCGTCGCGCTCACCGCCGTACCGGGGATGACCCTGCAGGACGCCTTGTGCGACGGCCTGCCCGTGCCCGACCCCGCCGAGCTGTGCGCGCTGCAGCAGCGCCTCGCCGGGGCGCCGCTGGACACCGCGGCCCGGCCCGCGGCGATGATCGACCCGTCGCGGCACGCCGCGCTGCTGACAGCGACCCTGCCCGACGAGGGCGGGCGCGTGGCCGAGCTGGCTGCGCGCTGCGCCCCAGGCGACCGCGATGGGTCGCGGCCAGTGACGGTCCACGGCGACCTCTACGAGGCGCAGGTGCTCGTCGCGCAGGGCGCGATCACCGGACTCATCGACCTGGACGGCGCCGGACCTGGCTACCTGGCGGACGACGCCGCGACGCTGATCGGGCACCTGGAGACGCTGGCCATGGTGCGCCCGCGGGCGGCGCACCGCATCCGCGCATACGCGGCCGAGACGTTCGCGGCGTGCGCCGCCGTGACCGACCCCGTGGTCCTTGCCCGGCTGGTGGCAGCCGTGTGCCTGGGGCTGGCCACGGGCGCCTTCCGGGTCCAGGAGCCGGGCTGGGAGGACGAGGCTCGGCGGCGGCTCGATCTTGCGGCGTCCTGGTTGGACAAGGTCAGCGACCGTGGAACCTGAGAGGCCTCTCACCCCGCCATCATCGGCGTCTCACCGGGGCAGGGCATCGTGAGCTTCGACCGCTCCCAGAAAGGACTGACGCATCATGGCCGCACCCAACTGGAAGATCCTGGCCGCAGCCACCGCGATGACCGGTGTCACGATCGGCGCCGTCGGCCTGGCCGGGCAGAACGGCACCACCGCCGATGAGATCCGGTTGACCAGCGGCACCGAGCGTGCTCTGGCCGATGCCCCGTCCACCAACGCCCTGGCGACCGACACCCCTGGTTCCGCGTCTCCGCGCATCGTGATCTCCCAAGCGCGCGGCGCTCAGGCCGTGCGGCCCATGCCCGAGTGGCTGGACTCGCGCGACAGCGTCGACTCGGCACGCTCGGTCGCGTCGGCCGCCAGCGCCGACTCCCCGGCGCCCGACGCGTCGCCGGAGTCCGCCGACTCGCCGAACGAGAGCGTCGAGGACTCCCCAGACTCTCCGGACTCTCCGGTGAGCCCGGATTCGCCGCCCAGCCCCGATTCGCCCAGCCCTGATTCGCCTCCAAGCCCGGACTCGCCCGCGTCGGTCGACTCGCCCGAGGCGGCTCCGGCGCCGGAGCCC
>JACDBB010000177.1 GCA_013695145.1 Euzebyales bacterium
GTCGGCGGGTCCCATGCCCACCGCAGGTTGTGAGCCAGCGTCGCCAGCCCGGCGAGCTCCGCCGGCAGCGTCGGGCGGACGCGGAAGGTGCGCAGGGCTTTGATCACGAGGTCGTCCTCTCGGACGCACTGCTGGGTGAGACCGCAAGCGTGGCACCTTAGCGGCGCGCCACGCGCGCCCGCCACCAGCGGGGAGACCGGCGGCGCTATTCTCTCCTGGTTGCGTCCGCAGCTCCACCGCTCGACTCCAGGTTGCGGGTCCTGCTGAACCCCCACACGGTGTTGCCCGAAAGGAAGCCGACCATGTTCTTCTTGCGGAGGTCGTCGGTGCTGTTGGTCGTCCTGGCCCTGATGGTCGCCGCGTGCGGCGGGGAGGAGTCTGCCTCTCCAGCCGGCGACGGCGAGGCGACGCTCGACCAGACGGACGCACCCGCCGATCAGACCGACCCAGCAACGGAGGCCGCCACCGCCGAGACCACCGCCGCGGGGACCGAAGCGGCGGCCGACCCGACCGGTGAGGCCACCGAGGCCGTCACCCGGACCGACGCCGATCTGGTGATCTGGGCGGACGACACCCGCTTGCGCGCTTTGCAACCGTTCGGGGACGCGAACGGCGTCGAGGTCGCCATCCAGGAGCTGGCCTTCGACGAGATCCGCGACCAGACGCAGATCGCCGCTCCAGCCGGTGAGGGTCCCGACATCATCGTGGGCGCGCACGACTGGCTCGGCCAGCTGGTGACCAACGGTGTCCTCGCGCCGGTGGAGATCGCGACCCCTGACGACTACCAGGACGTCGCGATCCGGGCCTTCACCTACGACGCCAGACCTACGGCCTTCCCTACGCGATCGAGAACATCGCGCTGATCCGCAACACCGATCTCGTGCCCGAGGCGCCGGCGACCTTCGAGGAGCTGGAAGAGGTCGCCCTGGGGCTGCGGAGTCGGGCGAGGTCGACCTGGGACTGGCCCTGCAGGCGGATCCGCCCGACCCATATCACAATTTCCCGCTGTTCACCTCCCTCGGCGGCTACGTCTTCGGCCAGGAGGACGACGGCACCTACATCCCGAGCGATCTCGGCATCGACAGCGAGGGCGGCCTGACCGCCGCCGCCAAGTTCAGCGAGTGGGTCGAGTCCGGCCTCATCAATCCCGACGTCACCTACGACGTCATGGTCGACAGCTTCGCGTCCGGCAACGCCGCCTTCGCCATCACCGGTCCGTGGGCCGTCGCCCAGGAGGAACCGCCGGGCTTCAGGGCCCAGGGGGTGCCCTACGAGGTGACCCCCATCCCACCGGTCGACGGCGGCACTCCGCAGCCGTTCGTGGGTGTGCAGGGCTTCATGGTCAGCTCGTTCGCGGAGAACCCGCTGCTCGCCCAGACGTTCCTGACAGACTTCATGGCGACCGAGGAGGCGCACCTCGCGCTGTTCGAGGCCGGCGCGCGCCCTCCTGCGCTGATCGCGGCCTTCGAGCAGGTGGCTGACGACCCGGACGTGCAGGGCTTCGGCGAGAGCGGCGCCGAGGGCGTGCCGCAGCCCGCCATCCCCGAGATGGGCTCGGTGTGGAGCGCCTGGACCGACGCCTACGCGCTGATCTACTCCGGCCAGGGCGACCCGCGGGAGAACTTCTCCAACGCGGGCGAGCAGATCCGCACGCTGATCTCCTCCGGCGAGGACTAGGCCGGGCGGCCGGCCGAGGGTGCGCCAGTGACCGGGCTGGTGGTGAAGCTCGCGTTCCTGTTCGTCGTGAACACCGTCCCGCTGTTGTTCGTCGGGGCGATGATCCGCGAGCAGGCCTGGATGGGCCTGGCCGTCACGGTCGCCGCGACGCTCGCCATCGACTACGCCTACCTCTCGCCGCGCTCGATCCCGCTCAAGTACCTGCTGCCCGGCACGCTGTTCCTGCTGTGCTTCCAGGTCTACCCGGTCGTCTACACCGGCTACATCGCCTTCACCAACTACGGCACGGGCAACATCCTCACCCGGGTCCAGGCGATCGAGCGGATCCAGGCGGCATCGGTCCGCATCCCGCCCGACGCGGTGCGCTACAGCGTCGCGCCCCTGCAGGGCGACGACGGCGAGCTCGCGCTGCTGCTGACCGACCCGGACGGCGAGGCCTTCGTCGGCACCACCGCACGGCTGGCGCCGGTCGATGAGGTGGGCGACATCGTGACCGACGGCGACCAGATCGCCGCGGTCGGCCCTTATGAGCGGTTGGGCCTCGGAGAAGCCCAAGCCTTCGCGACGCAGCTGCAACAGCTGCGCGTCCCGGTCGAGGGCGGAGAGATCCAGCTGCAGTCGTTCACCAGTGCCGCGCTGGCCGAGACGACACGCATGTACGACCCCGAGACGCAGGTGCTCACGGACGCCGCCACGGGCACGGCCTACACGGCGTCGCGCGGATCGTTCGTCGACGCCGAGGGCAACCGCCTCACGCCAGGGTGGCGCGTGGCCGTCGGGCCGGACAACTTCGTGCGGTTCTTGACCTCGCCGCTGATCCGAGGACCGTTCATCCAGGTCTTCGTGTGGACCTACGCGTTCGCGATCCTGTCGGTGCTGCTCACGTTCGCCCTCGGCCTCGCCCTTGCGATCACGCTCAACCATCCCGACCTGCGCGGCAAGAAGCTGTACCGCGGCGTCCTCATCATCCCATACGCGCTGCCGAGCTTCATGACCGCACTGATCTGGGCGGGGTTGCTGAACACCCAGTTCGGCGCGGTCAACCGCATCCTGGGCGCCTCGATCCCCTGGCTCGCCGACCCGGTGCTCGCCAAGGTGTCGGTGCTGCTGGTGAACCTCTGGCTGGGGTTCCCCTACATGTTCCTGGTCTGCACCGGCGCGCTCCAGGCCATCCCCGGCGATCTGCTGGAGGCCTCCGCCGTCGACGGCGCGTCGGCGCCCAGCGCTTCCGCAGGGTGACGCTGCCCCTGCTGCTGATCGCCGTGTCCCCGTTGCTGATCGCCTCGTTCGCGTTCAACTTCAACAACTTCAACACCATCTACCTGCTGAACCAGGGCGGCCCGCC
>JACDBB010000186.1 GCA_013695145.1 Euzebyales bacterium
CGGCCAGGACGACGGCCAGGACGCTCTGACCGATGCCGACGGCGACGCGGACGGGTGCGAGCCCAGCCAAGAAGACCGACCGGGAGAGGGGCGTGGTGGACAGCAGCCGCAGCGTGCCCTGGCGGCGCCCGGTCACGAGCGGCTGGACGGTGCCGTAGATCACCAGTGATGCGAAGGCCATGACGAGCACGGCGGGGATCCCCCACACCATCGGGTCGATCGTCGCGTCGCCCTCGCCCACGCCGAGGGTGCGCATGAACGCGAACATCCCGATAAAGCAGAACGGGAACACGACGGCGAAGAACAGCGCCCTGGGATCGCGCAGCAGCGCGACGGTGCCGATGCGGGTCGTGGCGGCCAGCGGCGAGCTCATGTGAAGTCCTTCGTGAGCGTGGTTGCGGAGCGGGGGGCGACGTCCGGGATGGTGGGGGAGCTGACCAGGGCGATGTAGGCGTCGCCGAGGCGGTCGGTGCCGGTGCGCGCGCACAGCTCGGCGGCCGTCCCGTCGGCGACAACGCGGCCGTGGTCGATGACGATGACGCGCTCGGCGAGCGCCTCGGCCTCCTCGATGAGATGGGTGGTCACGACCACGGTGCGCCCGGCCGCGTGGCGGGCCCGGACGGCGTCCCACAGCTGCACGCGCGCGAGGGGGTCGAGTCCGGAGGCGGGCTCGTCGAGCAGCATCAGCGGGCGGTCGGACATGAGGGTGAGCGCGATGATGAGTCGCCTGCCCTGACCTCCGGACAGCTTGTCGATCACCGAGTCCAGCGAGTCCTCGAGGCCCAGGACGCCGACGAGCTCGCCGGCGTCCTGACCGTCGGGGTAGAGCGCCCTCCACAGCTCCAGCGCCTCGCTGACGCGCAGGTTGGGGATGAGGGCGGCCTCCTGAGGCTGTACGGCGACGTGAGCGCGCAGCGCGTCGCGGTCGGCCACCGGGTCCAAGCCGTGTACCCGGACGGTGCCGGCGCCGGGTGTCCGCAGACCCGCGACCGTCTCGACGATGGTGGTCTTGCCGGCGCCGTTGGGGCCGAGCACGGCCACGAGGGAACCCGAGGCGATCTCGAGGTCCAGGTCGTCGACGGCGACCTTCGGGCCATAGCGCATGCGCAGCCCGGAGATCTCGATTGCTGCCGCGGTCACGGTCGCTCCTCTGTGGTCAGTCGCGCCGGGCGCCCCTGCGCGGAGGTCGGATGTGGTTCACTTGATGACAAGCGTAGTTGACATCTCGAGGGATGTCAAGCGACATTGACATTACCGGTCGGCCAGCGCTCGCTGACCCGATGCGAAGGAGGACCACGTGCCCGTTGGCGATCCCCCCGGCGTCCGCGCCGCGCAACGCCGCTACAACGCCCGGCTCTTCGGTTCGATCCTGGCCTACGGCATGGTGCTGGTTTTCACCATCGTCGTGCTGAACGCCGACGCGGTCGACGGCGCCGCGCGCTACCTCGTGGCCGCGCTGCCGATGATCCCCGCGCTGGGCGTTCCCGTGGCGGTGCTCGCGTGGCTCCGCGAGAGTGACGAGCTCCAGCGGCGGATCGCGCTGGAGTCGCTGGCGATCGCCTTCGGCGTGGGCTCGGTGCTGACCTTCGGCTGGGGTTTCATGCAGCTGGCGGGCGCCCCGGAGGTCAGCTGGTTCTTCGTCTGGCCCGTCTACGGCGCCGCGTGGCTCATGTCCTCGATGGCGCTCCAGCGGCGCTACCGCGTCGAGGGGTAGCCCGTGCGCAATCGCCTCAAGGCGCTGCGCGCGGAGCGCAGCTGGACACAGGCCGAGCTGGCCGAGCACCTGGGCGTCTCGCGCCAGACCGTCAACGCACTGGAGACGGGCCGCTACGACCCCAGCCTCCCGCTGGCGTTCGCGATCGCGCACACCTTCGACGCCCGGATCGAGGACGTGTTCCAGTGGGAGCCCGCAGAGGCCGAGACCTCCCGCTGACCCGTGTGCGCGGTCACTGGTGCGGCCGGGGCCGGTCGGGGCGATGACCGGTGCACGTGGGGTCGCGCCGGCGCGCGCGTGGAGGAGCCGGGGATGGGAGTCGAACCCACGACCTACCGCTTACAAGGCGGTTGCTCTGCCAGCTGAGCTACCCCGGCGCGCCGAGCGGGACCCGGCTGCGCACAGGGTAGAGCGCGCGCCACACGGACGGGAGCCCAGCGTGCCCGGGCGCGGCGCCGGGAGTCAGGCGCTGCGCTTGATCAGCCCGTCGGCCATGCCGTCCGCGGCCTCGCCCAGCCGCAGCCCAACGACGTCGAGGCGGCGCAGCAGCTCGCGGCGCTTGAGCACCTCCATGTCGAGGTCGCCGGCGAACAGCTCGGCCAGCTGCTGCTGGTAGGAGCGGCGCACCTGGTTGGCGGCCTTCTTCGCAGCCAGCGTGTGCCGCGTGCACGCCGCCTGGTCGCCCAGCAGCGCCTGCGCCGCGCTGCGCAGGTGCCTCAGCGTGTCCCGCACCGCCTCCAGCGACGGCTTGCAGTGCTCCGGCTCGTCCACGGCGAACAGCGTCAGCTCAGCCAGGAAGTCCCGCAGGTTGTCGAGCACGTCGTCGATCGAGCGGGAGAAGCGAAAGATGTCCTCCCGGTCGATGGGCGTGATGAGCGAGCGCGACAGCTCGTCGACCACCTGGGCGCGGGCGGCGTCGCCCTCGTGCTCGATCGTGGTCATGGCCTGGCTGGCGTCCGCTGGCACGTGCTCGCCCCCGCATGTGGCCGAGGCCAGGGCCGTGCCCTCGAGCGCGGCGTCGACCTGGGCCACCAGCAGAGCGAGGAGCCGCTGCTGCCGCCCACCCCCCCGGCGCCGCAAGGTGCGGGTCCAGCGCTTCACCGCAGCACCCGCAGCAGCGTCCCGGCTCCCGCCGCGGCTCCCGCGGCCAGCGGCAGCGTCACCAGCCACACCAGGCCGATGCGCAGCACCGACTCCCAGCGGACCCGCAGCCAGCCCGTGTCGATGCCGGTGCCGACCATGCCGCCCGCCAGCGACTGCGTCGTGCTCATCGGTGAGCGCAGCGCCGAGCCGATCAGCACCGTCACGGAAGCCGCGAGCTGCACCACGACGTTCTGCGCCGGACGGGGGCGGACCATCCCGCGTCCCAGCGCGGCGTGCGTCTTGCGCAGACCGAGCCAGGTGCCGGCGCCGAACGTGAGCGCGCCCACGACGATGAGCGACGGGTTCGTGCTCGCCGCCACCGCCGTGGTGCCGCTTGCCAGCGCGAGCACCGCGAGGACCTTCTGACCGTCGTTGGCGCCGTAGGCGATCGCCAGCGCGACGAACGCGATGACCTGTGCCCGAGCGAGGCGGGACGGCAGACGATCGATGGCCGGCAGCATGGCCGACGCCCTGGCGATCCCGAGTGCGATCACGGCGGCGGCGACCGGCGCCGCGGCGGCAAGCGTGACGACCACCGCGACCCTGCCCCATGCCACCGGCAGGCCGATTCCCCAACCCGCCCCGACCGTCGCGCCGACCAGGGCAAGGGTGACGCTGGTGGGCAGCCCGCCTATCGACACCGCCGCGACCACCGCCATGGCGACCAGCAGCACCAGGATCAGGGTCACGTCGGACGACTGGCCGCCGAAGTCGACGAGGGAAGCGCTCAGCGTCGTCGCGACACGCGCACCGAGGAGCGCGGGGACCAGGCCCACGGCGGCGGCGGCCAGGACGCTGGCCACGGCGGGTCGGAGCCCGGCGCCCGCCATCGCCGAGACCACGAGCGCGCCGCCGTCGTTGCGGCCACTCACCATGACGAAACCGGCCGCGACCGCGAGCGCGATCCAGCCCGTCTCAGCCATCAGCATCCCTCACACCACCTCCACAGGCGCTCCCGTGCCGGCCTCTGACAGGATCGCGAGTCTCGCCGTCACCACAGAGCCTTCTGACGTTCACCGTACGTTCACCGTCTGTTCACCATAACCGCTGCGCACCCGCACAATCCGCTTCCGCTGCGCCTGCGATCTTGCCCACGGCGCCCGACCTCGCAGGACTGGACCGGCCCGGTCCCGTAGGATCCCTGCCCATGGCACGCCACGCGCACCCTGACCGCCGCGCCTACTACTCGTCCCTCGCCGCAGCCGTGGGCAAGGGCCTGGCGGCCGTGCTCGTCGTCGTGGCGGTCACCGTCGCCGCGATCCTTCTCGTGGACCCTCGCGACGAGGGGCCACTGGTCGTCATGCCGACAGGCGCCGCTCCGACCGACGTGGCCGCCGCCGCGACCCCGACCGGCCCCGCCGAGGCGTCCCCGCAGCCCACCGCCACGGACGGGGAGACGACGCCGCCGCTGTTCGATCCCACCACGGGGGCAACGCCCTCGCCGGGGATCACCGCTGACGGCGGCACGGAGGATCCCGATGCCGCGTCGCCGGGCGAGATCGATCCCACGGCGGTCACCGTGCAGGTGCTCGACGGCGGCGCGGGCGACGAGCGGACCGAGGCGGCCGTCGCAGCACTGCAGGAGCTCGGCTACGAGATCGTCGCGGTCAACCCCGCGCGCTGCTGCTATGAGGAGACGACCGTGCTGTTCTCCGACGGAAACGAGGACCTGGCGGTCGATCTCACGCAGCGCGACGAGCGGTTCGTCACGACCGGCCCCAACCCCAACCTCACCGAGGACGTCGACATCCATGTCGTCGTCGGCCAGGACTGGCCGGGGTAGTCGACCAGGTCGCCCCGGTCAGGCGGACAGGGCGACCGCGCGTGACACCACCCTCCCGGCGAACGTCCTGGCGCGCGCCAACCCGATGAACGGACCGATCCGATCGGAAGGCCCCGGCATGGCCGCCTCCGACCAGCACGTCTGCGCATCTCATGACGGCCGCTACGAGATGAGCCGCGGTCGGCCGCACCGTGCGGTGAGGCGCCCGTGGCTGGCGGCGGCGGCGCTCCTTCTCGTCGTGGGCTGCGACGGACCCGCCGCCGGGCAGCCGACGGCGGCTCCGCGCGCCGCTGTTC
>JACDBB010000188.1 GCA_013695145.1 Euzebyales bacterium
CGCCTGGGCCCGCGCCTGGGCCCGCGCCTGGGCCCGCGCCTGGGCCCGCGCCTGGGCCCGCGCCCGGGCCTGCTCCTGGTCCTGGACCGGCTGGGTCCCAGCGCTTGGGCCTGCACGTCACCACCGATGAGCTGGTGGAGTGGCGCAGCCGCGCTGCGCACGGACCGTACAGGACGAAGGGTGACGTGAGTGAGAACTCACCGGGGGATTGGGACTCCATCGTGAAGCGCAAGGAGCAGTTCGTGTCCGACCCAGATCGGCACCGTTTCCCCGGTATGAAGGTTTTTGCCGGTGTCGGCGTTGAAGGGTGTGTGAGTAGGGCTGATAGCAACGATGCGGTGGACCCCTACCTGCGAGGTGCGGAAGCCCTCAATGCGGCCGCGTTCTACGCGCTGGTCGAGGAGGACCGCGAGGTGGCGCGGATCGTGGCCGCCGAGATCGTGGCGCAGGTCAACTACCAGGACACCCGTTTCGGCGACCGTTCCCGCTTCTGCGTGGGCAGCGGGCCGTCCGGTGACGAAGGTCCGATCTTCGGAGTGGCGGACTGGCTGACTTCGATAGTCTACGCGCGTGACTACCTGAGCATCTATGACGACTCGCTCTTCAGCGGTGCGCAGGCCGCTGAGTTCAACGCCTGGGCCAAGGGCTTCGCCACGTGGGTCAATGCGCGAAACGACGCCAAGCTCGACCAGATGTTCGAGGACCGGCCGGGCGGTGACTACACTCCGAACAGCGTCGGCAACGGCATCTCAGATTTCGCGCGAAACGGCTTGTGGGACGATGGTCCTGTTCCGCATACAACGGCGGCCAGATACAACAACCGAAACGCGCGCGCGATGCGTACGGTAGGAATCATAGGCGTGCTGACCGGTGACCAGAGCCTGGTTAATTCAGCGAAGAAGTTCTGGAAGGAGGTTATCATGTTCGCCTATTTCCCGGAGGGTGGGCTGAGTGACTTCCTGCGCTGGGAGGCAGACGACGCGGGGAAGGGATGGAAGTACGCATCCGAGATCCTTTCCCCCATGGTCATGACCGCCGACGCCATCGCCCGCAGCTCGGGGGACACGGAGCTGTTCGACTTGGCCACGACGAAAGGGCTGAACGGGACGCAGGGTGAACACAACCGGGGCGGTCCCAAGACCCTGGAGCGGGCGGTCGAGGACACCTACCGGTACGTGACGGGTGAGTACGACTACACGGCGGGCGGTACACGCATCCGTGCGGGCGACAGGCTGCACGACGTGGCCCTTGCACCTGCGAATCGCTACTATCAGAGCGAGTACATCCGCGACCGGTACATGCGCAAGTCTTCGGTGCGCGCAGAGCCTTACCCCACCGAGCCGTTGGAGGGTAAGTTCAACGTCGAGGGAGGCGACTGCGGCACGCTCCCTGGTGTCTTGTTCATGTTCGGTCAGATGGAGCACATCTGGCCTTACTCCGGCTGACCGGCCCTCCCCCCGGGGATCGACAGACCTCGACCGCCCCCCGCGAGCCACGCCCGCGGTGCGGCACGGCGCTCCTGCGGCTGCCACCAGCCGGGCGCAGGCGCGCTTGGTCAGCTCCGCCTGCTCTCACCTACAGTGTGGAGGTCATGATGCGGCAGGGCGGTCACAAGCGCCGGACTTCGCACGTGATGATCGTGCGCCGCTGGATCCCGCATTATCGAGGGCCGTTCTACGAGGCCCTGCGCTCCCGCCTGGACGCGCAGGGCGTCAAGCTCTCCGTGGTGTACGGCCATCCGCGACCGGACGACCAGCGGTATGGGGACACGGTCGACCTCCCCTGGGGGACGCCGATCGGGCAGCGGCGGTTGCGGCTTGGCCGTCGGCAGCTGATGTGGCAGCCGGGAGTGCTGCGTCTGACCAGACACGCCGACCTTGTCATCGTGGAACAGGCGAGCAGCCTCTTGGTGAACTATGTGCTGCTGGCTCGGGCGATGGTCGGAGGTCCCGCGGTCGCGTTCTGGGGTCACGGTCGAAACTTCCAGGCGGCCACCGCCTCACGGCTGGGGGAGGCGGTCAAGCGCATCGTCTCCCGCCGCGCCCACTGGTGGTTCGCCTACAACGACCTGAGCGGTCGCGTCGTCCGTGACCTCGGGTACCCCGCCGCCCGCATCACCTCCGTGGAGAACGCCATCGACACACGTGCCCTGGTCGACGGTCGCGCGTCGCTCGACGCTGGGGATGTCGAACGAGCGCGGCGCGACCTGGGGCTCATGGGCTCCCACGTGGGCATTTACTGTGGCGGGCTGTACGAGCAGAAGCGGCTCGGTGCGCTCATCGAGTCTTCACACCGCATCCGGGTGCAGATCCCCGACTTCGAGCTGATCGTCGTCGGCGACGGTCCGCAACGTCATCTGATCGACCGGGCTGCGCGGGGGGCGCCCTGGGTTCACGTGCTCGGAGCCGTTCACGGCCAGGGCAGGGTTCCGCTGTTCGCCCTGGCGGATGTGTTCCTCCTGCCCGGGCTCGTGGGCCTGGCCGTGCTCGACAGCTTCGCCCTCGAGGTCCCCCTGGTGACCAGCACCACGGCCGAGCACAGCCCGGAGGTGGACTACCTGGTCGACGGCGTCAACGGCCTGATCGTCGACGACGGTGGCGATGCGTCGACTTACGCGGCCGCGGTCGTCCAGCTGCTGAACGACCGGGAGAGTCTCGCCAGACTTCGGGCAGGGTGCCGGGCGGCCGCCAGGGAGCACACCATCGAACGGATGGCCGGGCAGTTCGCCGGTGGTATCGTCGCAGCCCTGCAGCGCCCGCGGGACTGAAAGCGGGACACGATGCTGATCGACGCGCGCACCCTGCCCACCGATGCCGTCGTGCAGGCCGACGTGTGCGTCGTGGGCGGCGGGCCGGCGGGCATCACATTGGCCGCGGAGCTGCTCGGGACGGGCAACCGGGTGTGCGTGCTGGAGAGCGGCGGGGTGACCGTGGAGCCCCGCCCGCAGTCGCTGGCCCGCGCCGAGAGCGTGGGTCTGTCGTACTACCGGGTCGACGCCACGCGGTTCCGGGCGCTGGGTGGTGCGTCGCACCGCTGGATATCCGCCAGGGCGCGCCCATTGGACCCCTTGGACTTCGAGGCGCGGCCCGGTGTCCCCGACAGCGGGTGGCCATTCGACTCCGAGCACTTGACCCCCTACTACGGCCGCGCGCACCGGGTGCTCGGGCTCGGTCCGTTCGACTACGACGCGGCGTCATGGGAGAAGGAGAGGTCGAGGCTCCCGCTCGACCCTGCCCACGTGGTCACGACGATGTTCCGGTTCGGGCCGCTGGATGTCGTGCTGCGCCGCCGGCAACGGCTGGTCGACGGCGAAGACGTCCAGGTCTACGTGCACGCCACCGCGCAGGAGCTCGTGGCAGACGATCTCGGCAGCCGGGTCGCGGCGGTGTCCGTGGCGAGTGGGCCGGCACGACGGTTCACCGTCAGGGCGCAGCTGTTCGTGCTGGCCGCGGGTGGCATCGACAACCCTCGGCTCCTGCTGCTCAGCACAGGCGCACAGCCGCAGGGGCTCGGCAACGGCCACGACCTTGTCGGCAGGTACTTCATGGAGCATCCGCACACCCGCACGGGCATGCTGCGGTTGCAGGGCGCCGCCCGGCACCTGGACATGTCGCTGCATCGACGGCGGTCGTTTCCCGACGCCACGGTGCAGGCCACGCTCACGCCCGCACCGCACGTGGTGCGCGCCAGGAGCCTGCTCAACTCGACGTGGTGGCTGCGACCCATCCCCGCCGCGCTCACCTCGCCAGCCGCCGCTGCGCTGTCGGCGTTCCGGGAGGGGGTGACCCACCGCGTCCGCGTGCCACACGCGCTCGGGCACCTCCGAACGCTCGTGTCACACCCGGTGGACACCGCTCGGTGCGCCGGTGAGCTCGCCGTGGAGCGGGGGAGGGGACGATGGCTCACCGCAGACCGTGCGTTCGTCGAGTTGCGAGCCATGAGCGAGCAAGCGCCGAACCCCGCGTCGCGTGTCACACTCGGCAGGCAGCGAGATCACTTGGGCCAGCGTCGCGCGCGACTGGACTGGCGCCTGACGGGTCTCGACCGGGAGTCCATACGAGCCGCGCAGGGCATCCTCGACCAGGCGGTGCGAGAGGCCGGGATCGGCCGGGTCGAGCGACCGCTCGGAGATGAGCGTCCCCCCGCGCTGATCGGTGGGGGCTGTCATCACATGGGCACCACCCGCATGCACCCGTCGCCACGCCGCGGGGTGGTCGACCCCGACTGCCGGGTCCACGGGTGGCGAACCTGTTCGTGGCGGGCAGCTCGGTCTTCCCCACCGTCGGCTACGCCAATCCGACGCTGACCATCACGGCGTTGACGGTGCGGTTGGCGGACCATCTCGCCAAGCTGCTCGGCTCCGAGAGTCGCGCTCGGGACTCGGATGCCCTTGACCCCTGACCAGCCGACGTACGCACCGAGGCGATCGGTTATCATCGGCCGATGAAGCTGGATGGTCGGGGGTTGACGGATGGAGCCCAGCTCGAGTTCGACGTCTGCATCGTCGGGGCGGGAGTGGCGGGGATCACCATCGCTCGTGAGCTCGAGGGCTGCGGTCTCCGTGTTGGCGTGCTCGAAAGTGGCGGGACGGAGCCGCAGCGCAGCAGCCGGGACGCTGTCCGCGGGCCCATCACCGGCTACTCCTACTACCGTCACGGGTTGGCCCGAGCGCGGGCGTTCGGCGGGAGCTCACGCTTGTGGCCGCTGGAGGAGGGGTGGCGCGCCCGGCCGCTTGACCCCATCGACTTCGAGGTCCGGCCCGGCATCGACCCTTCAGGCTGGCCTGTCACCAGGGACGACCTGCGGACGTACTACGAGCGGGCGCAGCGGGTGTGCGACCTCGGCCCTTTCTCCTACGAGGTCGCCGACTGGCAACAACCGGACACGCCGCCACTGCCGCTGGACGGCTCGGTGTCCACAACGATGTTCCAGCTTGGCTCGACCGACTTCGGTCGCTACCTGACCGAGCTGGAGCGGTCTGAGGACATCTGGTTGTACCTCCATGCCACAGTGGTGGACATCCGCACCGACAACGACGCGACGATCGTGGATCGGCTGGTCGTCGCCGGTGACTCCGGATGCCGGGCCAGCGTGCTGGCCCGCCTGTTCGTCCTCGCCGGCGGAGGTATCGACAACCCGCGCCTGCTGCTGGCGAGCCGCAGCCGCCAGCGCAACGGCATCGGCAACGAGCACGACCTGGTGGGCCGGTACTTCATGGAGCGCCTGTCCACGCGCAGCGGATGGATCGCTCCGAGCGACCCGGCACTGCCCGCGCGCTCCGGTCTGTACAGCACCCGCGAGGCGGGGTCCACGCGTGTCGAGGGGACGCTGCGGCTCCACGATGAGGTCATCCGCCGGGAGCAGCTGCTGAACTGCGTCTTCTTCCTTCTGCCCCGGAGTCGAGCGTTCACAGCCGAGGGTGTCCGTTCGGCAGCGACGCTGACCAAGGGCAGGGAGCGGACGCCTCGGCCCGCCGACAGCCTCCGACATCTGCGCAACATCGCCGTCGGCGCTCCGTCGCTGCTCCGTCTGGTGTGTGAGCGCCTTCCAGGCGGGCGGCCGTCCGACATGGTCCTGGCCGTGCGACCGCAGGCGGAGCAGCTGCCGAACCCCTCGTCGCGGGTCACCCTGGACCGACGCAAGGATCGGTTCGGGCTTTCTCGGGCGGCGCTGTGCTGGCGCTTGTCGGACCTCGACCGGTGGTCGATACGTCGCAGCCAGGACCTGCTGGCCGCGGAGCTTCGTCGCTGCGGGATCGGGACCCTGCAGCGGCCGCTGGGCGACGAGGACCCACCGGCGCTGTTCGAGGGGAACAAGCACCACATGGGCACGACCCGGATGCACGACGATCCTCGGCGCGGCGTCGTGGATCGCGACTGCCGGGTGCACGGGCTGGCGAACCTGTATGTGGCCGGAAGCTCCGTGTTCCCGACCGCTGGGGCATCCAACCCGACGCTGACCATCGTCGCGTTGGCGCTCCGTCTGGCCGAGCACGTGAAACGGGTCGCACAGGCTGGCATCAAACGAACGCCGCGGGTGGAGGGGCGATGACAGTGTCCGAGCGGTTCCCCGATGACGCGCACCTGTCGCCCACGTCGAGGGCCGGCCCGGCCGCTGACATTCCGCTGAGCGTCTGCATCCCAACCCGGAACCGGCCGGACCTGCTCGCGCGTGCGCTGTCGTCCGTGACCCAGGCCGTCCCGGCGGATGCCAGCCAGGTCGAGCTGATCGTCTCGGACAACTCCGACGACTCATGCTCCGAGGCTTTGTGCAAGGAGGTGCTGGGCAGTTGGCAGGGGCGCCAAACGTACGTGCGCAACCCTGATGGGCTCGGAATGGTCGGCAACTTCAACCGCTGCGTGGAGCTCGCGACCGGTCGCTACGTCCTGATCCTCCACGACGACGACTACCTGATGCCCGGAGCGATCCGCAACCTCCTGGAGGTGATCGACAACGCCGCTCCCTCGGAACGCGTCCTGCAGTTCGGCGTCCGCGTCGTCGACCACCGCGACCGGGTGCTGCGCCGTCAGGAGTTCCGCTCCGCCCGCTACCTGCCTCCCCGTATGGCCCTGGAGCGAGCGCTGAGGCACTCCTCGTTCGTGCGCTTCCCGGCCATCGTCGTCCGGCGGGACGCTTACGAGGCGGCCGGTCCGTTCAACGCCGAGGTCGGCGGTGCGACGGATTTCGACATGTGGACCAGGTTGTTCGCCCGCTTCGGGGTATCCTGCATCCCCGTCACCACCTCTGCCTACGTCGTCCACGACGAGGCCCACACCAGCGGTGTCTGGACGCCGCAGACCCTGGACAACGCCAACGCGATCTTCGCGCGCGCGAAAGAGATGGGACTGCTAGACGAGCGGACCTTCCGCCGCTGTCAGGCCGATTGGTTCCACCAGTTCATCCTCGGTGGTGTGGTTCGCCGGCTCCGGGTCAAGGACTGGGCGGGCGCGCGGCGTGTCCACAAGCTCTTCAGGCAGCCGTCCGTCCGGTCCCTCGGCTGGTCCGGTCGTTGGGTCGTCGTACGTGTCTGCCTCGCCGCGGTGACCCTCCCGACCGGACTAACCGGCGAGCGGGGGAACGAAGTCGCATGAGAGTTCTCCAGATCCACAGCGCCTATCGCGAACCCGGGGGTGAGGAAGCTGTCGCACGCGTGGAGGCGGCGTTGCTGCGCCGGGGCGGGCACGAGGTGGTCGAGTACCACGTGCAGAACCCGAGGTCGGCCGGCGCGGCCACGGCCGCACTGGCGGTGTCGTCGTGGAACGTGCGGGCGGCGCGACGCGTCGCCGAGGTGGCCGCGCGCGTTCGACCCGAGGTCGCCCACGTTCACAACACCTGGTTCTCCCTGTCGCCCTCGATCTTCCCAGCGCTCCGCAAGCTCGGCGTGCCTGTGGTCGCCACGCTGCACAACTACCGCCTGATGTGCTCGAACGGACTGCTCTTCCGCGATGGGCGTCCGTGTGAGCTGTGTGTCGGCAGCCACCCCTGGCACGGTGTCCGGTACCGTTGCTTTCGAAACTCGACTGTCGCGTCGGTGGCGGCCGCTGGGGTGATCGCCATCAACGACGCGCGCCACACGTGGACACGCGACGTCGATCTGTTCCTGGCGTTGACGGAGTTCGCCAGGGCGCGCTACATCAAGGGAGGGCTGCCTGCCGGCAAGATCGTCGTCAAGCCGAACGTCGTCCTGGATCTCGGCCCACGCCCCGATCGCGCCTCACGCTCCAACCGCGTCCTGTATGTGGGTCGCCTGAGCCTCGAGAAGGGCGTCCGTGAGCTGATCGACGCATGGACCGCCGCAGACCGCTCGCCGCTGGAGCTCATGGTGGTGGGGGACGGGCCGCTGCGCGCCGAGCTGGAGCAGCAGGCTGCCGGGCGTGTCTCCTTCGCGGGGAGGATACACCACGACGATGTCCGCCACCTGATGGCCCAGGCGCGCGCGCTGGTATTCCCCTCCCGCTGGTACGAGACCTTCGGGTTGGTCGTGGTCGAGGCCATGGCGGCGGGGCTGCCCGTCATCGTCGGGGACCTCGGCGGCATGCCGGAGCTCGTCAGTCCTCAGGCGGGCTGGCGCGTGAGCCCACCGGAGAGCCCTGGCGCGTGGTCGACGGCGCTGGACGGCCTGCGCGACGACGCCGCCGTGGATCGCCGGGGGCGACTGGGGCGAGTTGCCTACGAGCAGCGCTTCTCGGGCGACGTCGGCCTGCGCGCACTCGAGGACGCCTACGATCGCGCGCGGCGACGTGCCCGCGAAACCCGCCGGTAGGGCACCGCGGCGTCCACGAGTCCATTTCGGAGCAGTCGATGCGCATCGTCCACTACCACCCACGTGCCGTCGTCGGCGACGGCGGGATCACCAACTCCGTCCAGAGGCTGTCCACCGCGCTGGCCGCGCTGGGCGCAGACCCCGTCATCGTCCACGACGTCTCGGCAGGCAGCCGCCAGCGACCCGGTGCGAACGCCGAGCCTCCGGGCTCCAACGCCGGCGTCCAGTGGATCGGGGCCCGGCATCTCGGACCGTCCCGGATGCTGTTGCCGGTCGGCTTGGAGCGGGCGCTCGAAGGCGCCGACCTGCTGGTGCTGAACTCCGCGTGGACCACTCACAACGCCCGCGCTGGAGCCGTCGCGCGCAAGCTCGGCGTGCCGTACGCGCTGGCGCCACGGGGTGCGTACGAGCCTGCGCTGCTGCGCCGCAAGCGCGTCGTCAAACGGCTGTGGTGGGAGGCGGTCGAACAGCCGCTCGTCAGGCACGCGCGAGCGCTCCACATCTTCTTTGAAGGTGAGCGCCCGTCGTTGGCGCGGCTCGGCTACCACGGCGACGTCATCGTGGCGCCCAACGGCGTGTCGGTGCCGTCGGGTTTCCGATGGGATGGAGGCTCTGGTGGCTACCTGCTGTACATGGGACGCTTCGACCCGGAGCACAAGGGCATCGACCTGCTGGTCCGGGCGGTCGCCGAGCTGCCTGCTGGCCAACGTCCCGCGCTCCGCCTTCACGGACCCGACTGGCGCGGCGGCAAGCGGCGGGTCCGCGACCTTGTCCGGACGCTCGGTGTCGAGTCGTGGGTGACCCTCGGGGACGCCGTCTACGGCGAGCAGAAATGGGCCACCTTGTCACGCGCTCGAGGCTTCGTCTACCCGTCCCGTTGGGAGGGCTTCGGCAACTCGCTGGCAGAGGCCTCGGCGTTGGGGGTGCCGGCGCTGGCCACCCCCTATCCGCTGGCCCGTTTCCTGGGTGAGCTCGGAGCGGCTATCGTCGTCGAGCCCACATCCAGCGGGGTGGCCGCGGGCCTTCGCGAACTGAGCAACCCGGAGGCGGCCGCGGTGGGTGAGCGGGCTGCGCAGGTGATCCAGGACCAGTTCACCTGGGAGGCGGTGGCTCGGCGCTGGTTGGAGCAGGCAAGGGCGTTGTCGGTGGATCAGGAGGGGGGGAGCTGATGGCGCAGGACCGAACCCAGTTGTGGCTGGGGCTGATTCAGCACCTGACCACGACGTTCCCGCGCTGGGCGGTGTGGAAGAACGTCGAGTCGGCGTTCGCCGGTACCGGCGACGTCGATTCGTTCGCCCCGCCCGGGGACTGGGCTGCCATCCAGGAGACCTTCCGGCGCTGGGCATCCGACAGCGGGCTGGCGCCGATGATCGTCTGCCGCCACATTCCTCAGGGACCGCACTTCATCGCCTTGCAGGACGGCTCCGACTACATCGTCCAGCTCGACGTCAAGGAGCGGGGCACCTTCCGTGGCTCCACGCTTATCGATGCGTGGAGCCTGCTGCCCCTGTCGGAGATCGACGAGCGGGGATTTCGTCGGGTCCGCCCCGGCGTCGAGGGCATCATCAAGCTGTGCATGAACGGGGTTCGTCGCGGTGGGCGGCCCAACCATCAGGGGCTGGTCGGCAAACGGGTGGGTGAACTGCTGCGTGCCGACCCGGAGGGCGTCGAGCTGGGCGCGCAGCTCCTTGGCCCGGCCGCGGGTGCACTTCGCAGAGGCGCCTCGGCGGCCGCCGAGGGCAGCTGGGACCGCAGGGCCATGGCTGCGGTCGAGGCGTGGTCGCTGCTGCGCGCCGCCGCTGAGCCCCAGGTGGCCGCCAGCCGGCTGTGGTTCCTCCACGTGCGGGCCAAGCGCTGCCCCATCGTCCGTCTGATCCGTGAGTCCGACCGGCGTGTCCCCGCCGATCGCGATCGCTGGCTGCGGGAGGTCGCAGTCGATCACGACATCTACCCGACCGGTGGGTAGCGACGTGCCGGGGAAGGTGGTTGTGGTCGCAGGGCCTGACGGGAGCGGCAAGACGGCCGTCGCCGACCGGCTCGCGGACGTGCTCGCGCCGTCCGTGCGCCGCCTGCACCACCGCCCGGGAGTGCTTCCGGCCAAGACCAGGCACACCGGCCCGGTGACCGAGCCCCACGCGCAGACGCGGTACCCACTGGTGTTGTCGGTCGCGAAGCTCGGATACCTGTTCACCGACTACCTGCTGGGGTGGTGGCTGCGGATCCACCCGTTCCGGCGCGCCGGTGGCAGCGTCATACTGGAGCGGGGTTGGTGGGATCTCCTGGTCGATCAGCGGCGCTACCGCCTCGCGGTGCCGTCGGGGCTCATCCGCACCCTCGGTGTGCTCCTGCCACGCCCCGATCTCACGGTTGTGCTGGAGGGCGATCCGCGGCTGCTGCGGTCCCGCAAGGCTGAGCTGACCCTGGCCGAATTGGCACGTCAGCGCGACGCCTGGCGGTCGGTTCCGCTGCGCCGGGCCGATGCCTTGTACATCGATGTCGCTTCCCCTGTGGAGGCGGTGGTCGAGCAGATCAGCAGCCGCCTGGCGGACGTCGGCCGTCCGGCTGGTGCACCGAACGTTCGGCTGCCGGTGGCCGCGGCACGCTGGAGTTTGCCGTCCGCGCCGCGCCGCACAGCCATCGCTGGCCTTCACGTGTACCACCCGGTCACCCAGCGAGGGCTGGTCGCGTGGTGGGCAGCCAGGGCAGTGGCTGCCTCGGGTGGCATGCGACTGCTGCCACGCGGTTGCCCGCCTCCGGTGGAGGTCGTGGACCTGGTGACCGCACAGGTCCCGCCCGACAGCGCGATGGCGATCGCCCGGACGAACCACACCGGCGGTTGGGCGGTCCTCGTGATCGATCCGAACGGGCGTCCGCGGTCCTTCGCCAAGGTGGCCCTGACGCCGGCGGGACGCGAGGCTCTCGCTCGGGAGGCGGACTCAACCCAGCGCTTCGGGGGACGGCTGCCAGGCGTGGTCCGCGCTCCGCGCGTGCTGCGCCGCACCGCCAGCGTGGTGCTGTTCGAGGCTGTGCCGTGGCGCCCGCGGACACGTCCGTGGGAGCTCCCGCCGCATGTGGCCGGTGCGCTGGGGGCCCTGTGGCGCAGTGGTGACGGAAGACGTGGTCCCGCCCACGGTGACTGCGCCCCGTGGAACCTGTTGCGGGCGGCAGGGGGTTGGTACCTCATCGACTGGAGCGACGCACAGGATGCCGTCGAGCCGTTCTGGGATGTCCTGCACTACCTGGTGCAGGGGCATGCCCTGCTCGGTCGCCCGAGCGCCGACGCGCTGGTTGACGGCCTGCTGGGCGGGCACGGCCAGGTCGGGGCCGCGGTGCGCGCCTACGCGGATGCGGCCGGCCTGCAAGCCAGGGGAGCCGCGGTGCGGCTGCCGTCCTATCTGTCCGCCAGCCGCAGCGGCCTGGACAGCGAGAAGGTCGACGAACGGCGTGGCCTGGTCGCCCGCGACCGGTTGCTCGCGAGGCTGCAGCATGTCTGACGAGCTCGTGCTTGTCACGGGGGCGGCAGGGGCGATCGGTTCATCGACGGTCCGGGCCTTCCTCGCGGCCGGTCTGGGAGTCGTGGGGTTCGACTGCGCGGCCGCCGTCGGCGAGGTCGCATCCGGGCGTTACGTGGGCCTCCAAGTGGACGTGCAGGACGAGGAGGCCCTCACGGAGGCGGTTGACCGCGTAGCCGGTCGTGGTCGGCTGAGGCATCTGGTGGGCATCGCCGGTGGAGCGTTGCCGAACGAGCCCTCCACGCGGCACGATCCCGCCGCGGTGGGCGTGGACGTGTTCCGGGCCTCGGTGGAGCTGAACCTGGTCTCGCAGTTCCAGGTGCTGCGCGCGGTGCTGCCATGGTTGCGTGCCAGCGGACCAGATGATTGCTCGATCGCCCTGACGTCGTCGTTCAACGCGCTCAGCGGTCAGGGGATGCCTGCCTACTCCGCCGCGAAGGCCGGTCTGGTGGGGATGATGTACGCCTTGACGGCTCCCCTCGGGGCAGACGGCATTCGCGTCAACGTGGTCGCACCTGGCACCATCGTCACCGCTCGGACCCAGCGGATCTGGGGGCACGTGCCCGGTCATTTCGAGCACCTGCGGAGCAGCACGGCTCTGGGCCGCCTGGGCACCCCGGAGGACGTTGCTCGCACGTTCTTCTCTCTGGCCACCCAGCTGACACATGTGACCGGCCAGGTGATCGTCGTCGATGGCGGTCAGTTGACCGTGCGGCGATCGTAGGGCCTCTAGTCGTTCCCCGACGAAATGACATCTGTGTGGTTCTGTGTGGGCGTGAGCGTGTCGCTCACAGAGAGGTGACGGTCATGGCGACGCTTCCCCCGCTGGATGTCAGCGCCGAGGATCGGGCCGTGTTGGAGGGCCGGTTCAGGGCGCATACCAGCGAGCAGCACATGGTCGTACGAGCCCGGGTGGTGCTGATGGCCGCCGACGGGCACCCCAACCCGCGGATCGCGGCGGCGACGGGGTTGTCGGGACAAGGCGGTGGGCCGCTGGCGGCGCCGCTATGCCAGCGACGGGCTGGCGGGGCTGTGTGACCGGCCGCGGCCGGGCCGGCCGCTGGTGTACGGCCACGACGACCGCTTGGCGGTGGTGGCCTGCGTCACCGGGCAGCCGCCCGATCCTGACAGCCAGTGGACCCACCAGGCGGTCGCCGACCGGGTGGGCAACGGCATGTCGGCCGACACCGTCGGCAACATCCTGGCCGAGCCCGCTCCCAGAACTCCGGGGTGTCGCGGCGGGTCAGCCAGCCGCGCGCCAGGTGCGGCTTGAGGTCCAGCCATGGACGTGGCCTCCGGCCAGGTGCTGGGCGCCGACGCGCCCCGCAACGACTCGTTCCACTTCGTCGCCTTCCTGGAGGAGATCGACGCCGCCGTGCCCGCCCACCTGGCGATCCACCTGGTGATGGACAACGGCTCCTCGCACGTGTCCAAGGCCACCAAGGCCTGGCTGGCCGACCACCCGCGCTTTGTGGCCCACTACACCCCCACCCCACGCCTCCTGGCTCAACCAGAACTGTTCTTCTCCATCCTGACCCGCCGGCTGCTCAAGCGCGGCGAGTTCGCCTCCCGCGCGGATCTCGTGGACAGGATCATGCGCTTCATCGCCGACTACGACACCACCGCCGCACCGTTCAAATGGACCTACGACGGCCGCCCCGTCAAGGCCGCCTGACACATGGACACAACTTTGTCGGTAGAGCACCACACCGATGCCGGCGCCTTGGCCACCAAGACGAGGAACACCCCGGTTCCCACGCTGTGGGTGGCCAGGTGCTGCTCGGCGATCAGATGCTTGCGGTCGCCGCGTTTGCAGTCGATGACGGCGGCTTGGGCCTTGGCCAAAGCCCGCACGCGCCGAGAGAACCGTCCGGCCATGCGCATCAGATGGGTGTTGTCCAGCTGCTCGTCCGAGCCGCCGTGCAACCGCCGCCACCACGTCCGGGCCCGCCCGGGCTGTGGCCCAGCGTGAAGTAGGCGTTGAGCACGACCCGGGTCGATGCAGTCATATCCGCCGACCACCAGATCGCTGTAGCGTTCCCGCAACTGATCAGCCATCGGCTGACGGTAAGCGCATGAGGTTCACGATCAGGTCAAGTTTCGGTCGACTCATGGCGCTGCGAGGCGTAGTGTACGAGGCGGCCGATCCGATCAGCCACACGCTGACCAGCCACTTTGATGGCTCTACTGCTGGCGCAGCGCCAGCGCCTCTGGATTGAGACGGCCGAACGGCGTGTTCCCGAGAGCGGGAGCGTCGGCCAGACAAGCGGAACCCCTTCGTGGGCCTGGGTTGACGTGCCTGCATGTAGTCGCTCCATCTCGGCGGTATGAGGTCGCTCGCTACCGTCTAGCGCCCTGCGGCCCAAACCACCGCGGCGTCGAACAACGCCAGTCCGTCCTCGGTCAGCTTGCGAAAGCTGTCGTCGTAGAGCGGGAAGTAGACGCGTCGTCCCGCCGCGCGGGCGCCGTCAGGGAGCGCCGCCGCAACCTCGTAGGCATAGTAGGCCGCCCGGCGGTCGCCCCGCTCAACTGTCGCCACGGTCGTGGCCGCGTCGCCTACATTCGGCCCGTAGGTGATCTCGTCGGGCTCCCGGTAGATGGTGACCTCCCCCGAGAGTCCCACGCGGAGGTCATGAGGCGCAGTCGGATCCACGTAGACGGTCGTCCCGGTGCGATGCCACGCTGTGCCCCGGCTGCCGTCGTCGTCGATCATGCCGAGGAGGCCGATCATCTGGAGGTTGTCCTCCCACGTCAGCACCCCGGCCGGCGAGTCGTGGAGGGCGCTCAGCCTGGTCGACGTGACCGTCTTGGAGACGATGATGAGATCATGCGGCGCGACACGGCCCAGGTTGAGACCGTCGTCCGCGACGAGCGCGACATCGTAGCCGTGCTCGTCGAGTCGTGCACGCAGTTGATGCTCAGAGCGATTCAAATCGTCGGGCTCGGCGACGATCAGCAGCACGCTCGCGCAGGCGCCTTGGCAGGCCTCGGTCGAGAGCGGCGATGGCTGAGGCGCGGCGGATGCCAGCGCCGAGGAGGTCGGGTTGGGGCCGGTCGCGACCGCGGACCGCGTTGCGCTCGCCCCGGCCGGCTCCTGGCGAGGAGCGGGCGAGGCCGATGGCTGGGTTCGGTCCCGGCCGGGCGGTTTGGAGGGTTGCACCGCGACGGCGAGCACGGCCGCGGCCAACGACAGGCCCAGCGTCACTGCGGCGACGGCAACGACCGTCGTGCGAAGACCTGGACGACTTCGAGCGGATCGCATGCGGTCATCCACGCTACCAGCGGCTCGCCCGGCCGGGCGGGGGCGACCCGGCGCTCGTCGCGACCCCGTCGCTCAAGCCGTCGACGGGGTGCCGAGAATCTCAGGGTGGGGAGGCGAGCCAGCTTCGTGACGCTGCCTACGCCATGGTCAAGGACAGCGGCTCCCACGCCGCCGCTGGGGAGGGCTGGCTGATTGACCCGCAGATCATGATTGGCAACCGCTTCTTCAGAGTGACTGCGTACCCAGTGACACCCCAGAGCGGGTCCGGCGACGTCGGCTAACCTCGGCGCCGGGATCGGAAACAGATCACCATACGCGCCAGGGAGCTTTTCCGGAGTCCCATAGATCCTCCAGGACCATCTTGTCGCGCAGCGTGTCCATCGGCTGCCAGAAGCCTTCGTGCCGGAAGGCGGCCAGCTTGCCGTCGCCCGCGAGTTGCTCGAGAGGCTCTCGCTCCCAGACCGTCTGGTCGTTCTGGATGTAGTCCAGAGCCTCCGGCTCGAGGGCGAAGAAGCCGCCGTTGATCCACGAGGTGCCGCCGCGTCCCTCCGGCTTCTCGTGGAAGCTGGTGACTAGCTGCTGCCCATCGTGGAGCGTGAGGGCTCCGAAGCGGCCTGGCGTCTGAACGGCCGTCAGCGTGGTGAGTGCCCCGCTCTCTCGGTGGACCGCCAGCAGGGCGGTGATGTCAATGTCGGCGACACCGTCGCCGTACGTCAACAGGAACGTGCCGTCATTCACATGCTGGGCCACGCGCTTGATGCGACCCCCTGTCATCGTGCTATCACCGGTGTCGACCAGGGTGACGCGCCACGGCTCGAGGTGGCGCCGGTGGATGACGACCTCGTTGCTGCCGAGGTCTACCGTGATGTCCGACCTTCGGATGCTGTAGCCCGCGAAGTACTCCTTGATCAGGTGGCCCTTGTAACCGCAGCAGACAACGAAGTCGTCCACCCCGTGGGCGGCGTAAAGCTTCATGATGTGCCACAAGATCGGCTGGTTGCCGATCTCCACCATCGGCTTCGGTCTGACCGCGCTCTCCTCGCTGATGCGCGTGCCATGCCCTCCCGCCAGGATGACGGCCTTCACAGCACCTCCGATGGGTTCCCGACTGTTACCCGTCAGGCCTCACGGCTCCGTCTGAACGACCGACGTCCCGCGCGTCCGTGCCCTCAGTGTACGAAACGGCCGCACGACGGTGCAACGCTTGGCACACGAACGGTGCGACGATCGGAGCCGCGTGGCGCAGCGACGCGGCTTGTGGCACCGTTGCGTGAGGTGGGTGAGCACGCGGCGGGCGACTACAGGAGCGTGGCAGGGATGCGGGTTCTCGTTACCGGGCACCACGGCTACATCGGCACGGTCATGGTGCCGGTGCTGCAGCGGGCTGGCCACGAGGTGGTGGGACTCGACTCGGACCTGTTCGCGGACTGCGTCCACGGTCCGGCGCCCGAGGAGGTGCCGTCGCTGCGGGTGGACCTGCGCGACGTGCAGCCGCAGCACCTGGAGGGGATCGGCGCGGTCGCGCATCTGGCCGCGTTGTCCAACGACCCGGTGGGTGACCTGGAGCCTGAGCACACCTACGACATCAACCACCACGCGTCGGTGCGGCTGGCCGAGGTGAGCAAGGCCGCAGGGGTGTCGCGCTTCCTGTACTCCTCGTCCTGCTCGATCTACGGCGCCTCTGACTCGTCGGCGCTGCTGGACGAGACAGCGCCGTTGCGGCCGGTCACCGCCTACGCGGAGTCCAAGGTCGCGGTGGAGTCGGAGCTGGTCGCGCTCGCCGATGAGACCTTCACCCCGGTGAGCCTGCGCAACGCGACCGCGTACGGATGGTCGCCGCGGCTGCGCTGCGATATCGTGCTCAACGATCTCGTGGCGGGCGCGTTCCTGACAGGCGCCATTACGGTGCTGAGCGACGGCACGCCCTGGCGCCCCATCGTGCACATCGCCGACATCAGCGCGGCGTTCGCCGCAGCGCTGGACGCGCCGCGCGATGCCATCCATGCCGAGGCGATCAACGTCGGCAGTGCCGAGGACAACCACCAGGTCTCCGGCATCGCAAAGATCGTCGCCGATGCCGTGCCGAGCAGTGAGTTGCGCATCACCGGCGAGACGGGCTCCGACCCTCGCTCGTACCGGGTCGACTTCACCAAACTGGGAGAGCGGCTGCCCGAGTTCCAGCCCGCGTGGGATGCGCGGCGCGGCGCCAAGGAGCTCTACGACGCCTTCCAGCAGCACGGTCTGGACGAGCACGCCTACCGTCACACGTTCAAGCGTCTGCCAACGCTGCTGCGGCTGCGCGACGAGGGTGTTGTGGACAGCTCGCTGCGCCGCTGCGACTGATGCCACGCCGGGACAACCACGACACGGAGAGACCACACTGAAAGCCACCGAGACACCCATTGCAGGCGTGTTCATCGTCGACACCACCCCGTTCGAGGACGAGCGAGGGCGGTTCTCTCGCGCATACTGCGCGAAGGAGTTCGGCGACAGCGGTCTGGGCACCACATGGGTGCAGGCCAACCTGTCGGAGAACCCCAGGGCAGGCACGCTCCGCGGGATGCATTTCCAGCGGGAGCCGGCGTCGGAGATCAAGCTCGTCCGCTGCGTACGGGGCACCCTGTTCGACGTGGTCGTGGACGTGCGCCCGGAGTCGGCAACGCGTCACCAGTCGTTCGGGGTCGAGCTGTCCGCCGGCAACGGTCGCGCGCTGTACATCCCTGAGGGTTTCGCTCACGGCTTCGTCACCCTGGCCGACGACACCACCGCCTACTACATGGTGTCGGCGTTCTACACGCCCGGTGCCGAGGGTGGGCTGCGCTGGGACGATCCGACCGTGGGAATCGATTGGCCGCTCGCGCCGACCTCGGTGAGCGAGAAGGACGCGGCCTGGCCGTTGATCGGGGAGCAGGGCTCATGATGATCGTCGACCGCGCGCTCCAGCGGCGGGAGGAGGAGGGCAACCCCGTCGGGGTGGCCCTGGTCGGTGCTGGCTTCCAGGCGAGCGGCATCGCGAGGCAGATCGTCGCCCACACGCCAGGCATGAAGCTCGTCGCCATCGCCAACCGCACACCCGACCGGGCCGTCAAGGTGCTCGAGGAGGCCGGAGCCGGGGATGTCGACCCCGCGGCCACCGCCGCCGACGTGGACCGCGCCGCGGCCAGGGGCAGGCCGGCCGTCACCGACGATCCCGAGGTCGTGTGCGCCGCCGAGTCCGTCGATGCGATCGTCGAGGTGACCGGCACCGTCGAGTTCGCCGCCCATGCGGCGCTGTCAGCGATCGAGCACGGCAAGCACGTGGTGCTCATGAACCCCGAGGTGGATGGCACCGTGGGTCCGATCCTGGCGGTCAGGGCGGACCAGGCCGGCGTCATGTGCACCGCCAGCGACGGTGACCAGCCGGGGGTGCAGTCCAACCTCTATCGCTTCGTGCGGGGCATGGGCCTGCGCCCGCTGGTGTGCGGCAACATCAAGGGGCTGCACGACCCCTACCGGAACCCCACCACCCAGGCGGGATTCGCGGCGAAATGGGGCCAGGACCCCTACATGGTCACCAGCTTCGCCGACGGCACCAAGATCTCATTCGAACAGGCCATCGTGGCGAACGCGACCGGGATGACCGTCGCCCGCCGCGGGATGCTCGGGCACACGTTCGACGGGCATGTCGATGACGCGACGTCGCTGTTCGAACTCGACGAGCTCGAGGCGGCGGGAGGGATCGTCGACTACCTGGTGGCCGCGCGCCCGGCGCCGGGGGTGTTCGTGTACGCGACGGCCGACGAGCCAGGCCAGCGGCACTACCTGAACCTGTACAAGCTCGGGGAAGGGCCCCTCTACAGCTTCTACACGCCCTACCACCTATGCCACTTCGAGGTTCCCGCCTCAGTCGCCAGGGCCGTCCTGTTGGAGGACCCGGTCATGAAGCCTCTGGGCGCGCCGCGCGTCGAGGTCGTCGCGGCCGCCAAGACCGACCTCGCGGCTGGCGACGTCCTCGACCGCCTCGGCGGGTACCTCAGCTACGGTCTGGCCGAGCGCGCCGACGTGACCGCCGACGAGTCGCTGCTGCCCATCGGGGTCGCCGAGGGGTGCCGCCTGCTCCGCGCTGTGGCGAAGGACGCCGCGCTCACCTACGACGACGTGGAGCTGCCGGCGGACCGTCTGGTGGACCGGCTGCGGGAGGAGCAGCGGAGGCACTTCGGAGGCTGACCCCCGCCGGGGGCCAGCCTCCTTGGCCGGTCGAGCCGACCGCCCGTCAGCTGCCCTTGCCGAGCGCGGCCAGCGGGGTGCGGACCAGGATCTTCAGGTCCGTGCCGAGGGTGACGCTGCGCAGGTACTCCAGGTCGAGCTCAGTGTACTCGTGCATGTCGCCGTCGCCCTGGCCGCGGGCGGTCACCTGCCACAGGCCGGTGATCCCCGGCTTGACCTGGTGGCGGACGTGCTGCCACTCGGCGTAGCGCGCCACGACATGATCGAGTTCGGGCCGGGGCCCGACCAGGCTCATGTGCCCGCAGATGACGTTCCACAGCTGCGGCAGCTCGTCGAGGCTGTAGCGGCGGAGGATGCGCCCGATGGGCGTGTGGCGTGGGTCCTTGGTGGTCTTGTGCTGCGTGCGGCGGTCCTCGTGCGAGAAGGAGTGAGGCGTCGCGCGGCGGTCCGGCAGCATCGTGCGGAACTTGAACATCGGGAAGATCTGGCCGTCGCGTCCGACGCGGCGCTGGCGCAGCACGATCGGCGAGCCGAGCGTGGCCAGCAGCGTCAGCGCGATCCCGGTGATCACCGGCAGCAGCGCGACCAGCAGCGCTGCCGCGATCAGCCGGTCGATCGCCGGCTTCAGCCAGCGCTCATAAGGTGTGCCGCGCCGCTGCTCGACGACGCTCGCGCCCCACTCGAGCCGGTCGGACACGCTCGCCGAAGGCAGCGTGAAGTCAGTCATGCTCTTGCCCCCTGTTCCTGTGAGGCGCCCTGTCCCGTCGTTCCCGCCGGCACCCGCGTACCGTTGACTGCGATTACGACTGCGAGGAGTCCCCTGCTACGTTGTGTGATGTTCGATGTCACCCCTAGTATGCAACGACCACCAAGAGTATGCAACCAGGAATCTGTTTTTTCCTGGGAGTTCAGCTGCCGGTCAGCGCGAAGTCAACGACGACGGCCGCCAGGTGGTCGCCCGGTCCGCCCGCCTCCGAGCACCCTCAGGTGGTCAGGAGATCGCCGGGGTCGAGGGTGAGCGTGGCGGCGCCGAGGTCGAGGGTGGCGGTGGCGCCCGGCTGGTGGTGGGCGACCGCGACCAGGTGCTGGCCTTGGAGCTGGCAGACGGTGATCTGGGGCCCGTCAGGGTCGATGATCCAGTACCGGGGGAGCCCCGCCTGGGCGTACTTGCGGTGCTTGCGGGTCGTGTCCGCGGCGGTGTCGCTGGACAGCACCTCGACGGCCAGGTGGGGCAGGGCGGTCAGGTGCGCGTCCTCGTCGGTGCGGTCGAAGACCAGCAGGTCGGGCACGAACAGGTCGGCGCTCGGCTTCCACCCCCAGTCACACAGCACGTCGACGCCGGCAGGCAACGCGCGGTCGATCGCCTTGAGCAGCTCACGGCAGATGCGCTGGTGGGGTTGGGTGGCGCTGTTCATGTGGACGTAGGCGCCGTCGATGTACTCGCCCCAGCCCTCGACGGTGAACGCCTGGTAGTCCTCCCAGGACATGGGGATGCGCTCGCCGGGTCGCAGGTCGGTTCGGGTGGCCATGGTGGCATCCAACGGTACTCCCTCGAGACTCCCTCGACCGGCTCGTGGCGCATCCCAGGAGGCGTTCTTCGGGGAGTTGCGCCGCCGGTCAGCGCACGTCCACGACAACGGCCGCCAGGTGGTCGCCCGCACCCCCGGCCATGGCCGCCTCCACGAGCGCACGCCCAGCCGCCTCGGGGCTGCCGGTCGCCGCGAGCCTGGCGACCGCTGCGGTGGAGTTCTGGCCGAGGTAGTCCACGATCCCGTCGGAGGCGAGCACCAGGCGATCGCCGGCCCGGGTGCGCAGGCTCTGGGTGCCGGGGGCACCCTCGTCGCGGCCGATGAACGGCCGCGGCTTGGTCAGCCTCCGCGGCCGGCCGCTGCGGATGCGCAGCGCGGCGGTGTCGCCCGCATGGACGATCGCGGTGCCGCCGGGCAACATGAGGATGGCCGTGAGCGCGGTGCGGCTGTGGCGGCGGTCGGCTGGGGCGCCGTCGACCTTGCGGGCCACGCCGTTGGCGATCCTGCTTGCGAGGCGCCCAACGACGGTCTCGAGATCGTGCGCCTCGGCCAGCCCTTCCCCGGCCAGCGCCTCCTCGGCGAGCTGTCGGGCGGCGAGCACCGCCGCCAGGGCCGCGTCGAACCCGTTGTGGCCGTCGGCCACGAGCGCTAGTGACCCCTGGGAGCCCCACGCGGCGAAGGCGGCGTCCTCGTTGGGATCGAGGTGCGCATAGGACTTGGGGTAGCGACCACGGCTCAGCGCCAGGCCGGTGGCGGGCGCGAGGCTCGCGGTGGCGACCTCTCCCAGGTTCGGGTAGTCCGACCCCAGCAGCGTGACGGTGCGGACCCGCTCGCCCGCCCGGTCGGCGTCGCGCCGCGGGCTCACGCCGCTCCGAGCGCGCCCGCGAAGTGGCCCGCCATGGTGGCGTCGACCGCGACCAGGCGAACCTCATCCACGGCGTCCTCCCGGTCCGCCAGCCACGCCCGGACCGCCTTGGCGATCACCGCTGCCGCCTCGGCGGGCGGGTAGCCGAACACCCCGGCCGAGATCGCCGGCAGAGCGACCG
>JACDBB010000209.1 GCA_013695145.1 Euzebyales bacterium
CCGACGGCCACGAACACCATCGGTCCGGTGATCGCCAGGCCACGCAGTCGCCCGGACACGAGCCCGTGCCCGAGCAGTGCGACGGCGAGAACGGTCAGTGCGGCCATGAGGTGCCGACCGTACGCGCTCGACCACGAGCCGCAGGTCATCAGGTGTGAGATCCACCGACATATTATCCTCAATGGAACCGATGAACTGATTGGTTGAGGGAGAATCGATCAGTTCGCGGGTGGGTGGGCGCACGACGGTCGGATTGGTCATGTTCTGCCCGGTTGGAGCCGGTTGTGGGTAGTGCTTCGCGGCCGGGCGGGTTCCGGTGGCGGGGTTGTTGGGCTCGTGTCGGGCGGTCGGGCTGGCGGTGGGTCAGCCGGGTGCGGGGATGGCCCGGATCGCGGTGAGCGCGTCGGTGAGGGCGTCGGCCCACGGCCATCCGGTGGGGGCGCGCAATCGCAACCTGCGGGCGGAGGTGATGAGCCGGGCGGGCATGGTGATGAGCTTGCGGCGCAGGCTGCCGACGGTGGCGTCGGCGAAGTCGGACCCGGCGGCGTTCAGCGTCCAGCGGCCGATGTTGTGGGCGAGGACGGCCAGGGCCAGCCAGACGGCGTTGGCGGCGAAGCGGCCGGATGGCAGGTGGGCCAGCGCCTGGTCCTTGAGGTCGCGGATGACCAGCTCGACGCGGGCGTGGGCCCGATGATCGGCCTCGATCTCAAGGGTCGGGCCGGGGCGGTCAGTGACCAGGGCGTGGTGGTCAAACACCACGTCCAACGCCAGCTGGGAGCCGGGGGTGGGGCGGACCCGCCGGACGATCACCCGCAGCTTGATGCGGTCACGCTTGGAGGTCTTGAAGGCGGTGTAGGTGGTCTCAGCGACATCGGCACCACCCTCGATCCAGTAAGGAATCGGGGTCGACGCCTCCTCGGGGATCGCTGCGATCGCCGCCCGGATCGCTGGCGGCCTCGAGCTCCGCGAGCTGCTCGGGGGTCAGCATCCCGGACATCAGCTCCCCCCCGTGGTCGCTCTGGTCACCATGATCGCTGTGGTCCCCGGCGGCGTGCCCCTCGCCCAGGTCGGGCACCTCGGCCTCCTGCGTCTCGAGCCACGCCTCGATCTGCGCGATCTCGTCGAGCTGCGAGATGTCCATGCGCTCGGCGAACAGCGGGACGTCCTCGCGGCTGCTGCGCGTCGGCACCAGGCGCGTCATCTCGAGGGCCTGGGCGTGGTGGGGGAGCATCATCTGCATGAAGCGCACGTCGGCCTCGGTCGCCGGCGGGCCGCTGAGGTCGAGCTCAGCCAGCTCATCGGCGCCGAGCTCGCGGTTCGGGCTCGCCGGGGGCGCCGGCCTGGATCACCCGGGGGCCTTCGCCAGCACGACCGCCGTACGCAGAGAAGGTCGGCGCTTCGCCCTCGCGGGTAGTGTATCCACCACCGCCGATCCGTGGAGATGGCATGAACGCACAGGACACTGCGCAGCAGCCAAGCGTCGGGGCGATGCAGCTCGCCATCATCGGCTTGGGGCTGATCTCGGCGCTGATCCATGCCTCGTTCCTGCTGCGCGAGGAGCCGCTCTGGGTCTACCTGTCCTTCGCCCTCGTGGCGGTCGCCTACCCGGCGGGATTGGCGGGACTCTACTGGCAACGGGTGCCGGTCGGCCTCCGTAAACTCGCGCGGTTCCTGCTGATCGCGATAACGGTCTCGGTCATCGTCGGCTACCTCTACGTCGGCTTCACCTTCGACGAGTTCACCGGGCTGGGCAACGTCTCCCTCGCAGCCGAGGTCGTGCTGCTCGTGCTGCTCTTGCTCGACGCCCGCCGACAGGCTGCGTGAGCCCCGCTCACCGACGGCCAGACGGCCATCTCCGAGAGTCCCACCGAGGTGCCTGCGCGCTCACGAGGCCCTCCCTCCGCCATCAGGCGACACTGTCGATCCCGCTGGCCGCGCCGCGGACGCGGGCGCTCCACCGGACGGCCCTCCCGTCAGGTGCGGTGTCGGAGCGGCGCCGTGTGCAGTCGAGGGCATGGGTTCTGCCGACCCCCCAGCACTCACCCCGCCCGTAGGCCGTGCGGGCGGTCCCGCAGCCGTCTGTGGCGTCGGGCGCTGGGTGCCACGAGCGGGAGGGCCTGACGGGGCCGCCGCCCCACGCGGTCGGCCGCTCGTCGGTGGCTGGTCCGGCCGACCTTCGCCGCCTCTGGCACCTGCGCTCCCGGATGCTTCACTGCCTGGACTGGGGAGCGTCGACGTCGCGCCGCCACCCCCGGACTGCTCCCTGTGCGCCGGCACCTTGACCGTTCGCCGGGGAGCTGCCGTTGCCGTCCGCGGACGTGCCCGGAGACGCCACTTCGGCGGTCTGTCGGGCCACGTTCGCCGCGGCTGCCGTCGGCGCGCCGGCGGGTGAACCCGTTCCTTGCGCCGCACCTGTACTTCGGCCTCGAGAACGCCCGAAGCGGCCTGGTTCGGTGCCCGTCACCACCCGTGACGTCGGGGGGGCCCAGTTCAACCGTCTCGGCACCGGCAAGGGCTACGCGGCTGTCGTCGTTCGCGATGCCGACGGCCGCTGGAGGGCCGTCACGCTGGTGCTGCGACGCAACGACGCCGGCGCGTGGCAGGTGATCGACCTGCGGAGGGTTCATGCTTCCATCACTTCGCCGTCAGGCGCACGGGTCGGCGAAGATGCGCCGATGACATCCAGCGGAGGCCCTGGCGGATGCGACTGAGCGACTTCACGACGGTGGAGCTGCAGCGTGTCGCCCGGGCCCTGCTGCGCAGCTACCTCGACGTCCGGACAGGCGCGGCCCCGGCCGCCGCCTTGGCACGGTTTCTCAGCCCTGTCGCTGCAATCGGTCTGCAGCGGCTAATGACAGACCACCGAGGAAGCCCCTCTGCCCGCCACGGCGACCTTGGACAAGTCACCGTGCTCCGGCTCAGTCCCGACCGGGCCTACGCGATCGCTGCGCTCGCCCGCCCCGGCGAAGGCGCGCGGGAGGTATTGTCGGTCGAGCTCAAGGTGCAGGGCGAGCGGGTTGCCGCCGTCAGGGTCGGCGAGGCCGAAAGCCGAGCACGGGAGCGCCAGGACCTTCGGGAGATCCAGCTGGTCGGCCCCGGCCAACCTGTCCCGGAACCGCCGGCCCACCTGGTAGGGCTGCTCGGCGGTGTGCCGAGCGACCCCATGCACTCGAACGCTGGGCGAGTGCCGCCGCGGTCATCGACACCTACGGGAGCGCTACGGCATCGACGCCGCCGGCTCAGCGTTCGGATCCATCCCCAACGATCCGGAGCAACGCCAGGAACGAGGGCGTGCGCTGGGCTACGTCGGCCGGCTCGCGAGAGAGGTCGAGGCCATCGAGCCCAAGCACGAACGCGCGGTGGATCAGGACCGACCAGCAGGCCCCGAGTTAGGACTGTAGGTTCTCCGGGTTCTAGCCGCCCCTCCAGCACCGCCTCGGCCACGCCGCGCTGCTCCTCGAGGAGCGCGGGCCACGGGTGAGGCTCATCGGCGAGCCACTCGCGGCGGACGAGACCGAACGCTGCGGATGTCTGCTGCCACAGTTCCTCGACGAACACGTCGAAGTCGGCGGCCGGGTCGACCGCAGCGCGGGCGTCGGCCACGCACTGCAGAAACATCTCCCGCATCAGGTCCGGCAGGTCGTCGATGCCGATGCCAGGGATGGTGTCCTCTGGCGTGCCGTAGGAATCGTCGTTGCCCATCTCCTTCATCGTAGTGGAGGCGTGCACCGCCGAAGGTGTTATCCACAGCGCTCGAATTCTCGTTGCCTTCCATCGCCGCTCTCCGAAGACTCGGTGTGACAGCCGAACACCGCATGCGACGGAGCCGACCGGTCGGCGAGGAGATGAGGACAGCGTGCAGCAGACGACTATCCACAGGCTGGTCGACCGGAGCGCGCCCACTCGCGTGGCCAGAAACACTGAGGGCGCACGTACTCGTGGCTCGCTCGCGACGCTCTGTCCGCACGTCGAGGCGGCCCAGCGATGAAGGTAGAGGAACTGCCCCTGCTCCTGACCGTGGATGAGGCCGCCGAGGTGCTGCGTATAGGGCGCAACGGGGCTTATGCCGCCGTCGCGAGCGGCTTCCTTCCCTCTGTCCGGATCGGTCGCACGATCCGGATTCCGCGTGACGCCCTGGCGGTGCTCATCGGAGCCGACGCGCGCGCAAAGAGAGAACAGCAAAGGACAGCAGGAGGCTGAGGTGCGGCAAGGGCAGGTCTACAAGCGGTGCAGCCGCTGCGGTGCCACGCTGCAGGGAAAGGCTCGGCGCTGTCCGCATTGCGGCCACGACCGGTACAGCTGGGGCTTTGGGATCGACCTGGCCCCCCCCGGGCGCACCTCGTGAGCAAAGGCGCAAGACCGGGTTCGCGACCAAGCGTCAAGCCCTGGTGGCGATGAACGAGTTCCAAGCCGCCCTGGCGCAGGGCGCTTACGTCCCGCCGACCAGGCTCACCGTGAAGACTTTCCTCGAGGACTGGCTGCCGTCGGCCAAGGCGCGCCTGCGGCCAGGTGCTTACGACGCGTGTGAAGTGCACGTGCGGCGCTACATCGTCCCCCGCATCGGCGAACTGCCGATCCAGGCGCTGACCCGCCAGCGGGTCCAACGCCTGTACGCCCAGCTCGCTGAATCCGGCCGTGTCCGCGGCGACGATGCTCGGCTGTCCGCGAAGACTGTGCACAACATCCACAGGCCGCTGTGCCGGGCGCTCGCTGACGCGGTCCGTAACCGCCTGATCCCTCACAACCCCTCCGAGGCGGCCCACCGGCAGCCCGATTCCCCGGAGCAGCTGACGTGGACCCCTGAGCAGGTCCGCGCATTCCTCGACTCGGTTGCGACGGACCGCCTGTACCCCCTGTGGCGCCTTGCCGTGACCACGGGCCTGCGGCGCGGAGAGCTCGTCGGACTGCGATGGCGTGACGTGGACCTCGCGGCCGGGCGGATCGCAGCCGTGCAGCAGCGTGCGAAGGGCGGCGGCACGGTATCGATCGGCCCGACGAAGACCAAGCGGGGCCGACGGCTCGTGTCAATCGACGCCACGACCCAGGCCGCGCTCAAGCAGCACCCGCGAGGCCCAGGAGAAGGAGAAGGAGAAGGAGCTGCTGGGCGCCGGCTATCAGAACGAAGACCTCGTCTTCTGCCGCCCCGACGGGAAGGCCCTCCACCCAGACCGTGTCACGAAGCTCCTCAGGCAGCACGTCCGGGCCGCCGGCGTTCCGTGGATCAAGCTCCAGGGCCTCCGTCATACGCACGCGACGATCCTGCTCCAGGCGGTCCACGCCAAGGTCGTCCAAGAACGCCTGGGCCACTCCAGCATCGCGATCACGCTCGACACCTACAGTCACGCCATCCCCGCCATGCAAGAAGACGCCGCCACCAGAGGGGCCGGCATCATCGACAAGGAGCCCGACGATGACGAACCGAGTGCGACCGACGACGCAGTGGACGAGTCGAGCGATGACTGAGCTAGCTGCGGCAGATGAGACCGTGCGACCGACGGTATCGGACACCGCCCGCTGGCCGCGCTCGGCAGATCCGCAACGAGGACAGGAGGAGCCGCGCGACCGTATTCCGGACCGCTGTGATCATTCTGTGATCAGTCTCCGGGCTTCCACCCATCAGCGGGCGCTCGCTGGCCAGCTGACCAGCGGTTTTGTGGTCGGGATGCGGGGATTCGAACCCCGGATCTCTGGTCCCCCAGACCAGCGCCCTGGACCAAACTGGGCCACATCCCGGTGGGCGGCGAACCGCGCCAGATCGGCAGCGTAGCGCCGCCCCGCCCGCGAGGCCAACGGGTGCGACCGCCGGTACGCTTCCGGGACGCAGGTTGCCCGGCGCGGAGGACAAGGAGGTTGGCGTGCGGCTGTTCGACGTCGGCACGCGCGCCGGCCACTCCGAGGTCGTGCACGACAGGGTCGCGACGGCCGCCAACGCGATCACCGCGGTGCGGCTGGCCGGGTTGCCCGTGTTCGCCTGGCTCGTTCTGGGCCCCGGGGCGCTGTGGTCCGCCTTCTGGCTGCTGGTCGCGGTCGCCGCGACCGACTGGATCGACGGGTACGTCGCGCGGCGCTTCAACCAGGTCACCCGGCTCGGAAAGCTCCTGGACCCGCTGATCGACCGGGCGCTGCTCGCGGTCGCCGGCATCACCCTCGTCGTCGCCGGCATCCTGCCGGTCGCCGTCGTCGCTGTGGTCGTCGTTCGCGACGCGCTCCTGCTCGGCGGCGCCCTCGTGCTGTTCGGGCGCATCCCGCCCATCCCGGTCACCCGCGTCGGCAAGCTCGCGACCGCCGCGCTGCTGATCGGCCTGCCGGGCTTCCTGCTCGGCGCGATCGAGTGGCCCGGACGACAGGTGCTGGCAGCCGGCGCATGGGCGTTCACGCTCGTCGGGATCGCCTGCTACTGGGCGGCGGGGGTCCAGTACGCCAGGGCAGCCGCGGATCTGCGCCGAATCCGCGAGGGGCGTCGAGCCTGAGGAGTTTCAACCGCGATGCTACGATCACGCTAGCAGGGACGCCGACCCACCCGCTGAACGACCATCGCCGCGCGACGGCCACCACCGGGAGTGTGAGAATCGCCCTCGCAAGCTCGGGCGCATTCACCGACTGAGGGGAAGGACGGCCGCGCCATGAGGGACCCGGCCGAGGTCCTCGGGCTCACGCCGGAGGAGGACGACTACCGGCCGCCGCCGCCGCGGCGGTGGTCACAGCCGCTGGCGTCCCCCCTGGTGGTCGTCCTGGTCGCGCTGGGCGCGCTGGCGGTCGGGTACGCGGTCACCGCCGGCACCCTGGCCGGCCGCGAGGTGGCACGCGTGCAGGACGAGCGCCGCGACGAGCTCGTCGCGCTCATCACCGCCAGGCAGGAACGGCTCGACGGGCTGGAGGCCCAGGCGGACGCGCTGCGCGGGCGGGTCGCCAGCGCGGAGGACGCCGCCGCGGCGCCCGGCCTGCGCTCCGCGGTCACCCGCAGCGAGCAGGGCGCCGGCCTCACGGCGCTCCGTGGCCCAGGGGTGGTCGTGACGTTCGACGACGCCACGACCTGCCGGGCAGAGCAGCCGCAGGACTGCCGCATCCTGGACGTCGATCTGCAGCTCGCGGTGAACACGCTGTTCGCTGAGGGCGCCGAAGCGGTCGCCATCAACGGCGAGCGGCTGATCGCCACCTCGGCGATCCGCGGCGCGGGGTTGTCGGTGCTCGTGAACTACCGGGTCCTGGCGCCCCCCTACGAGCTGGCTGCGGTGGGCGATCCCGAGAGCCTGGAGGCCGGCTTCCGCTCCTCCCGGATCGGCCAGGACTTCATCGTGTGGCAGGACGCCTACGGGCTCGGCTACGAAGTCCAGCGCGCCGACGATCTGGCGCTGCCGGCCTTCACCGGCAGCGTGCGGCTGCGCAGCGCGGTCGTGGCGGACGACTCCGAGGCGGTGATCAGGTGATCCCGCTCATCGCGCTGCTCGTCGGCGCGATCCTCGGGCTGCTGCTGCAGCCGACCGTGCCGCCGTTCCTCCTGCCGTACCTGCCGGTCGCCGTCGTCGCTGCGCTCGATGCGATCTTCGGCGCCGTCCGCGCCCGCCTGGAGGGCACCTTCAGCGAGCGGGTGTTCCTGATCTCGTTCATGACGAACGTTGTCCTCGCCGTCTTCCTGGTCTATCTCGGCGACCAGCTCGGGGTCGGCAGCGAGCTGTCCACCGCCGTGGTGGTCGTGCTCGGCGTGCGCATCTTCTCCAACCTGTCGGCGGTCCGCCGCGTCATCTTCCGCGCATGACCGCGTCACCGGAACGCGCGCGCACGGCCACCCCCGCTGGCGCCGGAGCCCAGCCGTCGACCGGCGCCGGGCAGCGCCTGCTCCTGCGGGTGGCCGTGGCGCTGGCATGCGGCCTCCTCGGCTTCATGCTCGTCGCGCAGGTCAGGGCGACCGAGGGCTTCGGCGACCGCCTCGAAGTCGAGCGCGAGGAGGATCTGGCGCAGATCCTCTCCGAGCTGTCCACGCGCTCGGAGACGCTGCAGGCAGAGATCACCAACCTGCAGCTCACGCTGGTGGAGTTCGAGTCCTCGGCCGAGCGTGAGGACCTCGCCCGGCGCAGCTTGGAACGCCGCTACGACGAGCTGCGGATCCTGACCGGCACCGTACCGGTCGAAGGGCCGGGGGTGATCCTGGCCATCGAGGACCCCAACAGGCTGGTCACGCAGGACCTCCTCGTCGACACCGTCCAGGAGCTGCGTGACGCGGGCGCCGAGGCGATCGCGGTCAACGAGGTGCGCCTGATCGCGTCGTCGGCGTTCGCCACGCGCAACGACCGGCTGGTCGTCGACCGCCAGCCGATCGACCCGCCGTACCGGATCGTGGCGATCGGTGGGTCGGAGACGCTGGCGACCGCGCTGCAGATCCGCGGCGGTGCGCGGGACAGCCTCGAGCTGTTGACCGGCGTCGAGGCGCAGGTGCAGCCCAGCGCGGACCTGCGCATCCCCGCGGTCGCCGAACCCCCCGCGTACGTGTTCGGCACACCGGTGCAGTCGGCGTCGGAGCCGCCATAGCAAGCGGCACGATGGGGAGCGTGGGAAACGGGTGGCGGCGCGGGGGAGACCAGGCGGTAGCATCCGGCGCGCACGATCCCGCCATCGCGACCCGTCAAGGAGCGCCCGAGTGAACCCGCCAGACCTCAAGTACACCGAGGAGCATGAGTGGGCCCGCGCCGATGGGGCCAGGGTGACGGTGGGCATCACCACATACGCCCAGGATGCCCTCGGTGACGTCGTCTACGTGGACCTGCCGGCCACCGGCACCCGTGTCGAGTCCGGCCAGCCGTTCGGGGAGGTGGAGTCCACCAAGAGCGTGTCCGACCTGTACGCCCCCGTGAGCGGCACGATCGTCGAGCGCAACGAGTCGCTGGAGTCGTCACCCGAGCTCGTGAACTCCGATCCCTACGGTGAAGGTTGGATGGTCGTCATCGAGGTCGAGGACGTCTCGGTGCTGGACGGGCTCCTCGATGCCGCCGCCTACGAGCGGCTGGTCGCCAACGCCTGAAGCCCGGCTGAGTTGCGAATGCGCCCGAGCTTGCGAGGGCGATTCTCACAATCGCCAGATGGTGGCGGTGCGAAGCGCCGCCCCTCAGATGCTGAGGTGTCCGTGTGCGCTAGGATGCCGCCCCTGGTAGCCATGCGCCCGAGGGGGGGAGATGTTCTGCACGCACTGCGGTGAGGAGAACCCCGCGGATGCGAACTTCTGCGGCAAGTGCGGGAAGACGCTGCCGCGCACCGGAGATGCGACCACGGGCGCGCTGCGCGTCGACGAGGTGGCACCCTCGGAGGCCGAGACCCCCCTGGGTGAGGAGCTCGGGGTCTCAGACCTCGACCTCGGCACGGCGCTGCTGGTCGTCGTGCGCGGTCCCAACCAGGGCGCGCGCTTCCTTCTGGACCGTGACGTCACCACCGTCGGCCGCCACCCCGAGAGTGACATCTTCCTCGACGACATCACCGTCTCGCGCCGGCACGCGGAGTTCCGCCGCGAGGAAGGCAGCCACTTCTGGATCCACGACGTCGGCAGCCTGAACGGCACGTACATGAACGGCACGCGCGCCGACGACCAGCTGCTGTCGAGCGGCGACGAGGTGCAGGTCGGCAAGTTCAAGCTCGTCGCGTTCATCGCGGAGCAGGACTAGCCAGACGTGGCGGACCGAGGCGTTGCGGTGGACGGCTTCACGATCGGAGAGGTCCTCAACCAGCTCAAGGAGGAGTTCGAGGACATCACGATCTCGAAGATCCGCTTCCTTGAGAGCGAGGGGCTGATCTACCCGGACCGGACCGAGTCGGGGTACCGCAAGTTCACCGAGGACGACATCGATCGGCTGCGCTTCATCCTGACGGCGCAGCGCGACCACTACCTGCCGCTGAAGGTCATCAAGGAGCAGCTCGAGCGCCTCGACGCCGGCGAGCCGACCAGCAAGGGACCGGCCCCGCCGACGAAGTCGGGCGAGCCCGCCGTCGACGGCAAGCGGGCCGTCGAGATCGTCGCCGCGCTCGAGGCGGCGGCCGCCGGGGGGGATTCGCTCCTGTTGGACAGCCATGGCGGCGCCAACGTGTCGTTGTCGCTGCGGGAGTTCTGTGAGGCGACCGGGCTGGAGCCCGCCGAGGTCCGGGCGCTGCGTGACTTCGGGATCGTGGGTGAGCGTGACGGCGACGCGGGTGGACCGTTCGGGGCCGACGACCTGCTGGCCGCGCGGGCGGCCCGCGACCTGCTGCGCCTCGGCCTGGAGCCGCGCCATCTGCGGATGTACCGCCAGTTCGTGGACCGCGAGGTCGCCCTGTTCGAGCAGCTGATCACACCGCTGCTGCGGCAGCGCAACCCCGAGGCTCGTCGGCAGGCGACCCGGCAGCTCGACAAGCTCGCCACGCTCACCGGGCGCATGAAGCGCTCGCTGCTGGTGCGGGCGCTGCGCGGTTACGTGCACGGCCGGTAGGAGCGGGAGCGTGCGGCGCCGTCGTGTGATGCTGGGCACCCTCGCTGCGTGCTGCGCCCTAGCGGCGCTCGTGGCGGTGTCTCCCGCTTCGGCTTCACCAGCTGCGGCCGCCGCCATGCCGTCCGCTGACCCCGGGCGGGCGGTCGCGCAGGCCGATCCGCTGCCGGCGGGCGCCCCCGCGGTCAGCGCCAGGGGCGCGGTGCTGTGGGATCCCGCTGACGGCCGCCCGCTGTACGGGGTCGAGCCCGACGTCGCCCGGCCGATGGCATCGCTGACGAAGATCATGACGGTGCTGCTGGCGCTCGAGGCCGGGACCATCGACGACACCGTGACCGTGTCGGGGCAGGCCGCGGCGCTCGGCGAGGCCACCCTGGACCTGCGGCCTGGCCAGCAGGTGCCCATGGAGAGCCTGGTCGCCGGCCTGCTGCTGCGCAGCGGCAACGACGCCGCACGCGCGGTCGCCGAGCACGTCGCCGGGGACCAGCGGATCTTCGTCGCGCGGATGAACGCCCGCGCCGCGGAGCTCGGCCTCGACGCCACGCGTTTCGTGAACGCCTCGGGTCTGACCACTGACGCCGCGCACGTCTCCTCGCCGGTCGACCTCGCGCGGCTCGCCGAGATCGCGATGGAGGACGAGACCTTCGCCCGGTACGCGGGAGCGGCGACGGTCACGGTGCCTGGCTTGGCGCCGATGGTCAGCCGCAACGAACTGCTCGGCGTGTACCCGGGCGCCAGCGGTGTGAAGACGGGGTTCACCACCCTGGCCGGCAACTGCCTGGTGGCGAGCGCCACCCGCGACGGGCGAACCCTGTATGCCGTCGTGCTCGACAGCGAGCGCAGCTTCGCCGACGCCTCGGCGCTGCTTGACTACGGGTTCGGCGAGTTTCGCCGCGCCGAACCGCTCTCGTCGGGCGGCGTCGCGACCACCTACCGGTGGTCGGGGGCCGAGGTGGCCGCGATCGCGTCCTCCGGGTTGGGGATGACGGTGCCCGGCGACGCCCGCGTCACGTGGCGCACGCGCGTGGAACCCAGCGTGGCCAGGCCCGTCGCCGCTGGCGCTCCGCTCGGCACGGTCGAGCTGGTGGTCAACGGCGAGGTGGTCCGCGAAGCCCCGCTCGTGGCGGCGGGCGCGGTGGGCCCCCCGTCCGCTGCGCGTCCCGCGGGGGCGGTCGCCGGGGCAGCCCTGCAGGACGCGTTGCGCGCCTTCGCGCGCACGGCGTTGATCGAACGCTCCGCCTGACCCGCGGTTCTGGGCGGCGGTAGGCTGCCGCCCTGATGGACTCCCCGCCGTTGCGTCTGCGCATCCGCCGCGCTGAGATCGCCGCCCGTGTCGCCGAGCTCGGCGTGGAGATCACCGCCGCCTACGCCGGTCGGCGACTGGTGCTGGTGGCGGTCGCGCCCGGTGGCGTCCTGTTCCTGGCCGACCTCGTCCGGGCTGTGGACCTCCCGGTCGTGGTCGACTTCCTCGCTGTCCGCCCGTTGGACGAGCGCAGCCCGAGCGGGCATCCCGTTGCACTCGCCAAGGATCTCGAGCTCGAGGTCGCAGGCAGCGACGTGCTGATCGTCGACGACCTGGTCGACAGCGGCCGCACCGTGCACCACCTGACCGGCGTGATCGCCGAGCGCCGGCCTCGCAGCGTGCGGGTCGTCGCCCTGCTCGACCGCCCGCAGGCGCGCCGTGTGAGCGTTGACCTGGCCTTCCGGGGCTTCGAGATCGGGCCCGAGACGGTCGCAGGGTACGGCATCCCGTTCGCTGGATGGTTCCGCAACTGCCCTGACGTGTGGGAGGTCATCGACGCGCGGGCCGTGACCGCCGACCCGATGGCCGCGCTGGCCGCGGTCGGCGGACGAGACGGGCCACGATGACCCCCGGGACGGCCACGGCGATTGAGGGGGGTCGGGGCCGAACGTAGACTCGCACCACAGCGAGGCAAGGAGCGCCGAGGTGAAAGAGCTCGAGCTCGTAGGCGTGCGGGTCGAGCTCCCGCACAACCAGCCGATCGTGCTGCTCAAGGAGCGGGGCGGCGAGCGCTTCCTGCCCGTGTGGATCGGGGCCGTCGAGGCCACCGCAATCGCGTTCGCCCTCCAAGGCGTCGCGACGCCACGGCCGATGACGCATGACCTCATGCGAGACCTGCTCGGCAGCCTGGACGTCGCTGTCGAGCGGGTCGTGGTCACCGAGCTGCGCGACGGCACCTACTACGCCGAGATTCGGATGCGCCGTGGCGAGAAGGAGGTGGCGGTGTCGTCCCGCACCTCGGACGCCATCGCGCTGGCCGTGCGGGTCGCCGCGCCGATCTTCGCGGACGACGCCGTGCTCGAGGAGGCGGGGATCCAGATCGAGGACGAGGACGAGGTCGAGGTCGAGCAGTTCAAGGAGTTCCTCGACACCGTGTCTCCCGAGGATTTCCGCCAGTAGGCTCGCTCTCAGTCCGAATCACACTACACACGGTGGGGCACACCCCTGTATTGCCCTAGTCCTCCACAGGCTTGTGCACAACCTGTGCGCAACTACGTCGTGGCTGTGGATCCACGAGGAGGCGTGAGGTACGAGCGCCGACGGCTTGATCGGGGAGGCGCGCAGCGCCGACCATGAGAACACGAGGCGTGAGGTACGAGCGCCGACGGCCGAATGGGCTGTTGACGGCGCCGGTCCCGGGGAGCTACCGTCGGCAGGTGGGCGTAGTTACCCGGGTGTTCTTTACCGGGCCGACGAGGAGCACCAGCGGTGGACTCACGCGAGCGGCAGAACCGGTACTTCCAGGAGATCCCCCTCCCAGGGCTGGAGGACGGGCCGACGGGCTACCGCGGACCGGCGGTGTGCAAGATCGTCGGCGTCACGTACCGCCAGCTGGACTACTGGACCACCACCGGGCTGGTGACCCCCAGCGTCCGCGACGCCGACGGGTCGGGCTCACAGCGGCTGTACGGGTTCGACGACATCCTCCAGCTGCGGATCATCTCCCGGCTGCTCGACGCAGGCGTGAGCCTGCAGCGCATTCGCAAGGCCATCGAGTTCGTCCGCGAGCGCGGGCTGTCCTTGCGCAACGTCACGCTGCTGTCGGACGGCAAGACCGTCTACGCGCTGGACGACCAGCGCGAGATCATCGACATCCTCCAGCGCGGTCAGGGTGTCTTCGCGATCGCCGTCGACCCGCTGTACACCGAGCTCGAGGCCGAGGTCACACGGATGCCGGCGGAGCGAGCGGCCCCGCCCGTCCGCAGGGCGGGCCGCTGGCAGCCGGGACAGGGCGACGTGGCGCCGGGCTGACCGCCGTCCGCCGCTAGACTCAACGCTCCTTCCCGGCAAGGAGCGTGTCTTGCAGTTCGCCCCCCACACGCACGCCGATGTCGAGGCCATGCTGGCGAGCATCGGCGTGGGGAGCCTCGACGAGCTGTTCGGCCACATCCCCCCTTCGCTGCTGGCGGAGCGCGATCTGGACCTTCCGCGCGCACGCAGCGAGGACGAGGTGGCGCGCCACCTCTCGGCGCTGGCCGACCGCAACGACACCAGCCCCGTCTGCTTCGCCGGCGGCGGCGCCTACGATCACTACGTGCCGGCGGTGGTCGGCGCGGTCACGTCGCGCGGGGAGCTGCTGACCTCCTACACGCCCTACCAACCAGAGGTCAGCCAGGGCATGCTGCAGGCGCTGTTCGAGTTCCAGACGGTGATCAGCGAGCTCACGGGCCTGCCGGTGTCCAACGCCAGCCTGTACGACGGCGGCAGCGCCGTCGCCGAGGCGGTCTCCATGGCGTGCGCCGCGACGCGCCTGAACCGCGTGGTGGTCTCGACCGCGCTGGACCGGCCCACCCGTGACGTGGTGCGGACCTACGCCCACCCGCTGGGCCGCGAGGTGACCGAGGTCGACTACGGACCAAGCGGGCGGACCCGGGCGCCCGAGGACCTCGACGGCGTGGCGGCGGTCGTCGTCGCCCAACCCAACGCCCTCGGCGTGATCGAGGACGTGCGCGCCCACGCCGAGGCTGCGCACGCGGCGGGCGCCAAGCTGATCGTCAAACTCGAGCCGACGGCCGTGGGGCTGCTGGCGACGCCGGGTAGCCAGGGCGCCGACCTGGTGGTGGGGGAGGGGCAGCCGCTCGGGCAGGGTCTGGTCTACGGCGGTCCGACGTTCGGGTTCCTCGCGTGCGCCGGCGACCAGGTGCGCCGCATCCCCGGCCGCATCGTCGGCCAGACCGTCGACCGCGCCGGGACCCGCGGGTACGTCATGACGCTGCGCGCCCGCGAGCAGGACATCCGCCGGGAGCGCGCCACGAGCAACATCTGCACCAACCAGACGCTGTGCGCTGTGGCCGGCCTCGTGTATCTGGCGTGGCTCGGCAGGGACGGCCTCGCGGAGCTGGCCCGCCACTGCCTCGCAAGAGCGCGCCACGCGGCCGAGCGGCTCTCCGGCGTCGAGGGCGTGGCGCTGGCCGTCGACGGCCCGTTCTGCAAGGAGTTCGCCCTGCGGCTGCGCCCGGTCGACCCGCACGCGGTGGTCGACCGGCTGCACGCCGCCGGGTACCTCGTTGGCCCTGTCGTTCCCGACGGGTACGCCGCGGGTGCGGTCATGGTCGCGACCACGGAACGACGCACCGCCGAGGAGGTCGAGGGTCTTGCCCAGGCCCTGGAGACGATCCTCAAGGAGCTGCGCTGATGGGAGAGGGCGAACGGAGCATGCGAGTTGAGCCCGGGATTGAGCACTTGAGGGTGGGCGGCTAGATGCCCGTCCTCGGCGACCACCAGGCTCCGGAGCCCACGATCTTCGAGCGCTCGCGCCCGCACCGGCGGGCGTCGTCGCTCCCCGTTCTCGACGTGCCCGACGTCGACCCCGCCGACGTGCTGCCGGGGGTGGAGCTGGCGGCCGAGCCGCCCGCGCTGCCTGAGATCGGCGAGCTCGACCTGCTGCGGCACTTCACGCGCCTGTCGCACCGCAACCACGGCATCGACGTCGGTTTCTACCCGTTGGGCTCGTGCTCGATGAAGTACAACCCGCGCCAGGCCGAGGTCGCCGCGGGGCTGCCGGGGTTCACGGACCTGCATCCGTGGGCACCGGACCGCGCCGCGCAGGGGACGCTGGCGGTGCTCGCCGAGCTGGAGGACTGGCTCACCGAGCTGACCGGGTTGGCCGCCGTGAGCTTCCAGCCTGCAGCGGGCGCGCACGGCGAGCTGACGGGGCTCATGCTGATCCGCGCCTACCACGAGGCTCGCGGGGACGCGCGCCGCACGATCGTCGTGCCCGACTCGGCGCACGGCACCAACCCGGCCAGCGCGGCGATGTGCGGCTACGACGTCGTCACCGTGCCCTCCGGAGCGGACGGGCTGGTGGACGCAGACGCGCTCGAGGGGCTGGTCGACGAGCACACGGCCGGGCTGATGCTCACCAACCCGAACACCGTCGGCCTGTTCGAGGTCGACATCGAGCGCATCGCCGCGACGCTGCACGGTGTGGGAGCGCTGCTGTACTACGACGGCGCCAACTATAACGCCATCTGCGGCCGCGTCCGCCCGGGCGACATGGGCTTCGACGTGCTGCATCTCAACGTCCACAAGACGTTCGCCACCCCGCACGGCGGCGGCGGTCCCGGCGCCGGTCCGGTCCTGGTGTCCGAGCGGCTGGCGGCGCACCTGCCGACGCCTGTGGTCGCCCGCGACCCCGACGGCACCCTCTCCTGGGACCACGACCGGCCGAAGTCGATCGGACGGCTGCACGGCTTCCACGGCAACGCCGGCGTGCTCGTGCGGGCGCTGTCGTTCCTGCTGGCGCACGGCGGCGAGGGGCTGCGCGACATGAGCGCCAAGGCGGTGCTCAACGCCAACTACGTCGCGTCGGGCGTCGGCGACGTGCTGCCGTTGGGCTACGCGCAGCACCGGCCGATGCACGAGTTCGTGTCGACCGGCAAGGCGCTCAAGGCCCACGGTGTCCGCGTGCTCGACCTGTGCAAGCGTCTGATCGACCTGGGCTTCCACCCGCCGACCAACTACTTCCCGCTCATCGTCGACGAGGCACTGATGGTCGAGCCCACCGAGACCGAGACCCCGGAGACGCTGGACGGCTTCATCGCCGCGCTGCGCCAGGCGGTGGCCGAGGCCGAGTCCGACCCGGAGCTGCTCAGGGCCGCGCCCACGACCACCCCGGTCGGCCGCCTCGACGAGGGCAGAGCCGGCCGCGAGCTCATTCTGCGCTGGACCCCCGACGGGGACACCGCGGGGGTGGGCTGACCCCCGGGACGGCGGCACACCAGACGTGGTGAACCACGCCGTGCCCTCACGCGTCGGGTGTGGCATGCGACTCCTGCCCGCGTGGCGCGTCGTCGGGTGGCTGGTCGTCGCGCTGCTGACGGCCTGCTCGGGACGCGACGAGTCCTCGGCGTCCCCGGCCGGACCGGGGGAGCACGCCGACGTCCTGGCCGTGCCGCCCGCCGGGACAGCCTCACCGCAATGGCTGGGCGACGAGCCGGTCTGGGCGAGCCGTGACGTCGACGGCCGGGTCCACGTGCTCGGGGCGACCATGCCCGAGGACGCCGCCAACGCCGAGGCCGTCGACGTCGCGTTCCCCGACCCGACCGGGGCGATCCCCGCTGGGCGCTACGAGCTCCGGTTGGACAACTACGGCAACCTCGAGCACACGCTGGTCGGCGACGACCTCGACATCGATCTGCACGCGGCCGGCGGCCACCGCCACACGCAGGTGGTCGACCTGCCGCCGGGCACCCACCTGCTCTATCCGCGGCATCCCGGGGCACCGGGCGACCATGGAGCTCGAGCTGGTCGTCGAGTGACGGCCGGGGGCGATACTGGGCCCATGCCCGAGGGCCACACCATCCATCGCCTCGCCCGCCTCCACCGCGCCGACCTCGCCGGCCGCCGCGTGACCGTCGACTCGCCGCAGGGGCGGTTCGCCGACGGCGCCGCGCGCCTCGACGAGACGGTGCTCGCCGGCGTCGACGCGTACGGCAAGCACCTGTTCTACCGCTGGAATGACGATGCCGGCGACGACCTCACGCTGCACGTGCATCTTGGTCTGTTCGGTCGGTTCCGTACGTTTCGCGACGGCACGCCGCAGCCCACCGACGGGACACGGCTGCGCATGCGCGCCGAGGGGGTCACCGTGCACCTGGCCGGAGCCGTGGCCGTGGAGTTGCTCGAGCCGCCCGAGGAGGATCTGCTCCGCGCTCGGCTGGGACCCGATCCGCTCGCCCGCCGTGCGGACCCCGAGCCGGCTTGGGAGGCGCTGCAGCGCCGCCGCAGCCCCATCGCCGCGGCGCTGCTCGATCAGAAGGTGCTCGCCGGGATCGGCAACGTGCTCCGCGCGGAGTCGCTGTTCGCGTGCGGCCTCCACCCGGGCCGGCCCGCGAACGCGCTCGCCCGTGCCGAGTTCGACGAGCTGTGGGCCACGTTGCGGCGGATGCTGCGGGCGGGGGAGAGGTCCGGCAGGATCGTCACGGTCGACCCTGCCGAGGTGGGTGCGCGCAGCGCCGCGCGCGTGCCGGCCGGTGAGCGCGTCTACGTCTACAGGCGCACCGGCCTGCCGTGCCGCCGCTGCGCGAGCGCGATCGAGTCGTGGACCTGCGCCGGCCGCACCATCAGCGCCTGCCCCACCTGCCAACCCCGCCGCTAGTCGACTTCAGCCGCTCTCAGCGGCTGAAG
>JACDBB010000127.1 GCA_013695145.1 Euzebyales bacterium
GTTGTGCACCGTCGCGACGACCTTGCCGCCGCGCGCCCGCAGCGCGCGGAGCAGCAGCGCCTCGTAGCCGGGCCTGATGCCCAGCGGGAACCAGGCGGCGTCCCCCCGGTGGACGCGCAGGGCCGCCCGCCGCAGGCCGAGCAGCGCGCCGCGGGCCTTCGCCGGCGGTGCGCCCGACCCTACGGGAAACCACACCTCGTGAGGGGCCGCGAGGCCGGGCGCGGGGCCCGCGTCGGTGGTGGCGACCCGGACACCGACCGCGGGGTGGATGAGGTCGGCGACGTCCGCGGCGTAGCGGGCGATGCCGCCCAGGCCGAACTCCTCCACCAGCCACAGCCGCGGAGGGCGGCTCACGAGCCGACGAGCAGCGGGACCAGCGCCGCTCGATGCTGCGCCCGCCGCTGCCGCGCGTCGGGGCGCCCGCGCAAGACCGGCGCGCTCCAGACCAGCCAGCGCAGCGCCTGGCCGGCGGCCAGCAGCGCCAGCGCGGCCCACGCGCGCCAGCCCGGCAGCCATCGCAGCACGAACCTGCGCGTCGACGCGGCCAGCCAGCGGGCGCGCTGGGGATCGTGCCGCCCGCTCGACCCGGCGCGGACGTGGGCGATCGTGGCGTCGGGTACCAGGATGGTCCGGACGCCGCGCTGGCGGGCGCGGAGCTGCCAGTCCATCTCCTCGCGGTACATGAAGTAGCGCTCGTCCATCGGGCCGACGCGCTCCCAGGTGGCGCGGGGGATCCACAGGCAGGCGCCGGACAGCAGCGGCCCGTCGACCTCGGCGTCGTAGCGCTGCCAGCGCGGCCACAGCCGGGCGGGCCAGCTGCCGACCGCGGCCGACTCGGGGACGAGCAGCTCCTCGCCCAGGAAGGTCAACAGGCCCGGCAGGCCGGACCGCGTCGGCTGCAGGCGGCCGTCGTCGCCGCGCACCACGGGCCCGAGCACGTCGCCGGGATGCCGCAGGGACGCCTCGTGGAGCGCCTTGAGGGCACCGGCGTCCCAGCGCACGTCGGGGTTGACCAGCAGCACCACGTCGCCGGCGCTGGCCTCGACCCCGCGGTTCACCCCCGCGGCGAAGCCGGTGTTCACGGGCTCCCGCAGCACCACGGCGCCGTGCCGCTCCGCCACCCTGGCGCTGTCGTCGTCGGAGGCCTGGTCGACGACGACGACCCCATCGACGGCAGCGACGAGATCGGGGAGCAACCTCGCCAGGTGCTCCGCGGAGCGATACGCGACGACGACCGCACAGATGTGCGGGGAAGCGGGCGCGGCTGCCATCGCGGGCAGCCTACTGGTCACCTGTCGCGGCGGCCGTCGGCGCAGCCCCTTTCAGGCGATGGATGATCAAGCGGCCAGCGCGCTGCCATCCAGGCGGTCCGCAAGACGGTCACTCCTGAAGCGGTCACGGTCTCGCGTCGACGCCAACATCCCCGTCAGGCCGACACCGGATGCTGTGCGCGCCACGCGCTGATGACCTCGACAGGCACCAGCCGCCGGCCGGATTCGCTCTCGACGCTGCGAAGCTGCCGACCGAGCACGAGGTCGTACGCCTCCTCGGTGGCGATGCCGAGCTGGCGTGCCACCTCCGGGATGCTCACGAGATCCTCCATCTCAGTCATCGTAGTGCCGGCATGTGTGGTCGACGCGGATGCAACCGGCAGCGTCATGAGGTCGGTGCGGGCTCGCCCGGCGTGCCGAAGACCGCGGCGGTGACGTCGCGCGCCTCAGGGGGGGTGTGGACCTCGAGGCGCACGCCGTGCGAGTCGATGGCCAGCGCGAACCGGAAGAAGCTGCAGCAGGCGTGCTCCGCCGCGCACAGCCGAGCCAGAGCGGCCGTCAGGTCGATGTCGTGGGGAAACCGCAGCGCCACGCCGTCGTCGAGCGGGACGCGTTCCGTGGCGCGGGCGAGCGCGTCCCGCCATTCCCCGACCCGGCCCTGCACGTCCCCCTGGTCCAGGGTGCACTCGATCACGGGCTCATCGGCGGGCGCGGCGCGCGGCGGCGGCGCGGACGAGACCACCGCCGGGGTGGCGTCGGCGACGCACGCGCAGTCGTCGTCGCACGGCCCGGCGGCCGGCGCTGCGGCCAGGCGATCGGTCGTCGCCTGCAGCTGGGCGTCGAGCTCGGCGATGCGCGACTGGGTCTCAACGCGCCGCGCCTCGACGATCCGGGCCATCCGCCGCTGGACATGCGCGCACTGGTCGCTGTCCCACGCCTCGGCCAGCTCACGGAGATCGTCGAGGGTCAGGTCGAGCCGCTTCGCGCGGGCGATGAACCGCAACCGGGCGAGGTCGCGCTCGTCGTAGGCCCGGTACCCGTTGCGCGTGCGAGGCGCTCCAGCGAGCAGCCCCACCTTCTCGTAGTAGCGCAGGGTCGTGGCCGGCACACCGGTGCGCTGGGCCACCTCTGAGATCCGCAAGGTCGTCATGCCGCCACGGTAGACCCTCGAGCCGCTCGAAGGTCAAGCGCGCCAGAGCGCGGCCGGCGAGGCGCGGCTACGGTCGTCAACGAGTTCCCCTGCCTCGTCCGCTCGTCGCCGTCGTTACCCTCCGTCATCCAGCGGGCGCTCGAAGCGCGGAGCCGGCGCGCAGGGAGTCTCGAAGCCGCCTGCTGCTGTGCGGTTCGGCGATCTCCTTCATGGGCCGGCTGCTCGCGGGGACGGCGCCCCTGCGCGGGCGGGCAGGGCTGGAGCCCACCATCCAGCCCGGCGACCGCACGCGCGGGGTGGCCGCCGGCTTCATCGGGCGACCCGCGTCCGACATCTCCCACCACCTCGGTGATGGCGCCCTCGACGAACTCCAGGCCCCAGGCAGCCCGAAGGCGAAGGCCGGGGCGGACGTCGCTGCCGGTGATGATCTCACCACGGGACGATGTTGGGGAGCCTCATCGCAACATGGCCGCATACGGCGAGGTCGAGCGCGTGTCAGGCGGTTGAGGTTCGGGAGGGGTGGCCTGCGAACCCCGGCCTGGCTCGCGCGGCCGGCGCGCCCGCCATCAGGCATCGAGGATCCGCGCCACCGGCGAGTCGAACCCCGGGGCGCCCACGCAGTCCAGCACGTCGCCGCGCGCTCGACGCGACGGCACCGCGTAGCCCCCGGCGCCCGCGCCGAGCCGATGGACGAGCACCATGTCGGCGTCGAGGTCGACCAGCCAGTACTCGGGCACCGCGAAGCGCTCGTACAGGTCTCGCTTCGCCCCGGCGTCGACGCTGTGGGTGGACGGCGAGGACACCTCCACCACCAGATCGGGCGGCGCGGGCAGCCGCCGCTCGGTGAACAGGTGCGCGCGCTCAGCGCAGACGAACAGGAGGTCGGGCTCGACGTACTCGCGCTCGTGCACATAGACGTCGAACGGACCGCTCAGCACCTGACCGCCGTGCTGATCCGCCCACACCGTCAGATCCGCCGAGATGCGGTTCACCACGCGCTGGTGGCGGTAGCTCGGTGCGGGACTCACCTGCAGTGCCCCGTCGATGAGCTCGTAGCGCAGCCCGTCGTCCGGCCACGTCTGCAGCTCGCTCCAGGTGAGCGCCGCCTCCGCAGGCGATGCCATCGGCCACCTCCTGTCGCCATCTGGTGAAGCTAGCCAAGCCTACGCGGCTGCCACGTGCGTCATCCACAGCGCCCCCAGCCCGGCTCCGCGACGCCGGGCGGCAACATGCAGCGAGTCGGTTGACGGCGTCGGGTCTGGCGTCGTGCGGGGCGTCAGGCATCGGCGGGCAGGAGGGTGATGGCGCTACGGCGTGGCGGCTCGACCGCATGGAGGTGGCGCTCGTCGAAGGTGTGGATGGCGCGAGTCTGGAGCCGTCGCGCCAGCACGACGGTGGAGCAATCGTCCGAGCCGAGGTGGCGCGCCCTCATAGCCCACAGAGACCCTTCGCCGATTCTCGAACCCCTGGGGTCGGTGCGACCGCCAGTTGTGGAGACGATCACCCAGGGTCGACAATCGGGAGCGATCGCAGCCGGACGCGGTTGGGTTCCACTAGCGCGACGGCACCGGACAGGAGCTCGTCCTCGATCCTCTCCAGGGCGCGAACGATGGCAGCGTGGCGTTCCTCAAGGCTGTCGGCGATCCCGCGCAGGAGGACGACGCTCGGTCGTGCGTCACCTGACAAGGCAAGGAGGGTGCCAAAGTCGGTATCGGTGGTGATGAGGACGCGCCCCTCAGCTACCGCGAACGCCATGACCTCCTCGTCAGCCGCCCTGCATGCCAACCAGTCGCACATGGGTTGCATCGTGACCGTCCTCCGCAAGGAGGTTGGCAAGACGGTGCTGCACGGCCTCGTCGAGGAAGAGCTTCACGCAGGCTGATCGAGGGCGATCGTTCGATGGGCAACGCTGCTTGCAGCGAAGCGCAGCGCCTGTTGGACGTCCTCCGCGACCAACTGCGGGTAGTCGTCCAGGATCGTGTCGACCGTGATGCCGTCGGCAACCATGCGCACGAGCATCGTCACAGGAATACGGGTCCCCGCGATGCAGGGCGCACCCTGCATGATGCGAGGGTCGATGCTGATGCGTGTGAACATGGGTCAAGTGTAAAGCCGGCGACAGGGGAGGCGACAGTGCCGGAGCGCCAGTCGGAGGGACCAGTGGTTCGGGCGCTCGTGGAGAACGTTGACGGTCAGCGGCCGACGGCAAAGATCAGAAGATGGGGAGGGTGGTGCGGATCCAGTCGGCCAGCATGGGGTCGGTCACGACGAGTCGGTTGTCGGTGTCGCGGATGAGGTCGCCGTTGTCCAGCAGCGCCTTGCGGGCCTTGGTCGCGGCGTTCTTGCTGAGCGCGAGCATCTGGCCGGCCGCCCCGTGGGGTGATTCGTCGTGCGCCACGATCCGCAGCGTCTTGCGGGCGCTGGCTGGGTGGCCGTCAAAGATCCGGCTCATGGGGTCTGCGATCCGCTCACGCAGTTCGGTCAGGGCGTCGGCCCACACCTCGTCGGTGACCGAACCTCCGTCAGGGGTGTGGTGCCAGAGGGCGTCAGCGAGCTGCATGGTGCGTTGGGGGTGGCCGCCGGCGAGGTCGTGGACGAGTGCGGCGCCACGTTCCGGGTCTCGACCGGTCGAGATGAACCCGTCGGTGACGATGCCGTGGACGGCGGTGCGGTCGAGCGGACCGATGTCGACGAGGTCGGCCTGCCCGTAGAAGGGTTCCTCACGGTCGGTGAACAAGGTCCGCATGACGCTGGGGGCGGATCCGGCGAACACGATGGCGATGTCGCGGTAGTGGTGCTGCAACGCGGTGCGCAGCTTCGCCGCGGCGGCCGGGACGGTCGTGATCGCGGAGAACTCATCCAGGACCAGCATGGTCGGAGTGGTGAGTGCCGTGGCGACGACGAGGTCGAGCAGCGTGGGAAACAGCACGTCGGGATCGGGGCGGCTTCTGGCGGGCCGGGACAGCGTGGCTTTCACTACGCCGAGGTCGATCTGGGCGGTCAGGGCGAGACGGCCGGCCGTGGCGCGCACCGGCGCCCCGGCGCTGTCCAGTGCGGTGTCGAACGCCACGGCGAGGTCGGCTGCGGACGCGACGCCGTACAGGTCGACCCAGACGGTGGTGACCTCGGTGAGGTCGGCAGCCAAGCGACGCAAGACACTGGTCTTGCCGTACCGCCGCGGACCGACCAAGGCGGTGACGGCTCGTCGGGTGACCCGTCCGGTGAGGTCGGCGAGGAGGTCGTCGCGGCCGCGGACCTCGGCGGGCGACAGGGGCCCCTGGTGGGGGAACGGGGATGGGTTCATGCCCTGATCCTACGCCATCGACGCGCCTGGGTATACCTAGAAGGTATACCCAACGACCGCCACAGCGGCGGACGGCCAACGGACACCGAATGCCCAGCCTCAGCCGACGCCTCGGCGAGCTCGTCGACCAGCTGGATGGCCACAGGGCCCCTGCTGCGCGAGTCGTCCGGATGACCTGCGTGACGGCGAAAGCCTCGCCGGGAACGGCAAGGCTTTCTCTGACAACGTGTTTGGGATGGGGTCCGGTCGGCACGGGCCAGCGTCGACGCGATCGGCGTTGCCGATGCGGCCGCCGTGGCCGCGACCTTCGTCCGCCCCCACCCCGCACCGGTGCCCGCGGCCGGTCATCCACGCGAGAACGCCCGAGCCCCCGAGGAAACTCGCCACCCAGCGAGAAAGCTCTGGCCAGGTGCCCGTCTGCGCCCTCCACGGCCGCGAACGGCGGAGGAAACTCGCCACCCAGCGAGAAGCTCTGGCCAGGCGCCCGTCGGCGCCCGCCACGGGGTGACCTCGATGGTCCCGCCATGTCGGCACGGTATCGGCGGGCGGACTGGCGCGCCGGCGAGCGCATGCGCGACCGCCCGGCGGCAGGTATCGCCGAACTCGAACACGTTCTGCGTTTGCCCGCAGCCGCCCCCACGGTCAACCACGTGGAGGATGAACCCCGCGACTGACGCGTCGCGCCCTCCGTCCGCGAACAGCGGCGCTCCTGCCAGAATCGTCGCCGCAGGCCCCGTCAGCGCGGGCCGAGGAGGCCGGCCAGGGCGTCCTCGACGCTCGGGGAGATGGCGCCGCGGCCGCCGACCAGGACCAGGCGGTCCGCGTCGCTGCCGGAGCGTACCCAGTCGCGGGTGGTCGGCGAGCCGTCGAGGCTGGCGCCGTTGACGAGCAGCAGCACGCCCCCGTCGGCCGCGGCGGCGGGCCCTGCGGCCAGCGCGTCAGGCCAGTTGTTGCCGGTGGCCAGCCATGTCCGCTCGGGGTCGGCACCCTGCTCGACCGCCGCCTCGGCCACCCGCAGGGAGGTCTCGAAGCGGTTCGCGCCGCGGTAGCGGGTGACGCTCACGTCGGTGTCGCCGTCGCCGGTCGGGTCGGCCAGCTCCTGCTCGACGCCGGCTGACACCGCGGCGGTGCCGCCGACGATGACCGCCTCGGCGATGCCCAGCTCGTCGAACGAGGCACGGGTCGGCTGGGGCAGGTCGTCGCGGGTGGCGAGCAGGATCGGCCGCCCGGTCTGCGCCGCCAGCCCCGACACCGACACCGCGTCTGGCCAACCGCGGTTCGGGTCGCTGTTGGCGCCCTCGACGACGTAGGCGGTGTCGACCGCCACGCCGTCCGCGACCAGCCGCGCGATCTGCCTCGCCGTCTCGAAGCGGTTGGCGCCGAAGACGCGGTCGACATCGGACAGGCCCAGGCCGCCGAGGTCGGCGACGACCCGCTCGGACAGGGCGGCGCTGCCGCCCAGCAGCACCGCGCGGTGTGCGCCGAGGCGGCGGATCTCCGCCGCGGCGGCGCTGTGCAGGCGGTCGCCGGTCGTGAGGATGACCGGGGCGCCGAGCTTGCGCGCAAGCGGCGCGCCCGCCAGGGCGTCCGGGTAGGCGTCCGAGCGGGCGACGACCACCGTCTGCGCGCTGCCCGCCCGCGGGCTGGCCGCGCGGGACAGGGCGGCGGACGTCTCGATGCGGCCGACGTCGGCCAGCCGTTCGATGGGACTGCGCGCCCCGAACGCGAAGGCGCCGCGCTCGCGTGGCGCGAACCCGCCGCAGGACGCGCTGTCGAAGCGCGGGTCTCCTCTGCGGTTGCCGCCACCGTCCTGCACGCCGTGGTCGACCGGGGCGGTCGAGTTGGCGGCGGTGTTGCGGATGAACTCGGGCGCGCCGAAGAACAGGTTGTCGCGGGCGACCACGCCCGAGCCGGTGTTCGCGTAGCCGCGGATGTTGGGGTAGTCGCTGCGGTCGACGCTGATCGGGCCGACCAGGTTGCGCTCGAGGGTGATGTCGTGCGCGTCGAACGCGACGAGCACGTTCTCGGTCGCGTTGAACAGCGTGTTGTAGCGGACGGCGACGTTGGAGGCCTCGCCCACCCCCGGCGAGCCGGCGCCGAGCTTGATGTTCTTGCCGTTGGGCGCGTTGAACATCAGGTTGCGCTCGATGACCCCGCGCCCGGCGCCGCGGCCGTTCTGCACGTAGATGTTGTGGTCCTCGTAAGTGCCGGGGTTGGCGGTCAGCGTGTCGTGGATGCAGTTGTCCTCGACGCGCCAGTCGCGCGGCTCACCGGCGATGTTGGAGCCGACGTAGACGCCGGCCCGGCTCCGCGCGCCCCACACCTCGGCGTTGCGGTACGTCCAGCCCACGCCGTCCATGAGCTTGAGCATCTCGCTGGTGGAGCCGCCCACCTGCGGGTCCCAGGTGACGTTGATCCCGTCGAAGGTCCAGTAGCTGGCGCCCCGGATCGCAAGGAGCCCCTGCACGACCGGCCGCTCTCCGGCTGCGGCCCGGACGGTGATCGGCGCCCGCGGCGTCGCGGGGGTCAGGTGCGGCAGCCCGCTGAGGTCCTCGCGGTAGGTGCCGCCTCGGACCGTCAGCGTGTCGCCGGGCTCCAGCTGGCGCAGCGCGTGCCCGAGGGTGCGCCACGGCCGTTCGGCGGTGCCGGGGCCGCCGTCGTCGCCGTCGGTGGCCAGCACGTGCTCCTCGGCGGCCTGCGACACGCCGGTGCCGGCGGGCAGCAGGAGGAGCGCGATGACGAGCAGGGGCAGCAGACTGCGGAGCGCTGGCACAGGGGGAACCCTTCGGGCGTGGCTGACGGGATCTCTCCCCAGCGTCGACCGGCGGCCCGCAGACCTTGAGCGGCCTGAGCGCCGGCGGCCACCGGCGCGAAACGACGCGAGGACCAGAGGGATCGTCTCGCTATCCTGCGCGCTGCGGCGCCCGCGGGCGCCACTGGCCTACACTGCCGGCGTGTGCGCCGACGCCTCGCCGCAGGAGCTGGCCCTGCCACTGCCGCCCGCGGAGCTGCGCTGGGGTGGGCCGCGCTACACCGACGACGAGTGGTATCTGCGGTCGGCCGATGTCGCGGCCGAGGTGCTCGTGAGTCGCTGCGGCCTGAGCCCCGACTCTCGGCTCCTCGACATCGGCTGCGGGCAGGGACGTGCCCTGATCGGGGTCCTGCGTCGGCTCGGACGCATCGCCGAGTACACGGGCGTCGACGTGCACGGTCCGTCCATCGACTGGGCGCGCGAGCAGCTCGCCCCCGCGGTCCCCGGGATCGCCGCCCGGTTCGTGCTCATCGACGTCGCGAACGAGCGGTACCGGCCCGACGGCGCCGCGCTGCGCACGGACGGCCGCACGCTGCCCGTGCCCGACGCCGGCGCTGGCCATCCGGGCTTCGACGTCGTCAACGCCTACTCCGTCTTCTCGCACATGAGGCTGGCGGACATCGCGGTGTACCTGTCGGAGATCGCGCGCGTGCTGGCCCCTGGGGGGCGGGTGTTCGTGACGGCGTTCGTCGAGCTGGGCGTGCCGGACGAGGAGGAGAACCCGGGTGGCTACGTCCGCGACTGGAGCGGCCCGCTGCACTGCGTCAGGCTGAACCGCCACCGCTTCGAGCGGCTGGCGCACGACGCCGGCCTCGACGTGCGCGGGTTCGCCCACGCCCACACGACCGACGGCCAGTCGAGCTACGTGCTGGAGTCGGCCGCGCAATAGCTCACGCGCCAGCGGCGGGTCTGGCTTCGGCCAGCACCGGGTCCACGAGCTCGAGGATCCGGTCGACGCGATGGCCGAAGGTGTGACGGGCGAGGACCGCGCCGCGCGCCCGCTCGGCGTGCGCGGCGCGGAGGGCGGGGTCGGTTAGGAACCGCTCGACCTTCGCCGCCAGATCAGCCCGTCCGCGGTACGTGACGACACCCCCGTCGAAGAGCTGGTCGATCCCGTCGACGTGGTCGGACAGCACGAATGCCCCGGCGGCGGAGGCGTCGTAGATGCGGTTGGAGACGAACCCCTGGCGGGCCATGTCCGGCCAGTGGTCGTTGAGCACGATCGCCGCTGCGGCGTAGTGGCGGTGCAGCTCGGCGTTGGGGACGGCCTCGCCCCTGACCAGGCCGGGCTCGACGAGGTCGGCGGTCCATTCCGCCCCGTAGACGGCCAGGTCGTGCGGGGTGGGGGTGAGGTCGTCGACGATCGTGCGGCGGGCCCGCCGGGAGTTGCCAACGAACAGCAGCTCGTGCGGCGGCCCGCCGCGCTCGGGGCGGAACTGCTCGAGGTCGGTCGCCTGCGGCAGGTCCACGACGGGGATGTCCAGCCGCGGGGTGAGCGCAGCGGCGAACCGCCGCGAGGCCACGCCGACCACGTCGTAGGCCGCGCAGCGCTGGGGGGTGACCAGCTCGGGGTGGCTGATGACCCACAGGACATTGACCTGCTCGGGACGCGGGGGCGGGACCGACAGACCGAGGACGTGCAGGGCGACATCCGCGCGGCCGGCATGGTCGGCGAGGTGCTCGTCCCGGGGGTAGACCCTGGTCGGGTGGCCGCGGCCCAGCAGCGCCCGCTGGATCGCCCGGCCGAAGAAGGTGTCGCCCCAGCGGTCGGCCTGGCCCCAGTCCGGCGTGCCGATGAACACGGCGAACTGCACGGCCGCGGCCCAGTCCCGCAGCGCCCCGCCCAGCGCGCCGGCGTCGACGGGTACGGCCGGACGGTGCGCGTCGAGCTGGGCGCGGAGCTCCGCGGGCGTCATCACGAGGTCCGCCAGCCCGAGCCACGGGTGCGCCCGCCACGAGCGGTCGGCGGCCCAGGCCACGATCGCCGGTCCGCGCGGCAGGTCGGGGCCGAGCAGCGCTGGGTCGGTGACGAGCAGCACGTCGAGGTCGTGCCGCGGCTCACGGGGATTGACCGCCGCCGCCGACCAGCCGGCGGCCCGCAGTGCGGCGACGGCGGCCTGCTCCCCGAGCACCCCGAGGCTGATCAGGGAGCGGTCACCCGCCGCTGCGGCCGCCAGGCGCTGGCGAACGGCGCTCGTCGGGGGGGCGGGCGAGCTCACCGCGCGGACAGCGCCCTGCGGTTCCGGCGCCCGGACGCGCCCCCCGCCCTTGATGCTCGCGGCCACCCGCGCCGATCCGAGCGCGAGGCGGACCCCGCGCCGCGTCCGCAGGCGCCGGTACGCCTCCTGGGACGCCTCCAGCTCGGCCTCCAGGCGCGCGACGGCCTCTTGCGCGCGCTCCAGCTCGCGCTGGGTGCGGGTGTGCTCCGCTCGCAGATCCCCGGCGGCGGCCCGCAGCCGCAGCAGCTCGGCCTTGTAGCGCCCGAGCTCCCGCGCGGCGCCGTCGTCCGTCTCGCCCGTCATGGCCTCCCTCGCACCTGGCTCGGGGATCCTCGCACGCCGGCGGTTGGCGGCGGTACTCGTCCATGCGGGGCCGCTCTACACTCCGGCGCCGACCGCCGCGTCGCGCGACGGTCGGTCGCGGCCGCGCCCACCCGGAGAAGGCCAGCCCTGATGGAACCGGACCACCGCCACGCCGCCGCCAGGATCGCCGATCTCGAGGACGCCGTCGCCCGGGTCTCCGCGCGGCGCTGGCGGGACCGCCGGCACCTGGACAGTCTGGTGGGGCAGCTCGCGGAGATCCAGCGCCACCTGCGGCACATGCTTGACGCGCAGCGCGACGCTCGCTCGACGGCGGCGCGTCTGCCGGCAGGCCGGCGGGCACCCCGCGCACCCATGGTCGACGCCGGCGGCGATCGGCGGTTGCGTGAGCTGATCGGCCGAGGCAACGAGATGATGTCAAAGGTCGGGCAGCAGGACGCCACCGATCTGGCCGCCACGATGCTCGCGCGGGACGCGGCCGGACGGGATCGCCCTGGACGCCGTGACGAGGGGTTCGCGGCGTTCCTGCGCTCCAGCTACCTGGACCCGGTGCGGCCGGTGCCGTTCTCGCCGGAGGACGACGCGGCGGTGGAGGTCATGCAGGCGCTGCGGGCGACGCTGTCCGAGCGCTACGCGGCGCGCGCGTCCGCAGGACTGGTGTCGGTCGTCATGCCGACCTACGACCGGATGGCCTCCCTGCCGCGCGCCGTGCGGTCCGTGCTGGACCAGTCCTACCAGGACTGGGAGCTGTTGGTGATCGACGACGGCAGCAGCGACGGCACCGACCGCTTCATGGTCGCCCAGACCGATCCGCGCGTCCGCTACCTGCCGCAGTCGTTCAACGCCGGGGTGTCGAGCGCGCGGAACGCGGCGCTGGCCGAGGCGCGGGGGGACTGGATCGCCTACCTGGACTCCGACAACCACTGGGACGAGGACTTCCTCAGCGTGCTGGTGCACCGCAGCGCGGAAGAAGGGGCGACAATCACGTACTGCGGGCAGTGGATCTGGCGGACCGAGGGCGCCGTCGGCGGCCCGGACGCGCCTCGCGAGCTGGACGGCATCCGGTTCGGCCCCTTCAACCGATCACTGATGGAGAACCGCAACGCCCTGGACCTCAACGCGGTGATCCACGCGCGCCGGCTCGTGGACGAGGCCGGGGGCTTTAACGAGGACCTCCCGCGCCTGGTCGACTGGGAGCTGCTGCTTCGCTACACGGCGGCGGTCCGCCCGTTGGCGGTGCCGTGCCTGCTCAGCCACTACGAGGTCGGCGCGGTCGGCGATCAGCTGACGCGCACGCACGCGGTGCGGCCGTCGACGAAGCGGCTGGACGAGCAGACGCTGCGGGCGCGGCCCTGCGAGCTCACCTTGCCTGCTGACGTCGCGCAGCGGGCCGTCGCCACCCCGTTGCATGCGCTGATGGAGCGGCCGCCGGCCGCGGCGGCGGGCGCGACGGTCCTGATCGCGAACCCGGAGGACCTGAGCCGGCTCCGGGTCTGCCTGGAGGCGCTGGCGGGGGCCGGTGACGTGGTTGCCAGGGTGCTGCTCGTGGACGGGCTCGAGCTGGTCGGCACGGCCGCGCTGACGTCAGGGCTGCCTGTGGAGCGGGTGGCGGTCGCGACCGCCGGATCGTTCGCGGCGGCCATGGCGGCCGTCGGGGAGCGGATCGGTGACCAGGATGTGGTGCTGCTCTCGGCGGGTGCTGTGGTCACCCCCGGCTGGTGGGACGGCCTCGCCGAGGCGGCCGCCGCCCTGCCCGACGCGGGGCTCGTGGCGCCGCGCCGCACGGTGCTGCCGGGGACGACCATCGTCGACGACACCCAGCTCCCGTATCACAAGCGCTACCGGGAGCTGGACATTGCGGTCACGACCCGCACGGTCGTGGATCCCCTGCTGGAGCCGGCGCTGGGCCTCGTGGAGGTCAGCCGGGTGGAGCCCTCCTGCGTCCTGCTGCCACGCGAGGTGGTCGCGGAGCTCGGATTGCCCGGTCACGGCGGCAGCCCCCGGCGGGCGCTGGCCATCCACGGCGACCTCGTCCGCCACCTGCTCGGCAGGCGCCTGGTGTACACGCCCCGCTCCAAGGTCTACGACCTGGGCTGACCCCGGTCGCGCGGCCCCGCGTCTGCCCATCCACAGAAGAACCTTCGAAGAATCTCGCCTCAGCGATGAGGCGGGTGGCGCGGGCCCGCACTGGCCACGGAGGTTCGCCCGCGCACAGATGGCTGGAGTCCGGTGGACGCGTCCGATCGGTAGACTCTGGCGGCTGCCAGCCTCGCAGGCCGCGCGTAGAACGCTGCCCCAATCCCTCCAGGACCACGACCACACATGAGCCCCACCACGCAGACCGATCCCAGCGGCGGGCCCGCCACCCGCCTGCGCATCGGCTGGATCGAGCCGCACCTGCGCCGCTACGGCGGGATCCGCCGCGTGCTCGAGCTCGCCAACCGGCTGGTCACCCGCGGTCACGACGTCACCATCTACCTGCCGGACGACCAGCCGATGTCGTGCGACTGGATGCGCTGCGACGCGCGCATCCGTCCGGTGACCAGCGGCTTCGACGATCAGCTGGACGTGCTGATCTTCAACGACGAGCCGCAGTGGCACCTGATCGATCTCTTCCGGCGTGCCGACAAGAAGGTGTTCTACGCATTGCACGCCGGCCGTACCTACGACAAGGCTGGCAGCTGGGAGAGCGTCCGATCCGGCGTCGACCTCATCCTGGCCAACAGCACATGGACGGCCGACATGATCGAGGAGGACACCGGGGTCCGTCCGCCGGTCGTCCTGGGCGGCGTCAACCCGGACCACTTCCGGCCCGTGGAGGTCGCCAAGGAGTACGACCTGCTGTGCGTGGGGGAGCGGCGCGCGTGGAAGGGCCAGGGCATCATCGACCTGGCCGCCGAGCTCGCGGGCGTGCAGGCGGAGCGGTACTCGACGAAGGACCTGGCGCAGTCGGCGATGGCCGAGGAGTACAGCAAGGCGCGCGTGTTCGCCGTCGGCAGCAGGTGGGAGGGCTTCGGCCAACCGGGGCTCGAGGCGTTGGCGTGCGGGGTCCCGCTGGTCACGACCGACAACGGCGGGTGCAGGGACTACGCGATCCACGAGCAGACCGCCATGGTCGTGCCTCCCGACGATCCGGACGCGATGGCGGCGGCCATCCGGCGGCTGCTCGACGATCGGGAGCTCGCGGCGCGGCTGATCGAGACCGGGCTCGAGCTGGTGGCCGAGCGCTTCGACTGGGATCGAGCGGCCGAGGCGTTCGAGGGGCATCTCGCGGGGCTCGCGTCGGGGGACACTCCGCCGCTGCCGGCGCGCCGGCCGCGCCAGGATGTGGCGTCGCTGCGGCCGGAGGTCACCGTCGTCGTGCTCGCCTGGGACCAGCTGTACCTCACGCAGCGCTGCGTGCAGTCGGTCCGTCAGCGCACCGACGTGCCCTACGAGCTGGTGCTGGTCGACAACGGCTCGGCGCCGGATGCGGTCCACTACGCGAAGCTCGCCGCGGACGTTCCGGTGCTCAACGACCGCAACACCGGCTTCGCGCATGGCATGCAGCAGGGGCTGGACGCGGCAAGCGCTCGGTTCGTGGCCTTCGTGAACAACGACACGGTGCTGCCGGAGGGCTGGGCCTCGACGCTGATCAAGCACCTGGAGGACGAGCGCGTGGGGCTCGTCGTGCCGGCCGTCACCCACGCCAACGACCCGCGGATCGTGCGCGACCAGCCCGGCGAGCACGTGGAGGTGTTCGATCCCTTCGAGGCGCCGCCTCCCGCCGTGGTGCTCGTTGGTCGCGCCCAGACGCTGCGCGAGCTGGGTGGCTGGGACCAGTCTTACGAGGTCGCCAGCGGCGAGGACATGGATCTCGCGTTCACGACCTGGACCAACGGGCTGGAGATCGTCCACGACAGCCGCGTCCTCGTGCAGCACGTCTCCAAGGGGACGGCGCACAAGCTGGGGGACTGGCGCTCGCTGTGGGCCCGGAATCGCGGGCAGTTCCTCGACCGCTGGACCGACCCGACCTGGGCGCCTCCGCGGATTCCCTCCTGTCCGCCCGAGGTCCATGCGACCAACATCCGGCACGCCCGCGCCGCGGCCGGCTGGATGCGCCGATCCTTCGACACCCTGGAGCGCCAGCGCACATGGCGCGATCATGCGCGCTCGGGGGAACGGAGAATCGAGGAGTTGCGCGGCCACCTCGACTTCGCTGAACGAAAGCTCGCATCGGGCACCGCGCAGCGGCTCACGTTGCGGAGGCTGGTGCTCGCAGCCTGGCGCCGCGGCAAGCGCATCCTCCCCGCCCCCGTGGAGATCCGCGTCTACCGCGCCGGTCGCCGCCTCGTGCGCACGATTCGCCGATGACGACGGTCGCCATCGTGCCCGCGCGGGGCGGCTCGAAGGGCATCCCCGGCAAGAACCTGCAGGTGATCGGGAGTCGATCCCTTCTGGTGCGAACCGTCGAGGCAGCGAGTGGCGCCGACCATGTCGACGAGGTGGTGGTCAGCACCGACGACGCCGCGATCGCCGTCGCGGCGATCGCCGCCGGCGCCGAGGTGGTCGAGCGGCCGCCGGAGCTGGCCGAGGACACGTCGACCAGCGAGTCGGCGCTCCTCCACGCCGCCGGTCATCTGAACCTGGCCGACGATGACGTGATCGTGTTCCTGCAGTGCACGTCGCCGTTCACCTCCGGGGCCGACATCGACCAGCTCGTGGACCCGGTGGTCGAGGGCCGCGCGGACGCGACGTTCACCGCGGTGCCCTTCCATGGCTTTGTCTGGCGGGTGGAGGACGGCGGCGCCGTCGGGGCGAACCACGACGCCGCCACTCGACCCCGGCGTCAGGACCGGCCGGCGCAATGGCTCGAGACGGGGGCGGGCTACGCGTTCCGGTTGGGTCCGTTTCGAGCGGCGGGACACCGTTTCCACGGACGTACGCTGCCGGTCCAGGTGACCCGGGCCGGAAGCATCGAGATCGACGAACCGGGCGACCTGGCGACGGCGCGCATGCTCGCACCGCTGGTCGACCCGCTGCCGAGGCTGCCCAGACCGGGGCTGCTGGTCCTCGACTTCGACGGGGTCTTCACCGACAACCGGGTGCTGGTCGACGAGATCGGCCGGGAGGCCGTCTGGGCACACCGCGGGGATGGCCACGGGCTGGCCCGGCTTGCTCGTGAACTGCCCATCGTGGTCCTGTCAACCGAGGTGAACCCGGTAGTGACGCGGCGCTGCGAGAAGCTAGGGCTCGCGGTCGAGCAGGGGCTGGGCGAGGAGAAGCAGGAGGCGTTGGAACGTCTCGCCGAGCGACGAGGTGTCCCGTTGTCCGACGTGATGTTTGTCGGCAACGACGTCAACGACCTAGGCTGCATGAGGATCGTCGGCGTCGCGGTCGCCGTGGCCGACGCCGCCCCCGAGGTGCTCGCTGTCGCCGACCACGTCCTGCATCGGACCGGCGGTAACGGCGCGCTGCGCGAACTCTCCGACATCTTGCTGCAGGCACGAGAGGACATGGACCCATGACCCGTGAAGTCCGCATCGGTGACCGGCAGGTCGGCGACGGCCACCCGGTCTACGTGATCGCCGAGATCGGCATCAACCACAACGGTGAGTTGGACATCGCGAAGCAGTTGATCGACGCCGCCAGTTTCGCCGGCTGCGACGCGGTCAAGTTCCAGGTCCGCACGCCCGAGATCTGCGTGCCACGGGACCAGTGGGACATCGAGCGCGAGACGCCCTGGGGAACGATGACCTACATCGACTACCGCCACCGCATGGAGTTCGACAAGGCGCAGTACGAAGAGATCGATGCCTATGCGTCCGGCAAGGGCCTCCATTGGTTCGCGTCCTGCTGGGACGAGCAGGCGGTGGACTTCCTCTCGTCCTTTGACGTCCCCGTCTGGAAAGTCGCATCGGCCAGCCTCACCGACAACGGGCTGCTCGCCAAGAAGCGGGCGACCGGCAAGCCGGTGATGTTCTCCACGGGCATGTCGACCATGGAGCAAGTCGAGCATGCCTTCGATCAGCTCGACGCGGACAGCACCCTCGTCGCGCACGCGACGAGCACGTACCCCTGCCCACCCGAGGAGCTCAACCTGCGGATGCTCCACACCCTGCGCGACGCCTTCCCGGTTCCCGTGGGCTACTCAGGGCACGAGACGGGCCTGTCCACGACGCTCGCGGCGGTCGCGATGGGGGCGACGTTCGTGGAGCGCCACATCACTCTCGACCGCGCCATGTGGGGCTCGGACCAGGCCGCATCCGTGGAGCCCATGGGCTTCTGGCGGCTCGTGCGCGACATCCGCACCATCGAGTCCGCTCGCGGAGATGGCGTCAAGCGGGTGTACGACTCCGAGCTAGGGCCCCTCAGGAAACTGCGCCGCGTTCAGTAACCGTCGGGGCGCGTCGATTCAGTGCAACGAGAGGCCGTTGTGGATGGCGACCCCTTCAGGCAAGCGATAGGCGATCAGCGCGGGCCGCCTTCTCGGGCCAAAGCCCACGATACGATGTGCATGGGCACCAAACGGTTCGACGAGGGAGGAGAATGACCGAGGGGTGAAGAAGTGGTAATGGGGCTCGCGATCGTCAGGCCGCCTTGAGCAGTTCGGGACTTCCAGGATGAACCAGCGGGCCAGGTCACTCACCTGCGCGACGAAGTTGTGAATCGCTCGGTCGGGGATGTGCTCGACCACGTGCAAGGCGATGGCTACGTCGACGGAGGGCGCCTGCCCCAAGTCGTCGAGGAAGGTCACGTATTCTGGCGTCTTGATCGGAAATAGATCGTAGGCGTATTTCCGCACGGCAGGCTTGACGCGGTGCAGGAGGTTGAGCAGCAAGAGGTCTGGTGGCACACCGATGTCGACGACGGATTCGAAGTCGAGGTACCGCAACACATTCATGGCGTAGAAATCTGCCCGCCGCTCATTGGTCTTGAAGTGCTTCCTCGACTGATCGGATGTGACCTCTATCTCAGGCACAAAGCGGTGATCGCAGCGATGGCAACTGAATCCAATTGTATCGAACAGACGGTGTTTGAAGGAAGGCTCTGTCTTCTCGCCGTTGCACACAGGGCAAGACTGCGGAGTCGCAGAACTCCTCGGCGATCCCACCAGGCCCATCAGTTCGCCTGGCGTGCTGAATCGATGATGGCGTTCCAAGCGCGCGCGTGCGCGCCTGGGTCATCGCTCTCGTACGGAACGCGCGGTTGTACGGCGAGTCCCTCGCGGAAGATCGTCGCCGTGGTGTCCTGATCGTTGGTAGCCATGAAATAGCCCTCACGGAGGTAGTGGCGCATCATTGCCGCGCCGACCGGGTCACAGATCAGGACCGGAATGCCGATCTGATTGGCTTCGAACGCCACGGTTGAATAGCTGGTCACAAGAATGTCGATGATTGGGAGCAGAACCGATAGAGGAAGTGAAGTGGCTTCCTCCACCTCGAAGTTGGAAACGTCAGCCTCGCTGAGCAGCTTTTCCACCGCAGGCACAAGGTGCCGGGACCGGGGATGCATCCTCACCGCAAAGAGGGTGGAGCTGCCGGCTGCTCTGGCCGCATCCACGACGTGGCGGGGTAGCAACTGCGGGGTCTCCTCATGAGCCACCATGTCCGGTTGCCAGCAGAAGAGGATGCTCCTACGCGCCCGACTAGCCCGCGTGCGCAACCCCGATGGAGTGTCGACGTACTCGGGGTCGTCCAGCAGTCCCTCATCGCGCAGGCGTTGCTGGGCCCTGCCCCACGGGTTTCCGCCCACCAGAACCTTGTGGGGCGCCTCGGACGGGATGGACTCCTGTGTAAGGAAGCGGTGCTGCTCGTCTCCCCATGTCCAGAACCAGTTGGCCACACTGGGGGATCCCTCCCTTCCCAGATATCCGAACCGTCCATATTGGCCGAGCGGGGAGTAGAACCCATGCTCGACGTCTACGACAGGAAGTTTGCGCCTCCGACCGGCAAGAACCACGGCCTGACGCTCCAGTGTGACTGTTGAGGCCGAGAAGATGGCCTGCGGGCGGAGGACGTCCAACACATCCCCAAAGGTGTGTGCTCGCCACATCAACGAACGTACTCGGTCGCGCGTGAAGGTTCGGTGGTAGACGTGTTCGACCCCTTGACGTCGAGCCCAGTCGACCATGGCGTCAACACGGTTCAACAGTTCGTGCTCGCCGTTCACGGGCGGTGGCGCAGCGGGAAGATCTGCCAAGAAGTGCGAAGGCGAGTGATAAGACAGCAGATGCCCGTTGACGCTGCTCCGCATCAACTTTACCACGCGAGCGCCCTGGGGGGCGAGCAAAGCGACGCCGTCATCGATACGGTTGAACGCCTTGCCTCGGACGCGTTCGTGGTAGTCCGTAAAGCGACCATAAACCAGAGCGTCGGTACCGCTAGAGAAGGTAGCGTAGTCGATCCCTGCGGTGTTAAACAAAGCTCCTGACGTGACGCTCTGGAATCGGTAGTGCGCTAAGCGCTGGAGCGGAGGGGATTCTTGCTTGACCTGCTGGAGGTCAAAGGGGTCAGTGTGTGTCGGGTGACCAAGGAGCTGGCGGTAACAACGCCCGAGACGAACGTTGAAAGGCTGGAGAAAGATGTCACGAACAACTAACCAGAGGTCGGCGTCCTGTAAACGAAACTCGTTCGGGTCGAAGGACTGCTCGACCTCAGCGAGGTTAGCAGCTACGTCGGCGAGGTTGGTAACCCTCAAGTGGCGGCCTTTGAAATCAGTGCTCCATGTTCGCTTGCGAGGTATCCGAATGCCTGCTCGTGCTGAGCATCGGCGACAAGTTGGAGGAAGAGTTCATAGACCGTCCGTGCCCCCGACCCGGAAGCTAGCGCAATGGCTTCGTCCGAATAACCAGCAGCGGCTAAGGCTCGGGCGTACAGTGCACGAGTATCGGCGCGGACCCCGCCATAAGCCTCTTGGGCTTCCGAGGCTTGTACCAATGCCTCGTCGATTCTACCCACCTCAAGCAGCAGGGTGACGAGACGGCGTCGCCACTTGAACTCCTGAGGTCGCGCCGCGACTGCATGATAGAAAGCCGCGATTGCGCCATCTCGGTCGCGTACGTCGGCGAGGATCCCGCCGCGTGCCGCCCACGTAGGGCCGTCACCTTCCTGTCCCGTGGGGATCTCGTCCAATAGTTCTAGAGCTCTGGCGTGCTGCTTGTCTCTGCTCAGATGGAGCGCGGCATCCGCTAGCGGCTGAGTGTCTGCGGTTGCGATCGCAACCTCGCGACACAACTCGACCGCTCGCTCGGTTCGGCCGATCCGGCCCAAACGATCAGCGCATGCGCGGACTGTCTTCGGTGATCCGTCCACCGAGAGTAGGCTCTCGATCCACTCACTAGCTTCCTGCGGCATCGCGAGTGCGGCCAAGGCGTCTGCGGCTGCCAGGTGGTTCTCGCCGGATCTCGGCTGCACCTCGATACCACGCTGAGCCGCACGCAACGCCGCTTCCGGTTGGGCCGCGGCGAGGAGACACTGCGATCTGATCGCCCATGCGGACTGGTCGTCGGGTGATAGCTCCACGGCTCGTCGACTGGCAACCAGGGCTTCCCACGGGTGCCCTGTGGCCCGCGCGACAGTCGAGTACTCCAGCAGGTACGTGGCCTGAGGTGCTCGGTCGGCCAACTGTCGATAGCAGGAGAGCGCACGGTCCAGGCGACCCGCAGCGTGGTAGGTCGCTGCAGCGCCACGGAGTCCACGACCGTCGGGTACGGGATCCCGAACGAGGTACTCATCGACCGCTTGGACAGCGTCCCGAAGACGGCCCAGCATGAGATATGCGCTGCCAAGCCACCGCCACCATCCGGGCGAGGGAGCCTCCGCCGTGATCGCAGTCTCCAGCGCCGCAACCGAAGCTAGAGGTTGTTTCATACTGAGAAGGCACAATCCGAGCGCGGCATCGAGATGGCCACCGGCGCTCGGAAAACGCGGAAGACGTCCCAGCATCTTCCGCTTGGTGTCGCTGTCGAGCCCGTCCAAGGCGAAGGTAACCACTTTCGCCGTGCTGGGCTGGGGATCAATGCGCAGGGCCCAGACCAAAGCACGTTCCAACTCGTGCTCATCCTGAGCTGAATGGGCCAGCTCCAAGGCCTGGGCGCGGGCACGCTCCGTCAGTCGGGTAAAGCGTCGGAAAAAAGCGCTCGCCAGCACTGGCACAGCGACTCGAAACAGCATCCGTCGCGTGGTATCCAAAACCTTAGAGCGCTCGAATGTATTCAAGTAAGCAATCGGTTCCTGATGCGTTGGACGACACGTCCGACCAGTCGACGTGCGCGCCGATAGCCGGTCATGGCCGCGCGAGGAGGGTCGTGCCGACTGGGACTTCCAACGCTAGTCGCATCTTCTGGCACATGGCCCGTGGTACTAAGCGCCTCCACTTTGGCGCGGACATCGGACAGCTCTCGCCGAATCCCTTTGGAGGACGGGTTCTTGCGAAGGGCCTGGTTCAGATACGGCAGTGCTTCGTGCCACTTGCCTTGCTCTCGTAGCGCGCTCGCCATCTCCCGCTCCTCGGCTGCGGTGGCGCTCTCGCCCGGCCACTCTCGGCGCATCAACTCCTCCGCCGCCGCGTAGTCTCGATTCCGGTTTCTGGCTTGAGCGCGGCGAAGCAGGGAGCCGCGGCTGTATTCCAGAGGAATCTTGTCGGACGCCTGGTGTCGGAGCTCCACGACCAGCTCTCGCAGCTCCCACGGCTGAAGATGCTCCAGCCAGACCCAATCGAGCTCTGCGTACCGCTGGGGGTGGGTATGAGGCTCCCAGGGCTTGACGCCGACATAGTGCAGCACCTTCAAGTCGTCGATCGAAAATAGCTCCGCGTGATGCGAGTACAGACGCTTTGTTGTGTTGTAGGTCAACGGTAGTGGACGCCACTGGGAAAAGAAGCTGTTCAGGAAGCCTTGGTCTCCGCCGTCATACGACTCGAGCTCCTCCAGCGCCTCCAGCATCTGTTCAAAGAGATCACGCGAAGGTGTAGCCGCGAACACCCCCGAGTTGAAGATCTTACTTGGTCGCGCGAGGCCAGCATCGGGAACCGCTGCGAAGTCATCACCATCGAAGAGGTCGTCGATGTTCTTGCGGACCACCGTATCGCCGTCGAGGTAGACAACTCGGGACAGGAAGTCCAAACGAAACACATTAAGCTTTGAATACGTCGCCGCGAACCGCTTGTTGTGGCTGCCGAGCTCATTGGGGTTGATGATTTCGGGCACGTCGATGGTCTGGATTCCGCTGGCGGCCAAGGCTGCACGGTCCGCTGTCGGAGTGCACAACGCGAGCAGCGGGACATCGGACACCTGCCGCAAGGAGTTGGAGAGGGCGCGAGCCCCGTGGTGGAAATCGCCGGCCACCAGCGTGGCGTAGGCGCACCTCCTACCACCGATATCCTTCCACATTTCCACGCCTGCGGGCGCACGAACGACCACGGCCGGCGCGGCTCCCGTCTCCTCCAAGCGCACCACGACGCGATCCTTAGCTCTACCCAGATCCGGCACCGTGGCGATGCTCATGCAGGCGCGGTCACCCAGATCCGGCGGCGTACCGAGTTGCCTCGCGAGATTGACAGACTCTCCTAGATTGTGCACGACCGAACTGGGAAACTCTTCTATGCACGCCGAGAGAAAGGCCAAGTCCCGGTCCAAAGAATGCTTGTCCTCGTATCCAGGCCTTAGGTCCTTTTCTAACAAGCCGCCCTTGACGGACTCGGGGATGACGTAACCGTAGCGGGCCTCATGCGACTCGTAGAGGTCGATTCCGCAGAGGAAAACCTCACGAAACCCCGTAGCGAGGGCAAAGGCAAGCGCCTGCATTCCTTGTGTCGGGAGGGGTCGGCTCATGCAAAATCGACCTAACCGAGCGTTCTGTGCGATGACCGCCCAGTGGTCAAGGTGCTCCAGGCCGAGGTCGTACAACTGGCTGAACCATTTCTCCTCGTCACGATAGGCGGGTACCCGCATAGGTGACAGGAGCCGCGAGATCGTGTACCGGCGCTCGCGAATCTCGTTGCGTAGCTGACGTTCGAGCGCCTGGTTGGCGATGGCATAGAACCAAGCGTCGACCCGCGAGCCAAAGTGGTAGTGGCTCTCCAGGAAGAACCAGTTCATCCGGAAGATCACCGCATCGGCTGGTAGGCGATGATGCGGTGGAAGGGCCGCGGAGGGGCCGTTGCCTACGATGACTACCGGTCGATTGACAAGGTCCGAGAAGGAGCGCAGTTCACGCTCACCTGCAGGTTCCTCGAGCGGGACATCTCTGGGGAGGGACAACTTGAGCTCCAGATGGGGAGTGTGGATCAACAATAAACGCACAGTTCCGCTCGTCGCAGATCATGCGGTTTCGACGTTCGTTCGACGAGATGGAGCGCGCTGGGGGTGTCACAAATTGCAGTTCTCAAGATGGAGGAAAGGGCGGTCACGGCTTATCATGGTCCTCGTAATGGGCTATGGGCCAGGTCCCAGCGGGCGGGTCGAGCGTTCAGGAGTGATCAGATGAGTCCTCGGTGGCCGGGAGTCGCTTCCAGCGAGCGCGTCACCAGCCAGGATTCGCGCGTTCATGGTGTTAGGACACTAGCCTAGCGAACACGCCGCCGCGACCTTCCCGCGCTCTTGGTGCCCCTATGAAGCGGGAAGGCGGGGAAGGATGTCGGTTCACGACGCCGCGCGGATGCCGCGCGCGTATGGCGAGACCTGTCGACCGCGGTGGGGGCCGCGCTACCGCCCCTGTTATCGGTGCGCCTGGTTGGGTACCACCTCTGGGGTGGGGCAGACGCGTCCGACGCTGACTCCCGGATACCCACGACGTGGTGGACGAGGCAGGAACACGGAGATGAGCGATACTGTGCATGCTGCGAAGCGTCGCCTGGTGGAGCTGCTGAAGCGCGCTAGAGGCGACATCGCTGTCCGTGGCGAGGTTCGGCGGCTTGAGCAGCGGCTCGAGGGTCTCTTGGCGCGCGTCGTGCCATCTGCGCAGGAGATTTCTCCTCCCCCAGCGTCTCGCGGGCCGCTCGCCCAGGCGCCTCAAGAGATCCAGCAGCTATTCGTGAACCCCTCGCCGTGGATGGCGGCGGGGGCGATCAAGCGTGCAAGTGAACTCCTATCCGAGGACATGACCGCCCTGGAGTGGGGGGGCGGCGCCTCGACGCCCTACTGGTGCGAGCGCGTCGATGTGTTGCATACCGTCGAGGCCAGCACCGGCTGGGCGGCGATCCTGCTCGACTACATGGGGCACCGTCTGGACCTGCTGGACAAATGGCGCCTGCACTTCATCCCGGCGAACTGGCCATCAGTGGACTCAGCACGACGTCGCACAGGTCGGGCGTTGCCCATCCCGCCGGTCAAGCGGCGCCTCGAGGCCGACTACGCAATCTTGCTGCCGGACCGAGTTGACGCGATCTTCATCGATGGGGCGGTACGCCAGAGGACTATGGAGCGCTTGGACCAGTACCTGACCACAGGGCAAGTGCGCATGATCGTGGTGGACAACAGCAATCAGCCCTATGTACGGCAGTCGATTGAGATCGTAGATCTGGGCGCGTTCACGCGCGAAGACCATTGGGACGATGCGGTCCGCGGCGCGGCTGCGGGGGAGTCTGTGTGCACGACCGTCTGGTATCGCCGCTGAGCGGGTGCAGCTAGGTCGCCGGACTGCGGGGGCTCAGGTCCATGACCGGTCGCTTCTCTCCAGGCACGTGGCGGCGACGTCAAGTTGGCCCAGCGGCGCGCTTGAACGCGTCATGTACTTCCACTTCGACCTGCGCCCCACTTGGTGACAAGTTTGACAACCTCAACCGACCCGACTCGGTTCAGCCCTTCGTGAAGGCCACGTACGCGTAATTGTTTGTCGTGTTAATGTCGAAGATAGAGACCGGGCGCAACCCCGCCGCGCGGCAGAGATCCCAAAAAGCCGACAGCTCATAGGAAGTGGCGGTGATGTGTAACCGTTCATATTCCGCGAAGTCCTTCGAAGTGTACTTGGGGTTGCCGTTGTCGAACCGGATCTGGATGAGCCCAACGCAACCCTTCGCACAAAGACGACCGACGACGTTCAGTACGTCCGCACCGTACTGCTGGCTCGGGAAGTGCTGGAACACCGCTGTAGAGACGAAGATGTCGACCGGTTGGAGGACGCGCTCGAGCACCTCGGCCGGGTTCTCCCTCAACAGTATTGCATGGAAATCCACTTGGGGATGCTGCATTCGGAGAACACGCTCGGTCTCCTGTAGGTTTTGCTGAGAGATGTCCACCCCGTAAAGGACCGTGGCGTGCGGCGCTAGCGCGTGAAGGTTGCTGCCGCCGCCAGGCCCCCACTCTAGTACCACGGGGGCCGCTCGGAGCCAGGGGTGAGGTCGGTGTGGGCCAAAGATCCGCGTTAGTCTCTTGACAGTACCCTGACCGACGGCCTCCCACTTTTCATCCGACCAGCGCCCCTGCCCCTTCCAATGTGACTGGTCGCGTCGATAACTCTCGTCGGTGTGCTCCTCCCATACCTTGCGCAACGTGGCGCTGACTTCGTCGCTACGTGAGTCTGTCATCGATGGACCTTCAGTCACCGGCGATCGAAGGAGTAGTCGAACTCCTCCAGGTCAGCCCCGTATACCTGTTCAATGATCTGCCGTGCCTCCTCGTCATAGAAAGTGCTGTAATGATCATGATGCGACGACAACTGGTGGGGAATAGGAGCATCAGTTTTCAGGAGAGCAGACAGCCGTGCGTAGTCCTCGTGCATGCATTCGAATCGGCCCACAAAGTCCACCGGTTTAGATGATCTCTCGTGAGTCATGTAAGTGACCATTGGCAGGAATATCGTGAGTTGTTGGCGCCGGACAAACGTGCCAAGATACTCGCGGAACGTAAGGTTGCGTAGGTTCGGAACAGAACGGTTTAGCACGCCCCGATAACGGCCCTTGACGTGATAAGCATACGCACTCACCATCCTGTCGTAGGGATTACGGACGAAGGTGAATGTGAAGTAGTCCTCCCAAGATTCGACGGGAAAAGCTGTCGCGACCTCATGGCGGGTCTCGTGTGCGTTCGGCATGATCGCCGCGCGCAAACTTGTCCCTGCCGTCTTGGGGATATGAATATGTAGCCGTTTAAGTTCATGGTCTATCAAGGTCGGACTCCGCCGATAGGCTTGATGCTCCCAGCGGTGATCGCTCCGTGGTGTTATCGACCGTCCCGGGAGGGGAGGGTGTCGTGTAACGATACTCCGCCTACGGTGGGCTGGCATCTCGTAGCTCCACCTGAGGGCCATGAGCTGAGCCTACCGGCTCGGCGCGCCGAAGAGGTGGATGCCGAGCAGCGTCGCGACCTCGAAGGCCGCCCCGAGCGCCACCGTCGGGTCGCCCTTCTCGACCTTGCGCAGGGTGACTGGAGAGATGCCCGCACGTTCGGCGAGCGCCGCGACCGTCCACCGGCGCTCTCGACGAGCGCGCGCCACCTCGAGGCCGAGAACGTCGCGGCATCGAGCGTCTGGCTGGAGTGGGTGTGGGTACGGCGCATCATCAGCTCCTGGCACCATTATGTTATCTCTTAGCCCCGTAAACGACAGTCTATCGCCCACTGCTTGCTGAGGCGACACGGCATGCATCTGCGGCGCTTGGCAGCATTGGGCAGACGTACTACCTGCCATGGCTCAACCGCAGCGAACGTCCGCGCGTGTTCACCATCGACCACGGTCGGATCAGAACGGCCCGCGGTCACGTGAGCAAGCTCGTCCAGCATCGCCGGCGCACGACGTGCCCCACAGCCGCGTCGACAATGGGTGTCCGCGCGTGGGCGACGAAGCTGCCCGTCCTACGGTCGACCAGACCGTACCGACGGTGAGGTTGACCCGGCTGCCGGTCGCGCTGCCGCTGGTGCTGCTGGCCGGCTACGTGCGGCTGGCGGCCGGCTCGCCGGTGGTCTACCGCCAGACGCGCGTGGGGCGTGACGGCACGGCGTTTCGGATCGTGAAGTTCCGCACCATGTACGACGGGGCGGAGCTCACCACCGGCCCCGTGCAGGCGCTGCGCGACGACCCCAGGGTGGGACCGGGGATTGGCCGAGGGCGCGGTCAGCGTGGGTGTGCGTCTCCGGAGGGCAAGCCACCGCGCTGGACGCATGGAAAGGGGCCAGCGCAATGTCAGGAGGTCTGGAGTCACGCGTCTCAACCCCACCACCGTCCATAGGCCCAGAGGGTATCGTGCAGCCGCTACAACCGCTCGCGCACCCGCCACGACGATCGGCTGCGCGCCCCGTGACTCATCGATCTTGAGCCCAACAGACTTGACTCACTGTGTCGGCTTCCATGACCCAAAGCCTCCAGCCACGCTACTCAACTGAACGTCGAATCACCTCATCCCGCTCTTGTGCATCGGGATCCTGCAAACGATCCGTTACGTCGATCGGGTCCTTGCCTTCCGGGCCGCTCCACACGAAGCTGCGGTCAGGAAGGGGATCGAACTCGTGCCGCCCCAAGTACTCACGAAACACCAGCCTAAAGGTGTTGACCGGAGAAAGGTCCGGGGGAAGTTCCGGGGCGTCTGGGCCAGGAAGATAGAACGCTGACACGATTCCAAATTTTTCCAGTAACTGGCCGTCAGTGAAGCCGGGCCAGTCAGGTTGGTCCTGGCGCGCGGACACCCGGACACCCGGCACCGCCAACGGGTGGGGGCCTTCGTCAGACTGAAAGATGATGATGGGACGCTCGTCAGCAGGTACCGAGAGCAAGTCGTCGATCAACTCTAACGCAGCCCTGTTTGCGTGCCGAACCGAATCTACATACATCGCCGGAATCGTGAGTTCCGCGATCTCCTCAGGAGGAAGGTAGGAGCCGTCGGCTCGAAAAACGTACGGAGGGTGGGGCATGGTCGCGTGCATGAACACGAAAGCGGGACGATCACTCTCATGAAGCGCCTCCCTCACCGAGTCTAGCTGAAAGGCCAATCGGGCGTGACGGACGCGCAAGCGGTCGAGCCGGTCATTGATCATGGGAACATACGGCGCCCAGTGTCCCAGGAGCGTGGTCTTGAAGTAGGCCTCGGTGAACTCATCCAAGGCGTCCAAGCTGTAGTTGTGATCCGCGTAGGGGGACGTGGCCGTGGGCCACCACCAGGAGCCTATCTGAGCGTGATAATAGCCGTGAGCAGCGAGTTCTCGAGATACTAGGTTGTCTTGAAGGCGCTGAGCCGCAGTTAGGCCGGCGTTCGTGATATCGTCTGCATCTAGGTCGTTCATGTACCGCATATTGGTGGCGGCGCCGAGGGAAAACACTGTCTTAGGGTAGTTGGCCAATGCCCTATCGCCCACTTTGAAACCGCGATCCCGGAGTTCATCAAGGAAGGGCTCGTTGTCGAAGCCATAGACGGTCTTGAGGGTATCAGCTCGTCCGTAACGGTCAAATATGAGGTAGACGATGTCGGGCGCAGTTTCCGGCGTCGGGCGAGTTTGGTCGACGGCGACTGGTTCTGCGTCCCCTCCCAGCATAACGTTATCGCTACGATGTGTGGCGGTGGCGTGAAGGACCATCACGGCCGGGAACAATAGCATAAGTGCAAACATTATATTCAAGCAACGCGTGACTGCGTTGACGTGTTTCTTGTGGCGTGTCGCCAGCGCTACCAGCGCCACCGTCAACGTGGTCCACAGCGTCAGTGTAAGTGGCGACGACAACTCAGACTCCGAGGCGGTCGGAAAGAGGTATCCGTAACTGCAGAAGAGCGCTAGGAATGTAGATGACGCCAAGGCGCCACGGCGAATGTCGTTGACGGGAAGCCCAATAAGGACCGTGATGCCAAGTCCCAGCATTGTTGTAACAAGAATCGAGGTCAAGGCGCTGTCGAGCGTTGCCTCGTCAAGGTTCACTGAAAGCAGGTGCAAGCCAGGGTAAGCCGAGAGAAGAAGTACGTGAAAAGGTCGTGGTCGGCGG
>JACDBB010000030.1 GCA_013695145.1 Euzebyales bacterium
GTGCTTCTCCTCCGCCCGGGAGGAGCGCATCCGTGAGGGCGTCCGCCGTCTGGCCGAGGTCGTCACCAGTGAGCTGGAGCTCATCCGTGCCGTCTCTGGCTGACATGTGAATGCGCCCGAGCCCCCCCGGGGTCGACACGTGTCGAGATTCCTGCGCTATGCGTGGCTGTTCCGACACAGTGTCGGACCAGCCTGCGACAGGCGATTCTCATCATCCGGGGTGGGGGCGCCAGCCCCCCTGACCTGCTGACACGTGAATGCGCCCGAGCGCGCTGACCAGAAGGAGCCTGCTGTGCCGACCGTCGCCGTACTGGCCGGGGGGTTGTCGCTGGAGCGCGACGTGAGCCTGCGCTCAGGTCGTCGGGTGGCGGGTGCGCTTGCCGACAACGGTCACACGGTCGCTCGCCTGGATCTCGACGAGAACCTGGTCACGAGTCTCGCCCAGGGCGGCTTCGACGCCGCGTTTCTCTGCCTGCACGGCAAGGCGGGCGAGGACGGGACCATCCAGGGGCTGCTCGAGCTGCTGGGGATCCCCTACACGGGTCCTGACCCCACCGCGTCGGCGCTGGCATGGGACAAGGCCGTCGCGAAGGGGATGTGGCGTCGCGCCGGCCTGCCGACGCCCGAGTGGATCGCGGTGTCCTCCGCCGCGATACGCGACATGGGCGCAGCCCGGGCGCTCGACCGGATCGTGGACCGCCTCGGCTTGCCTCTGGTCGTCAAGCCGTCACAGGGCGGCGCGTCCATGGGAGTGCGCATCGTCAACGCCGCTGAGGATCTCGGCGGCGCAGTGGTCGCCGCCTTCAGCTATCACGACGTCGTCCTCGTCGAGCGGTTCGTCGCGGGGACCGAGATCGCGGTGTCGATCATCGACGAGCGCGCGCTGCCGGCTGTCGAGATCGTCCCTAAGGACGGCGCCTACGACTTCGCCGCGCGCTACACGCATGGCGCGACCGAGTTCTTCGCCCCCGCTCGTCTGGACGACATCGTGACGCAGCGCTGTCGCGACGTGGCGCTCGAAGCCTATCGATCAGCCGGCTGCAGACACGTCACCCGCGCCGACCTCATCGTCGATGCCCAGGGCGATCCCTGGCTTCTGGAGCTCGACACGTGCCCGGGCATGACAGAAACATCTCTTCTGCCCATGGCGGCTCGCGCCGAAGGGTGGGACTTCACCGAGTTGTGCGACCGCCTGGTGCGGCGCGCGATCGAGGACGGCCCCGTGCGCACGTGAGCGTCGCGAGTCATGACGAGCATCGCAAGATGAACCTCATCACGGTGGTTCAGCCTCCAGTGCATGGGCCCGGACCGTGCCGCGCGTTCTTACTCGCTCGTGAGGTCATGGCCCGCGCCGCGGCCGAGCACGGCAAGCAGGCGCTCCAGGTCGTCGCGACCGGAGTAATCGATCACGATTCGTCCTCGCCGCTCCGTGCCCTTGATCTCCACCTTGGTGTTCAGCGCATCGCCGAGACGCTGCTGCAATCCCGAGTAGGGACCTGACGGACGACCCCTGACGGCCCGCGACGGATCGCCGCGCTCTGCGGCGGCGTGGTCCACCAGGCGGCGCACAAGCTCTTCGGTGGCGCGCACCGACAACCCGTCGGCGATCACCCGCTGGCCGGCCCGCTCCTGCTGCTCGGCGCGATCGAGCGCGAGCAGCGCCCGCGCATGTCCCGCGCTGAGCGCCCCAGAGACGCAATGCTGCTGCAGGGACGCAGGCAGGGCCAGCAACCTGAGCGCGTTCGTGATCGTGGAGCGCGACCTGCCCAGGCGCTGAGCCAGCTGATCGTGCGTGAAGTCGAAGTCGTCGAGCAGCTGCTGGTAGGCGGCGGCTTCCTCGAGCGGGTTCAGGTCCGTTCTGTGAAGGTTCTCGACCAATGCCTCAGTGAGCAGCTGCTCGTCCGCCGTGTGACGGACCACCGCGGCGATCTCGTCCAGGCCCGCGCGCCGTGCGGCGCGGAACCGCCGCTCACCGGCGATCAGCTCGTACGCCCCAGCGGGGGTGGGCCGGACGAGAACGGGCTGCAGCAGGCCGACCTCACGTATGGACTGCGCCAGCTCCTCCAGCGCCGCGTCCTCGAACCGCTCTCGCGGCTGGCGCGGATTGGGAACGATCCTGTCCAGTCGCAGGGTGATGAGTCCGCTCTGTCCGGGCGCCGCGGCTGGTAGCAACGCGGACAGCCCTCGACCGAGCCCTCCCTGTCGGGTCATGCTCCTGAACTCCTCTCGGACGCCAGCTGGCGTTCTAGTCGGGTCAGCAGTTCAGACGCCAGGCGGCGGTAGGCCATGGCCCCTCGCGAGCTCGGGTCGAACACGGTGATCGGCTGTGCGAAGCTCGGGGCTTCCGCAAGGCGGACCGAGCGGGGAATCCTGCTGCGGAACACGCGCTCACCGAAGTGCGCCCGCACCTGTTCGGCAACCTGCCGGCTCAGGCGGGTGCGACCGTCGAGCATCGTCAGGACGAAGCCCGTGATGTCCAGGCCGGTGTTGAGGTTGGCGCGCACGAGCTCGACGTTGTGGCGTAACGCGGTGAGCCCCTCGAGCGCGTAGTACTCACACTGGATCGGCACGATGACGCCGTCGGCGGCGGTCAGTGCGTTCACGGTGAGCAGGCCCAGGCTGGGCGGACAGTCGATCAGGACCACGTCGAAGCGGTCCTGGATGGTCGCGAGCGCCTTCTTCAAGCGCCGCTCGCGGCTGAAGGCGCTGACGAGCTCGACCTCCGCGCCAGCCAGGTCAATGCTGGACGGGACGAACGACAGACCTGGATAGGGCGTGGGCACGATCACGTCGGTGATCGCCACATCCGTCACGAGGGCGTGGTAGATCGTCGCCTGATCATCTGCCGGTCGAAGGCCCAGACCGGAGCTCGCGTTGGCCTGCGGGTCCATGTCCACCAGCAACACCTCCGCCCCACGCTCGGCGAGCGCCGCGGCGAGGCTGACCGCGGTGGTGGTCTTCCCGACGCCGCCCTTCTGGTTCGCCACCGCGAGGAGCCGGGCCCTCGGGAACCTGCGGACCGCGTCGCTTCCCGCGCCCGGCGTGGCATCGACCCCAGGGGCCGTCTCATCGGCCTCGCCCCGCCCGTCCCAGACCGCCGCGGCATCGCCGGCCTCCACGCGGGTCATGGCATCGCCAGTCGGCGCTGCGACGGATGGTTCCACGTGAAACATCGGGGCGGACCCGCGTGCCGGGCGGCTGAAGGGGTTCCACGGTGGACTCTGGGGCGAACGCCCACCCTGATCCTCCGGCGGTGCGGCGTCCTCCTGGACCATGCGCTCCTCGATTGTCCCACTATGCGGCCAATGCGTGCGGCGCATCAGAGAGGCTCCCGCCGCGGGACGCCGTCACCTCGCGGAAAGAATGGAGGCGGGGGGCCGACGGCCCGCATACTAACAACCCAGGTCGGCCGTGCGGCGGAGTCGACACGGGTCGCGCCGAGCTGCTCAAGCCTCAAGAGTGCAAGAGCCGGCTGCGCCGCGGCCAGTTCTTCCTCCCATGACGGCCCCTTGACCGCCGCGAGGTCGCCATTATCGCGTAGGAAGCCGCGCGCCAACTCGATCAGTACCGGCAGCGGAGCGAGCGCTCGTGCCACCACGCCGTCGAACGCCCCACGGTAGGCGGCATCGTGAGCCAGGACCTCCGCACGGCCGCACGCGGTCGCGACGTTGTCAAGGCCCAATCTGTCCGCGAACTCCGCGACCGCCACCACCTTCTTGTGGGTTGCATCCAGCAAGGTCCAGTGCACGTCCGGGCGGCGGATCGCGAGCACCAGTCCAGGCAAGCCGCCGCCCGTGCCGAGGTCCATCCACCGCTGTCCAGGGGTCGCTGATAGTTGCTCGAGGACACCAACAGACTCGCGAATGTGGTGAGTCCCGATGCGGGCCCGGTCGGCGCGCGATACCAGATTGTGCGGCGACTCTGCGATCAAGCGCGCGAGCGCGGCCAGCTGAGCCTCCTGCTCCGTCACGCACCTCCGGTCTGCGAACGGCGTCCAGCCTGGCGACGCCCCTGATGGCGTTCAGGTGTCAGACGTGTGACGTGCGAGAACGCGCCAAGGACGGCGCTGTCGGCGGATACGACTCTGTCTCTGTCCGCAGGGTAGAGAGGCCGTCGCGGGCGCCGCGGCCAGCTCTGAGCGCGTTGCTCGTGGATACTGTTCACCGATCCGTACCGCACCCGGTGGTGGCGGGCGGGCGGGAACCTCATGCGCTGCATCACGTTTCGGGCTGGATCACCACGCGTCGACGCGGCTCGTTGCCCTCACTGGCGGATGACACGCCGGCCGAGCTTGCTGCCAGGTCGTGCATCATCTTGCGCTCGTAGGCGTCCATTGGTTCGAGCCGAACGGGTTTGCCGGATTCACGTACCTCCGCGATTGCGTCACGGCACTTGTCCCGGAGTTTGTCGAGCTGACGCGATCGGTAGCCCTCGACGTCGATGCGCACGTGTGACCGGCGCTCGGTCTGGCGTTGGATCGCGCACCGCACCAGCTCCTGCAAGGCGTCGAGCGTGGCTCCCCGGCGTCCGATGAGCAATCCGCTGCCCACGTCCTGCAGCGTGATGAAGGCTTGCTGCTCGCCGATCTCGATCTCGATGTCGCCCGGCAGGTCCAACCGGTCGAGCAGCCCCTCGACGAAGTCTGCCGCGAGGTCCGCCTCCTCGTCGAGCAGGTCGATCCACTCCTCAGCGCTGAGCTCCCGCGCTTCCTCGCCGCCGGCGGTGGGCTCGTCGCGGCTAGGGGTCTCGGTGTCGGTCACTGCGTTCCTCCTCCTGCGTTGCGCCGGGTGCGCCGCCTGCCCCTCGCGGAGCCTGCCTGTCTGGCGCCTCGTCGTGGCGGCGCGCCGGGCAGCGGGGCTACGCCTGGGCTGTCTTCGCCCCTGCTGCCGGCTGGATGTTACGGAACATGACGTATTGCTGGCCGAGCGTCCACAGGTTGGTGGTCACCCAGTAGAGGAGCACTCCGACCGGCATGTTGAAGCCGAAGACGACGAGCATCAGCGGCATGACGTACAGCAGCACCTTCTGCTGGGGCTGGGCCGCGGCGCTGGGGTTGCTCGCCATCATCTGGCGCTGCGAGACGAACGTCGTGGCCCCCATCGCGAGGACGAGCACGTAGGCCCCCAGCCCGACCGTCGTCGGGACCGATGTGAGGTCTCGGACGATGTAGAAGGCGCCCTGCGACAGTTCCGGGATGTACTCGGGGTTGACGAGCACCCGGAACAGCGCGAAGAAGATCGGCATCTGTAAGAGCAGCGGCAGGCAGCCCGCCGCGGGGTTCACCCCGTGCTCCTTGTAGAGCGCCATCGTCGCCTCCTGCTGCTTCTGACGGCGTTCGCGGTACTTCTCGGGGTTGGTCTTCATCATCTGGCGGTCCGTCTTGTACTTGGTCTGCAGCTTCTTGATCTCCGGCTGGAGCTGCTGCATCGCCCGCATCGAGTTGGTCTGCTTCACCGCGAGGGGGAGCAGCACGACCCGGACCGCCACGGTGAGCAGGACGATCCCCCAACCCCACGCGTTGGCGCCGGTGAACGGCTCCGTGACATCGTGGAAGAAGGTGAGGATGGACCCCAGCCCTTCGACCAGGCTGTTCCAGATGGTCACGTACGAACTCCTTGGTTGCGGTGCGCGGGCGCGCTTGGCGGCACGTAGTCGAGACCGCCGGCATGGAATGGGTGGCAACGGGCCAGCCGCCGCACCGTCAACCAAGAACCACGGAGGGCCCCGTGCTCACGCAGCGCGTCGAGTGCGTACTCCGAGCAGGTCGGCGCGAAGCGGCACCGCGGCGGGCCCGACTTGGGAATCGATCGATAGCTGATGACCAACGTCACCAGCGCGCGTTGACCGAATGAGGCGCGCGCTGAGCGCGCGCCTGGCGGGCGGTGAGCAGCCCTCACCTGGTCCGCTCCGCCTCGCGCCGCACCGTGCGAGCCACGGCGTCCCGCAACTCCCGGTGCAGCCGACCAGTCGGCGCGCTGACCGCGTCAGGCCCGGCGACGACCACAAGGTCTGTCGCGTCGGGCAAGGCCACCGCGGCGAGCGCCGCGCGCAAGCGCCGCTTGGCGCGGTTGCGCGTCACCGCCGTTCCGACCGCCTTGCCGGCCACGACCGTCCAACGCGCCGGCCGGTCATCTGCCCGCCGTCGCGCGTGCACCCGCATGGTTGCGGCGCGAGCGACCGACCGCGACGCGAACGTCGCGCGAATGTCGGCGCTGTTGCGGAGACGGTGAACGGTCATCGTCGTCGGGCGAGGCTCCCGTGGCGTGAGTGGGTCAGACGTGAGCAGGTCGGGACTGCGCAACTCGTGCCGGACGGGAACGGTCTCGCGGGACTGTGCGGATGGCAGTCGTCCGGAGACCGGCCACGATGCCAGCAGCGGTGACCGCGGCAGGCGTCCGACCCCGAATCCACCACAATAGCCCGCCCCGCGCTACGCCGACAGACGCTTGCGGCCCCGGGCCCGCCGACGCTTCACGATGGTCCTGCCAGCACGCGTGCGCATTCGGGACCGAAAGCCGTGCTTGCGCTTCCGGCGGCGGGTGTTCGGCTGGTAGGTGCGCTTCATGAGACTGGAGGGCCTTCCGAGCTCGGGCGCGGCGAGCCGCCGATCGGGGCGCGCGTCGAACGGCGGCACATGCACCACGCCACGGCATGCAGGACGCCAACCGCCAAGCGGCGGTGACAAGAGAACAGACGCAGTGTAGGGACCCTCGGTTGGACCGTCAAACAGCCGTCATCCTCCACGCCTGCCCCGAGACCATCGTGGGGAAATCGCGCTTGCGGCTGGCCGCGTCGCAGACCTACACTCGCCGATGTCCTCGATGGGCCAGTGCTTCTCGCACACGACGGCCTGAGGCAACACCGCTTCCCTGGTACGGCAGGACTGGGCATCACGGGGCCCCCCGCGGCCGTGTGCCCGTCGCGCACCCCGGTGCCACAGCCGGTGTCCCACTGGAGGCGATGCCCGTGACCTGCGGGTCGCGATGCGCTCGGCTGCGGCCTCGCGCGTCGACAAGGCAGGCACCGCGCGAGCCCCGCTGCTGCGTCTGCGCCGTCCACAGATGTGGAGGGCCCTGTGGAAAACCCATGCGGCACTGTGTCGTCGTGGCTGCAAGATGACCGGGGAGGAACCAGCGTGAGCGATACGGGTGTCGTGGATCTGAACGATCTTTGGAGCCGCTCGCTCGTCGACCTGCAGGGACGGCTCACGGGTGCGGCGCAACGAGCCTGGCTCGACGAGACCCACCCCGTCGGCTTCAGCCACGACACCGTCGTGCTCGCTGCGCCGCACAGCTTCGCCCGCGAGCAGCTCGACACCAGGTATGGCCCCGAGCTGCGCAGCGCGCTCACCCGCGCCGCGGGACGGGCGCTGAACGTGGTCGTGACCGTGCGCCCTGACGCCGCGGAGAGCATCGCGCGGGGGACCCATCACGGCGATCCCCCCGAGCCGCCAGCCGCGCCGCGACGACACAGCGACGACGATCTGCGCGGACCGGCTCACACCGGGGACAACCGCGATGGAGCGCTCAACGACAAGTACACCTTCGAGCGCTTCGTGATCGGTTCCAGCAACCGCTTCCCGCACGCGGCGGCGTTCGCGGTCGCCGAGGCGCCGGCCAAGGCCTACAACCCGCTGTTCATCTACGGCGGCGCGGGGCTCGGCAAGACGCACCTGCTCCAGGCCGTCGGTCACTACACCCGCAACCTCTACCCTCAGATGCGGGTGCGCTACGTCACCAGCGAGCAGTTCACCAACGAGTTCATCGATGCGATCCGCAACGGCCGCCAGGTCGCTTTCCAGCGCCGGTACCGGGATATCGACGTCCTGCTGATCGACGACATCCAGTTTCTGGAGAAGGCGGAACGCACCCAGGAGGAGTTCTTCCACACGTTCAACACGCTGCACAACGCCCAGAAGCAGATCGTCATGTCGTCTGACCGACCTCCTAAGCAGATCGGCCAGCTAGAGGAGCGTTTGCGCACGCGGTTCGAATGGGGGCTGATGACTGACATCCAGCCGCCAGACCTTGAGACGCGCTCGGCGATCCTGCGCAAGAAGTCGGCTCAGGAGCACCTCCACGTCCCGAGCGACGTGCTCGAGTTGATCGCCAGCCGCATCTCGTCGAACATCCGCGAGCTCGAAGGAGCCCTCATCCGGGTAACGGCGTTCGCCAGTTTGCAGCGAACCGAACCCACGTTGCATCTCGCCCAGGTCGTCCTGAAGGACCTCTTCCCCGAGGCGGGAACGACGGAGATCTCCGTCGGGCTCATCATGGCCGAGACGGCCAGCTACTTCGGACTCACGCTCGACGACCTGTGCTCACCGAGCCGCACCCGCCAGCTGGTTGCCGCGCGGCAGGTAGCGATGTACCTCACACGCGAGCTCACCGACCTGTCCCTGCCGAAGATCGGCCAGGCGTTCGGCGGCCGGGACCACACCACGGTCATCCACGCCAACAACAAGATCAGCGGACTCATGCAGGAGCGCCCCGCCATCTATGAACAGGTCCAGGAGCTCACCAGCCGCGTCAAGACGACGGCTCGGCACGTCCGCTGAGCTCCCCTAGGTCCTTGTGGACGACGTGGGGAAAGGGCGGTGGGATGACAGTCGAACAAACTACGGGTTCTCCCCACTGCCGCGAAGCACAGTGGTGTGACTGCGGACAACCTCCGTTCGTCCACAGCACGCGCACACCGTCACCCACACGCGGTGAACATGCTCTTATGGCCGCTGACCCGCAACGGCACGGTTTCTCCCCAGGGTCAGCGGCCCCCTACTACGACGACCTCTTGCAATACTCCTCACCCTTCGCAAGACCGGTTCGCGCCGACCTGTGGATGCAGGCAGGATGCACGGCACCGGATTCGCATGTCGGGCCGACCGAGCCCGACCGACTTCTCGGGTCGACGACCCCTCGGAGGAGCGACGTATGAAGTTCAGGGCAGAACGCAGCGAGTTCGCCGACGCGGCGATGTGGGCGCTGCGCACCGTGGGCGCTCGCGCCACGCTTCCCGCGCTGTCGGGCGTCAAGCTGGAGGTATCGGGCGATCGGCTGTCGCTGTCCTCCACGGATCTCGAGATCGCCAGCGAGCTGTCGGTCGCCGTGCAGGCAGACCGCGACGGCATGGCGCTGGTGCCGGGGCGGCTGCTCGGTGATGTCGTCCGCAGCCTGCCCAACGCGGCTGTCTCGGCTGAGGTCGACGGGGATCGGCTGCACCTGGTGTGCGGACGCGCCCAGTTCGCGCTGCGGCTGATGCCCGTGGAGGACTTCCCGGCGCTCCCTCAGATCTCCGAGCAGGCCGCCATCGCGGTCATGAAGGCCGAGGAGTTCGCCCGCACCGTCGCCCAGGTGGCGCGAGCGTCGAGCACCGACGACGCACGGCCGGTCCTCACCGGCGTGAGCTTGGAGGCCTCTGCTGGCAGCCTCACCGCCGCCGCCACCGACTCCTACCGGCTCGCGGTGAGGACCGTGCCCTGGGACGCCGGAGCCGAGACCACTGCGCTGGTGCCACGGCGTGCCCTGGACGAGGCGCGCCGTTCGGCGGAGCAGCTGGGCGCCGAGGTGCGGATCGCGATCGAGCCGTCGCAGGTCACGTTCACGTTCGGTGACCGTCGCCTGACCAGCCGCCTGATCGAGGGCAAGTACCCCGACTACCGCCAGCTGATACCGGTGGGGTTCGAGCGTCGCCTCGCTGTGGATCGGGCGGAGTTGATGGAGGTCGTCCGGCGTGTCTCGGTCGTCGGCGAGTCGAACACCACCGCGACGCCAGTGACACTGCACGTCACCTCGGACACGGTGCGCGTGACCGCCGGCTCTGGTGAGGTGGGCCAGGCGGAGGAGTCGCTGCCTGGGACGCTGGAAGGCGAGCCGATCGAGATCGGCTTCAACCCGCGCTACCTGTCCGACGGGCTGGATGTCGCTGTCAGCGAGCGCGTGGTGCTCGAGTTCCGCGACGAGCTGAAGCCCGCCGTGCTGCGGCCGGCGCCGGCCGATGATCAGGACGACTCGGCCAAGGAGCAGGTCGCCGATTTCCTGTATCTGCTGATGCCTGTCCGGCTGTAGCGCCGGTCGCGCGTGCATCTGGACCGGCTGGAGCTGGTCGACTTCCGCTCCTACGCCCGCGCCGAGCTCGCCCTGGGCCCGGGGGTGCGGGTGCTGGTCGGCGCCAATGCGCAGGGCAAGACCAACCTGCTCGAAGCGATCCACTATCTGTCGGTCGGAGCAAGCCACCGCGTCGCGCTCGACGCGCCGCTGGTGAGGGCGGGGCGCGAGGCGGCGGTGATCCGCGCGGGCGCACGCGTCGACGCGGGCACCCGCGCGCTGTCCGTCGAGCTCGAGCTGCGAGCGAGCGGCCGCAACAGGGCCCGAGTGAACGGGCAACCCCAGCCGCGCGTAGGTGACGCGATCGGGCGGATCCGGTCGGTGCTGTTCGCACCCGAGGACCTCACGCTGGTCCGCGGCGACCCGTCCGACCGGCGACGGTTCCTGGACGATCTGCTCGGGCAGCGGCGGCCCGCCTACCTGGTCGCGCGCCAGGAGTACGAGCGGGTCCTGCGCCAGCGCAACGCGCTGCTGAGGCAGGTTCGTGCCGGACAGCGGGGGGACACGCTCGACGAGTGGACGGCGGCGCTGGTGCGCAGCGGCGCGGCGCTGCTCGCTGCTCGCATCGCTGTCGCGCATGCCCTGTCCGGCCCGGCGGACGCCGCGTATCGCGAGCTGGTCGCCAGCGCTCCTGGTGGCAAGGCCTCAGGTGGCGTGAGGTTGACCTACGAGCTGTCGACCGGGCGCGGGGTTACCGCCGAGCCTGGCTTCGGGGTGCCCGACGTCGGAGGTCTGGCGGCAGAGCTCCAGGCTGGTGTCGCGGCCGTGGCGCCCGCGGAGCGGGAGCGTGGGCTCACCCTCGTCGGTCCACACCGTGACGATCTCATCCTCCACGTGGGCGAACTGCCCGCCAAGGGCTTCGCCAGCCAAGGCGAGAGTTGGTCGCTCGCGTTGGCGCTGCGGCTCGCCAGCCGGGAGGTGCTCCGCGAGGTCGGCGAGGACCCGATCGTCCTGCTCGACGACGTGTTCGCGGAGTTGGACGACGGGCGCCGCGCCCGCCTGGCCGACCGCTGCGAGGAGTTCGAGCAGGTGCTTGTGACCGCGGCGGTAGACGCCGACGTGCCGCTCGAAGGGCCGCGCCACGCCGTGCTCGGCGGCGCTGTCACGTCCGAGCCGGTCGCGCGGGAGTCCCTATCGCGAGGCGATGACCACACGATGCCGACATGAGCGCCAAACGCCGGCCCAAGCGCCGGCCCGCGGAACCGCCCGACCCTGATGACCCCAGCCGCAAGCGCGAACCCGCACCGTTGAAGCCGTTGCTCGAATCGTTCGCCTCACATCGCGGCTGGGAACGCCGCCTCGAGGGCGCTCGCATTCACGCCGTGTGGGAGGAGATCGCCGGGGCGGCGCTGGCCGCCCACACCGAGCCGGTGCGGCTGCACGGTGGTGTGCTGGTCGTGCGCGTGGCCTCCTCCACCTGGGCGACGCAGGTCCGGTACTTGTCGAGCGACCTGGTTGAGCGCGCCAACGCCGTTCTCGGCGCCGACCAGGTCCACCGAGTCACCGTCGTCACGGGTGCGGACGACGGCCGCGGGCGGACCCGCCGCTGATCCATGAGCTGCCCGCCCGAGACAGGCCGCTGAGCAGGACAGATGCGATGTGGACGGCACAGAGGGGCTGGTCGCCGCGTCGTGTAGACTCCCAGTCACAGCCTTTGGTGAGAGCCCAGGGGGCCGCACGGCGGCGTGCCTACCCCCCCCGGCCTTGCGCCCTGCCTGGGTGGGTCCTGCCGCTGGGTGATCCGCGCGAGGCCGCCGCGTGCTGGCCGAGAGGACGACGAACTGCCTGTGAGCGACGCAAGTTCAGAGCACGTGTACGGCGCCGGAGACATCACCGTCCTGGAGGGCCTGGAGGCTGTCCGCAAACGTCCGAGCATGTACATCGGTTCCACGGGGCCGCGCGGGTTGCACCACCTCGTGTACGAGGTCGTAGACAACTCGGTCGACGAAGCCATGGCCGGGCGGTGCTCACAGATCGAGATCCGCATCCTCGCCGACGGTGGGGTGCGGGTCACCGACGACGGCGCCGGGATCCCCGTGGAGGACCACCCCACCCTCAAGCGCTCGGCGCTGGAGGTGGTGCTCACGGTCCTGCACGCAGGCGGCAAGTTCGACAACAAGTCCTACGCGGTGTCCGGCGGGCTGCACGGCGTCGGAGTGTCGGTCGTCAACGCGTTGTCGGCCAGGCTGATCGCCGAGATCATGCGGGAGGGCAAGCTGCACCGCCAGACCTTCCGCCGCGGCGTGCCCGACGGTCCTGTCCTGGTCGTCGGTGACGCCCCCCGCGCAGACGACGGCACGCCGATCACGGGCACCGCCATCACGTTCTGGGCCGACGACCAGGTCTTCGAGTCGCTCGACTACAACCTCGAGACGCTGATGGCCCGCTTCCGCGAGACGGCCTTCCTGACCGCCGGGCTGCGCATCGCCGTGATCGACGAGCGCCGCAGCCCCCCGCCGTCCGAAGGCGCGGAGGCGGACACCGAGGTGGCCAGGCCGACCCGCTACGACTTCCATTTCCCCGGCGGTCTGCGCGACTTCGTGACGCACCTGAACGCAGCCAAGGACCCGCTTCACGACGAGATCCTGCACTTCACGTCGGCCGAGCCCAACGGCGACGGTCCCCACGAGCTGGAGGTCGCGCTGCAGTGGAACGCGACCTTCCACGAGTCCATCCACACGTTCGCGAACACGATCAACACCCATGAGGGCGGCACGCACGAGGAGGGCTTCAAGAAGGCCCTGACCAACGTGGTCAACCGCTACGCGCGAGACGCCAAGCTCATGCCCTCGACGGGCAAGGAGAAGGACCTCTCGCTCACCGGGGAGGACATCCGTGAGGGCCTCACCGCGATCGTGTCGGTGAAGCTGGCCGACCCCCAGTTCGAGGGCCAGACCAAGACCAAGCTCGGCAACACGCCCATCCGCAGCTTCGTCGAGCGGACCTGCAACGAGCGGCTGCGCGACTGGCTCGCCGAGCACCCCGCAGAAGGACGGATCGTGGTCAACAAGGCGGTCCAGGGCGCCCGCGCCCGGCTCGCGGCCCGCCAAGCCAGAGACCTGACCCGTCGCAAGGGCCTGCTGGACTCCACCTCGCTGCCGGGCAAGCTCGCCGACTGCGCTTCGCGCGATCCCGCGGAAAGCGAGATCTTCATCGTCGAGGGCGACTCCGCCGGCGGCTCATCGAAGCAGGCGCGCCACCGTGAGTTCCAGGCCGTGCTGCCCATCCGCGGGAAGATCCTCAACGTCGAGAAAGCGCGCCTGGGGAAAATCCTCGAGAACAAGGAGATCCAGGCGCTCATCACAGCGATCGGCACCGGCATCGGTGACGAGTTCGACCTCACCAAGGCTCGCTACCACAAGATCGTGATGCTGATGGACGCCGATGTCGACGGCGCCCACATTCGCACACTCGTGCTGACCTTCCTGTTCCGTCACATGCGTGAGCTGATCGATGCCGGCTACGTCTACATCGCCCAGCCACCGCTGTACCAGATCGACCCGCCGGGAGCCAAGGGACGCGAGCAGACCCGCTACGCGTTCTCCGACGCTGAGCGCGACGCGGCGGTGGTCGAACTCATGGCGGGATCCAAGAACGGAAAGAAGCCCCGCATCAGCCGCTTCAAGGGACTCGGCGAGATGGACGCCGAGCAGTTGGAGGTCACCACGATGGACCCGGCTGGCCGCACCCTCCTGCAGATCGGGATGGAGGACGCCGCAGCAGCGGACTCCTTGTTCACGATCCTCATGGGCGACGATGTGGAGGCGCGGCGCAACTTCATCGTGCGCAACGCCAAGGACGTCCGCTTCCTCGACGTCTAGCCGTGACCACGACGCAGGCCGCTATCCCACGCGCTGCGCCGATGCCGCGCCTGGCGCTCGCGGTCGCGGCGGCGCTGGCTGTGGCTGGCTGCGTCACGGACGCCGCGCCGTCGGCCGGATCTGGTCAGGCGAGCAGGGCGCCGCTGCTGGTGGCCACGCCCGCCCTGCCGCCCGACGACAAGGTCGGACTCACGCTGTACTTCCGCGCCGGCGACGGTGAGGACGCGCACCTGCAGGCGGTCACCCATGAGGTCGAGCTGGCGGCAGACCTCGCCCGCACCGCGGTTGAGCTGCTGATCGCCGGCCCGCAGACCGACGAGGGCGGCCTCAATGCGGTCTTGCCGCCCACGACCGAGGTCCACGGCGTCGACATCCAAGGCGCCGTCGCGACCGTCGACCTGTCGCAGGAGGTCGTGACCGACGCCGCGCTCGTCGGTGCCTCGCCGACCAACGAGGCCCTCGCCCTCGGCGCGATCGCGAACACCCTCACCGAGTTCCCGTCGGTGGACCGCGTGCAGGTCCGCATCGACGGCCGCTCCCATTCGGCCGCGGCGTTCGGCCCGGCGTTGATGAGACCGGGCGCCTTCTGGGGCGGTTGGGGCCTGCCGCCCGTTCTGGTTCGCGATCGCAGCCTGATCGGGCCGCCGCCCGATCCCGGAGACGGGGTGCCCGACCTGAGGCGCTTCGCGAGCCGGCCGCAGGAGGTGGGGTCGCCAGACGCGCCGCGGGTCACCCTCGCCAGCGTCCGCGTCCGTGACCGGCTGACCCACGTGCGCTACACAATGGAGGTCTCCCAGACCACGGACGGTCGCGCCGCTCCAGTCCCCAGCGCCCGGGCGTGGATCGCGGACGATCACCTGCGCCTGCGCGTCGCAGCCGCGTACGCCGAGGACTTCGACTCGCGCGCCAGCGATCCCGTCGCCGGAGCTCCGACGATCCGCTCCGCACACGTCGAGGGCCGCGACGGCACCGTAGACCTGCTGGTCGGTACCAACGGCGACCCAGCCTATCGACTGCACACCCTTGCGAACCCGACCCGGATCGTTCTCGACATCCGCAAAGTGAGCATCAAGTGAGCGACGCAACGCCTCCCCCCGGCGCCACGCCCCCCTCGACGCCGACCATCGCTGAGGGCAACCGCGTCGAACCGATCGAGATCGAGGCGGAGATGCAGCGCTCCTACCTCGACTACGCGATGAGCGTCATCGTCGGGCGCGCCCTGCCCGGCGTGCAGGACGGGCTCAAGCCGGTTCACCGCCGGATCCTGTTCTCGATGTTCGAGGGCGGCATGCGCCCGGGCGCCCAGCATCGCAAGTCGGCTGCGGCGGTCGGCGACGTGATGAAGAAGTACCACCCGCACGGCGACTCGGCGATCTATGACGCGCTGGTACGCATGGGCCAGACCTGGGCCATCCGCTACCCGCTGATCGACCCGCACGGCAACTTCGGCTCCGTCGACGGTGACCCGCCTGCGGCCATGCGCTACACCGAGGCGCGCCTGTCACCGCTGGCCATGGAGCTGCTCCGCGACATCGACGAGGACACCGTCGATTTCGTCGAGAACTACGACGGGCAGGAGTCCGAGCCCGTGGTCCTGCCCAGCCGGTTCCCCAACCTGCTGGTCAACGGCAGCTCGGGTATCGCCGTCGGGATGGCGACCAACATCCCCCCGCACAACCTGATCGAGATGTCCGACGCCGTCATCGCCACCATCGCGAACCCCGACATCACGTTCGAAGAGCTGCTGCGCATCGTCCCCGGCCCCGACTTCCCCACCGGCGCGCTCATCATGGGCACCGACGGCATCCACCAGGCCTACGAGACCGGCCGCGGCTCTATTCGCATGCGCGCGGTGACCGAGGTCGAGGAGGACTCCCTGGGCAGGTCGGCCCGGGGGGAGAGCCTGGGCAGATCGGGCCAGGGCGAGCGTCACGGCGAGCGCATCGTCGTCACCGAGCTGCCCTATCAGGTCAACAAGGCCAACCTCGCGCTCAAGATCGCCGAGCTCGTGAACGGCAGGCGCATCATGGGCATCCGCGACGTGCGTGACGAGTCCAACCGCCACGGCATGCGCCTGGTCATCGAGCTCAAGCGTGACGCCAACGCGCAGGTCGTGCTCAACCAGCTCTACAAGATGACCCAGCTGCAGGACACGTTCGGCGTCATCAACCTGTCGCTGGTCGACGGCGTGCCGCGCACGCTGTCCCTGGCGCAGACCATCACGGCCTACATCGCCCACCAGGTCGAGATCGTCACGCGGCGCACCCGCTACCGGCTCCGCAAAGCCGAGGAGCGCGCGCACGTCCTGTCGGGCCTGATCGTGGCGCTGGACAACCTCGACGCCGTGATCGAGTTGATCCGCTCCTCGGCGTCCGCCGACGCCGCGCTGGGCGAGCTGCGGGCGCGCTTCGAGCTGTCGGAGATCCAGGCGCGCGCGATCCTTGACATGCAGCTGCGTCGGCTCGCCGCCCTGGAGCGGCAGCGCATCCTCGACGAGTTCGCCGAGCTGCAGCAGGTGATCGCCGACCTGCGCGACATCCTCTCCCGGCCCGAGCGGGTCCGAGAGATCATCACCTCCGAGCTCGTCGAGTTGCGCGACCGCTTCGGCGACGCGCGCAGGACGCGCATCCTGCCGGGCGGCGGCGACCTCGAGATGGAGGACCTGATCGCCGAGGAGGACATCGTCGTCACCGTGACCCGCGCGGGCTACGTCAAGCGGGTGAAGGCCAGTGAGTACCGCATCCAGAAGCGCGGTGGGAAGGGCGTGTCGGGCACGGCGCTGAAGTCCGACGACATCGTCCGCGATCTGTTCGTGACCACCACTCACCACATGCTGTTGTTCTTCACCAACCAGGGGCGCGTGTACCGGGTGAAGGCATGGCAGGTGCCGGAGAAGTCGCGGATCGCGCGCGGCACCTACGTGGCGAACGTCGAGGGACTGGCGCTGGAGCCGGACGAGACGATCGCCGCGGTCCTCGACCTGAAGGACTTCGAGCATCCTGACGGCGAGCCGCGCTACCTGCTGTTCGCCACCAAGCAGGGAATGGTCAAGCGCACCGCGCTGGTCGAGTACGACTCGCCGCGCAGCATCCTCATCGCCATCAAGCTGCGCGAAGACGACGAGCTGATCGGCGTTACCGTGACCTCGGGTCGCGACGACGTGCTGCTCGTCAGCCGCAAGGCCCAGGCGATCCGCTTCGTCGAGACCGACGCCCGCCCGATGGGCAGGGACACCACCGGCGTGATCGGCATGAAGCTGCGCGCGGACGATGAGGTCCTGTCGATGACGCTGGCCGTGGCGGACGGGCAGCTGCTGGTGGTCACGGACGAGGGCTATGGCAAGCGCACGCCGCTGGAGCGCTACCCGAATCAGAAGCGTGGCGGGATGGGTGTCAAGACCGCTTACCTGACCGACCAGCGCGGAGGTCTGGTCGGTGCTCTGGTGGCGGCCTACGAGCAGGAGATCTTCCTCGTCACCGACCGGGGCACCATCATCCGCATGGACGTGAAGGACATCCGCCCGACCGGGCGGTCGACCCAGGGCGTCCGTGTGATGAAGCCCAGCGAGGGCGCAAAGGTCGCCGCTGTCGCACCGGTCATCGACAGTGGCCTGGAAGAGTGACGCCCGGAGCCGGGGAGCATGTCCTGATGGCCCTGCCGCCTCCACCGACGACCGCGCGCGACGCTCGCGTAGACTGCCCGCATGTTGCGTGAGCACAAGCGTCACCGAGCGCGGGGCGTGGAGAGCTAGATGGCCTCCACCGAGGACTCGACACAGCGGGTGCGCACCGCGCCGCCTCCGCGCCGCGGTTCGACCGGAAGCGCCGCAGCCGTCGGCACCCGGACACGCCCGGCCAAGCGCCGGGTCGTGAAGCGAGCGGTCACCGTCCGCCGCGTCGACCCTTTCTCGGTGCTGAAGCTGTCTCTGATCTTCTACTTCTGCACCCTGCTGGTCTTCATGCTCGGCATCGCCGTCTTCTGGTCAGTGGTGAACCGGCTCGGGATCATCGATCAGGGACTGGCCATCCTGGCTGACATCAACCTCGACGTGACCATCAACAGTGGCAACATCGCCCGCGCGCTGTTCCTCGTCGGCCTGCTCAACGTCGTGCTCTTCAGCGGGATCAACGTCTTCCTGGCGTTCCTGTACAACCTCGTCGCCGATCTCCTCGGTGGCCTGCGGATGACGCTGGCACAGGAGGAGCGCGACTGACCAGTGGATCGTGCGACCGCAACGGCGGCCCGGTAGACTCCTGCGTCGCACCAGGGCCATTAGCTCAGGCGGTTAGAGCGCACCCCTGATAAGGGTGAGGTCCGAGGTTCAAGTCCTCGATGGCCCACGCGTGTCGAACGGTCCGTGTCGCCCGCCTCGAACGTGGAGCCCCCCATGAAGAAGCTGCTGATGCTGGTGGCCGCGGCCGCCGGCGCGCTCGCCGTCCTCAAGCGACAGCGCGACCGCGAACTGGATGAAGCGATCTGGGAGGAGCCGCGGGACCTCTAGCCGGTTCGGCGGGGCCTGGCGCGATGAAGGGAACGACGCGGGCCCTTAGCTCAATTGGTAGAGCGCCGCCTTTGCAAGGCGGAGGTCAGGAGTTCGATTCTCCTAGGGTCCACCCGACGGAACCGCTGGTCATCCACAGGATGTCGAGTCCGCCCCGGCGATCGCCGTCAGCTCGTTCACGGTCAACAGTCCCACAACGAGCTCTGGCCATCACTCTTGGCTCCTTGCGGACCGCGTGCTCGTGTTTCACTCGACGACGAGGACGCCCGTCATGGCCTCATGACCTGGCACGGCGCAGAAGAACTGGTAGGTGCCGGGGTCGAGACCGACGCGCAGGCGCACGCTGCGGCGTTCGGGCAGCGGCTGAGACAGCGTGGTGCTCTCGACGCTGAAGGTGTGCAGGATCAGGTCGGCGTTGCTGACGTACACGCTGCCGCCGCTGGTCACCCGCACTTCGTGTGGAACGAACGCGAAGTCGCGCGCTTCGACCGTCACGTCACCAGGGTGGGCGCTGTCGCTGGGGGTCAGGGCCGCTGCGACCGCACCGACGACCACCGCTGCCGACAGCAGGCCTGCGGC
>JACDBB010000076.1 GCA_013695145.1 Euzebyales bacterium
GTGGGCGAGGGGGGACTTGAACCCCCAAGTCCTAGAAGGACACAGGAACCTGAATCCTGCGCGTCTGCCAATTCCGCCACTCGCCCGAGCGGCAGCACCGACCGTGCTCATGCGCCGGCGCAGCGGAGGCGGAGTGTAGCAGCGGGCGGAAACGGCAACCACCTGACCCGGCGGCCGTGCGCCGGGGCGCTGGCGCGCCCTTACGGCCACTACCCCGCCGGACAGGAGCGCGGGCGCCCGCGCGGGGTGTCCCCGCCTCTAGACTGCACTTCCCACACCATCCACCGACCTGGGAACGCGACGGCCGGTATGAGCATCCTGCGGGACTTCGAGAAGCGCCTCGAGGGAGTCGTCGAGGGCTTCTTCGCGCGCGCGTTCCGCTCCGGTCTGCAGCCTGTCGAGCTGGCCAAGGCCGTGCAGCGGTACGCGGGCAACTACCAGCAGGTTGGCCTGGACGGGGTGATCGTCCCCAACGTGTACCGCTTCGTGATCGCGAAGGAGGACCTGGACCGCTTCGGCGGGTACGTCACGCCGCTCCAGCGCGAGCTCGCCGAGGTGGTCCAGCGCACGGCCGCGGATCGCGACTGGCGCCTGAAGGGCCCCGTCCGCATCGAGTTCGAGGAGGGCGAGCAGGTCCGCGTCGGGACCTATGAGCTGCGCGGCAAGGTGGAGGCGCCAGGGGCCGGCTCCCAGCCCAAGGCGGCTCCCAAGTCAAGGCCCCGGACGCCCGCTCCCCGCCAGCACGCCCCGCCCGCGAAGCCGACCGCCGACGCCGACGCCGACGCCGGAGCCACCCGCGTCATCTCCACGGCCTCCTCGACCAGCGCCATCCTGCGGCCGCTCGGCGGCACGGGCGAGCCGCAGCGCATCACCGCCCGCGCGACGGTCGGTCGCCTGCCTGACTGCGACGTCACCCTGGACGACGCGTCGGTCAGCCGCCGCCACGCCGAGCTGACCGAGACGAACGGGACGTGGGAGATCAGCGACCTGGGCTCGACCAACGGCGTCAAGCTCAACGGCGAGCGCGTCCAGACCGCGCGGCTCGCCGACGGCGACCGCCTGGAGCTGGGCAACGTCAAGCTGACCTTCGCGCTCGAGGACTGAGCCCGTGGTCCCGCCCATCGTCCTGGTCGTCCTGCAGGGGCTGTTCCTCCTGCTGCTGTACCTCTTCGTCGCGCGCGTCGCCCGCGCGATCCTGCGCGACACTCGGGCACCTGCGCCCGCACGCGCCTCGAGCGTCCGCGCCGCGCCCAGGCCGGCGCCACGCCCGAGCGCGCCCACCGACCGCAACGTGGGCAAGTCCCCGCCGCGCGAGCTGGTCGTGCACCTCGCCGAGGGCCGCCCCCGGGTGCTGCCGCTGAACGACAGCGAGATCCGTTTCGGCCGGGACGAGGGCTGCACGGTACAGCTCTCGGACCCCTACGTCAGCGAGCGGCACGCCCGCGTGTACCGTGCGGGCGACGGATGGGTGATCGCTGACATGGGCTCCACCAACGGGACGTACCTGAACCGCGCGAAGGTCACCGCTCCCGCCCCGATCGTCCCCGGCGACCAGCTCGGCATCGGCAAGACCGTCGTGGAGGTGCGCAAGTGACCGGCCTGCGCTTCACCGTTCACGCCGCCACGGACAAGGGCCGAGTGCGCGAGGGCAACGAGGACAGCCACTACGCCGGCTCGACGGTGTTCGCCGTCGCAGACGGGATGGGCGGTCACGTCGCCGGCGAGGTCGCGTCGCAGAGGGCGCTCGAGCCGGTCGAGGAGCTGAACGGCAGCCAGTTCGCCGCCGCGGAGGATGCGCAGAGGGCGCTGGTCGACGCGATCACGCAGGCCAACCGCTCGGTCATCGCGGACGCCGCCGAGGACCCCGGTTTGTCGGGCATGGGCACCACGCTCACCGCGGTGATGGTGCGCAACGGCCGGCTGCACCTGGCGCACGTCGGCGACAGCCGGGCGTACCTGCTCCGCTCGGGTGACGTCATCAGCCAGCTCACCACGGACCACACCCTGGTGGAGCAGCTGATCCGTGAGGGCCGCATCTCCCGCGACGAGGCGGCCACCCACCCGCAGCGCAGCGTGGTCACCCGCGCCATCGGCGTCGACCGGGAGGTCGAGGTGGACAGCCTGGCCCCCCTGGAGCTCCAGCCCGGCGACCAGGTGGTGCTGTGCTCCGACGGGCTGACCAATCCGGTCGGCGACGACGAGATCGCCGGCATCCTGGAAGCCGAGGCCGACGGTGACGCCGCGACCAGCAAGCTGATCGCCATGGCCAACGAGCGCGGCGGCCCCGACAACATCACCGTGGTGCTGTTGCGCGTTCTCGGCCCCCGCGAGCACGACGGCTCCCGGGTGCCGGCCGTCCCCGCCACCGCGGATGCGACCCAGCCAGTCGGCGACACCGGCGGCGGCGGCGGAGAGGACCAAACGACCGGGCGTCTCGACGGCTCCGGCCCGCGGCCGCCGGTGCGCACCAGCGAGGGCGCCACCCCCATCCGCACCCGCCAGGAGTCCGGCGACGACGCCGACTGGGCCACCAAGATGGGCCGCTACGGAGAGGAGCAGGGCAGCGACGTCGGGCACACGCCGGCGCCGAGGGCCCGCCGCCGTGGACGCGCGCTCGGCGTCGTCGTCGGCGTCCTGGTGCTCCTCGGCGTGCTCGGCGCCGGCGGCTACGCGCTGCTGGCGCGTGCCTACTTCGTCGGCGACTCGGGCGGGCAGATCGGCATCTACAACGGCCTGCCGCCCGACAGCGTCGGCGGTCTTCGGCTGTCCTGGCAGCGCGAGGCGACCGACCTGTCAACCGACGACCTGCCTGCGTTCCTGGCCTCGCGGGTCCGAGACGGCGTCTCCGCGAGCAGCCTCACCGAGGCGCGCGAGATCGTCGAGAGCTATCGGGTGCGGATCGAGGAGGCCAGCGCCCCCGAACCCGAGCCGGAGCCCTCCCCCTCCCCCACCGCCACCCCGGCCGACGAGGCGTCGCCGAGCCCGGCCGCCTCGCCGGACTCGTGAGCGCCGTCGCCGCGCCCGCGCAGGTCGACGCGCGCGCCACTCGCCGCAACGCCAATCGCGAGCTGGCGCTGCTGGCGGTCGGGATCGTGGCGGTGCTGGTCGCCTACACCCTGCTCGGCTTCGCGCAGGAGGGGGTGGTCCCGCCAGGGCTCGGCGCGTACGGCGGGGCGCTGGCGGCGCTCGCGCTGGCCGCCCATCTGGTCACCCGCCGCTTCGCCCCCGGCGCAGACCCCTGCCTGCTGCCCGTCGCGTTCACGCTGAACGGCCTCGGCCTGGTCATGGTGCGCCGCCTCGACTACGCCGACCCGGAGGCCGCGCTGGCGCCCGCGCAGACCATCTGGACCGTCCTGGCGGTCGTGGCGTTCTGCGCCACGCTGTTGTTCATCCGCGACCACCGCTCGCTTGACTCCTTCCGCTACATCATCGGTATCGGCGCGCTGGTCTTCATGCTCCTGCCGCTGCTGCCCGGCATCGGCGTGGAGGTGAACGGCGCGCGCATCTGGCTGCGGTTCGCCGGGTTCTCCATCCAGCCCGGCGAGGTCGCCAAGATCGGCCTCGCGATCTTCTTCGCCAGCTACCTGGCCGAGAAGCGCGAACTGCTGTCCATCGCCACGAACCGGTTCGGCCCGTTCATGGTGCCGCCGGCCCGCGCGTTCGGACCGGTGCTCGCGACCTGGCTCGCGAGCCTCGGCGTCCTGATCTTCCAGAAGGACCTCGGGCTGTCGCTGCTGCTGTTCGGCATGTTCGTGCTGCTGCTGTACGTGGCCACGTCCCGGCTGATCTACGTGTTCGGCGGCGCGCTGCTGTTCGGCGCCGGCGCCTTCCTGGCGTGGACCACCTTCGCGCACGTGCAGCGGCGCATCGCGATCTGGCTGGACCCCTTCGCCGACGTCGAGGACGCCGGCTTCCAGCTGGTCCAGTCCCTGTTCGCCCTGGGCACCGGCGGGATCCTCGGCACAGGGCTCGGCCAGGGCCGTCCCGACTTCATCCCGTTCGTGGAGACCGACTTCATCTTCTCCGCGTTCGGCGAGGAGCTGGGGCTGCTCGGCACCACCGCGCTCCTGCTGCTGTTCTTCCTGATGTCCGGCCGCGGCTTCGCCATCGCGCTGCGCTGCCGCGACGACTTCGGCAGGCTGCTGGCCGCCTGCCTCACGATCATCTTCAGCCTGCAGGTGTTCGTCATCGTCGGCGGCGTCACCCGCCTCATACCCCTCACGGGCTTGACCCTGCCGTTCCTGTCCTACGGCGGCTCGTCACTGCTGACCAACTACGTGCTGGTGGCCCTGCTGCTGCGCATCTCCACCGCCGAGCAGCGCACAGACGTGGTCGCCGCGTGATCCCCCAGCTGCGGCGCGTCGCGCTGCTGATGTTCGTGCTGTTCGCCGCGCTGCTGGTGAACGTCAACTACCTGCAGGTGCTGCGGGCCGCCGAGCTGCGCGACGACCCGCGCAACTCGCGAGGGCTCATCGAGGAGTACCAGACACGGCGCGGACTGATGATCGGCGGCGACGGCGAGACCGAGCTGGCCGTCGTCGAGGAGACCGACGGCAGGCTGCGCTACCGCCGCCAGTACCCCGCGGGGCCGCTGTACGCGCACGTGACGGGCTACCAGTCGCTGGTGTTCGGGCCGGAGGAGCTCGAGCGGTCGTTCAACGACTACCTGACCGGCGCGGCGCCCGAGCGCTTCGCCCGCAACCTCACCGACCTGCTGGCCGGCCGCGAGCGTGCCGGCGACGACCTGCGTCTGTCGATCCTCCCCCCCGCGCAGCAGGCCGCCCAGGACGCGCTGGGGGACCGCCGCGGCGCCGTCGTGGCGCTCGAGCCGGTCAGCGGCGACATTCTCGCGCTGTGGTCATCGCCCAGCTACGACCCCAACCGGATGTCCAGCCACGACCGCGACGACATCATCGCCTACCGCGAGGAGCTGCTCGCCGACGGCGACCGCCCCCTGATCAACCGGGCCATCCGCGAGACCTATCCGCCAGGCTCGACGTTCAAGCTGGTCACCGGCGCGGCGGCGCTCGAGAGCGGCATCCCGCCGGACGCGGAGTTCGACGACCCCTCCGAGCTCCAGCTGCCCCAGACGACGGCCACCATCGGCAACTTCGGCGGCGGCCTGTGCAACGACGGGCAGCCGCTCACCCTGCTGCGCGCCATGGAGGTCAGCTGCAACACGACATTCGCGAAGCTCGGCCTCGACCTCGGCGCTGAGGCCCTCATCGCCCAGGCGGAGGCGTTCGGCTTCAACACCGCGATCATCGAGCAGGTGCCGGTCCCCGCGGACAGCCGCATGCCCAAGGAGCTGAACGAGCCGCAGACCGCGCAGAGCGCCATCGGCCAGTTCGACGTGCGCGCCACGCCGCTGCAGATGGCCATGATCGCCGCCGCCATCGGCAACGGCGGCGTGCTGATGACGCCCCACCTGGTCACCGAGGTGACCGACACCAGCGGCAGCGATGTGGCGACGTTCGACCCCCAGCCGTTCACCCCCTCCGGCCAGGCCGACCCGCAGGCGATCAGCGCGCAGACGGCGCAGACCCTCACCGAGATGATGATCGGGGTCGTCGAGCGCGGCAGCGGCACCGCCGCGCAGATCGCCGGGGTGCAGGTGGCCGGCAAGACGGGTACCGCGCAGACAGCCGAGGGGCGCGCGCCCACCGTGTGGTTCACGGGCTTCGCGCCCGCCGAGAATCCGCAGGTGGCGGTCGCCGTGATGATCGAGGACGGCGGCGAGGTCGGCAGCGAGGCCACCGGCGGCCAGCTCGCCGCCCCGGTCGCCAAGGCCGTCATGGAGGCGGCATTGCAGGCCAGCGGCCCCGATGAGGCCGCCCAGCCCGACGAGGACGGTTGACCCGAATGGACGAGACGACCCCGCTGCCAGGCGACCGCTCGAGGCTCGCCGGCCGCTACGAGCTGCGCGGCCTCATCGGGCAGGGCGGCATGGCCGACGTGCAGCTGGCGCGCGACACCCAGCTCGACCGCGAGGTCGCGATCAAGATCCTGCACGCCCGCTACGCCGACGACCCGTCGTTCCTGGCCCGGTTCCGTCGCGAGGCGCGGGCCGCAGCCAGCCTCAACCACCCCAACGTCGTCGCCGTGTACGACACCGGCGAGTCGGACTCGCGCCCGTTCATCGTCATGGAGTACGTGAAGGGCCGATCCCTGAAGGAGGTCCTGGCCCGCGAGACGCTCCTGCCGGAGCGCGCGGCCGAGATCGCCGGCGACGCCGCCCTCGCGCTGCATTACGCCAACCAGCGCGGGCTGGTCCACCGCGACATCAAGCCCGCAAACATCATGGTGAACGACGAGGGGACGGTGAAGGTCGCCGACTTCGGCATCGCCCGCGCGGTGAACGCCGAGTCCGTCACCCAGACGGCCGCGGTGTTCGGCACCGCAGCCTATGTGGCGCCCGAGCAGGCGCAGGGCCAGCCGGTCGACGGGCGCACCGACATCTACGCGCTGGGCTGCGTCCTCTACGAGATGCTGGCGGGGCGGCAGCCGTTCGAGGCCGACTCCGCCGTCGCGCTGGCCTACAAGCACGTGTCCACACCGCCGACCCCGCCGAGCCAGATCAACCCCGACATCTCACCCGAGCTCGAGGCCGTGGTGCTGCGCGCGATGGCCAAGGACCCCGATCAGCGCTACGCCGACGGCCGCGAGTTCAACGCCGACCTGCAGCGTGCCATCCAGGGCCAGTCCGTGTCCGCGCCCCCGGTCTACGCCTACGAGCAGACCGAAGCGATCGGCCGCACCGCCGTGGCGCCGCCGGCCAGGTACGAGGAAGAGGAGGAGGAGCACTACGACGGCTACGCCGAGGAGCCGAGGCGACGCTTCAACCCCCTGTGGCTGCTGCTCGCCCTGCTGCTGATCGCCGTGTTCGCCGTCGGCGCGCTGCTCGTGTCGGAGCTGTTCGCCCCGCCTGAGCCGGAGCCGACCGAACCGGTGGAGACCGAGCCGGAGCCCATCCTGGTCACGGTCCCCGACGTGGTCGGCATGACCCTCCAGGATGCCCAGGACGAGCTGACCCGGCAGAACCTGACCTTCCGGCTCGGCGACTCGGTCCCGGCCCCAACCCCTGAGGACGAGGGCACGGTCGCCGAGACCAACCCCGCCGCCGATGAGGAGGTCGAGGAGAGCAGCGAGGTCACGCTCGTCCCGTTCGGCGACGTCGCCACCGTCGCCGTGCCGCCGGTCGAGAACCTCACCGTGGACGAGGCCGTGGCCGCGCTGGAGGCCGCCGGCCTCGGCGTGGGTGAAACCACCGAGGAGGCCTCCACCGACATCGAGGAGGGCCGCGTCATCCGCGCCGAGCCCGAGTCCGGGGAGGAGGTCCCCGAGGGCACCGCCGTCGGCCTGGTCGTGTCCACGGGCCCGGACGACGTCGAGATCCCCAACGTCGAGGACTTCAGCGAAGCGGTCGCGACCGAGACGCTGCGCGCGGCCTGCGAGCCGCGCCCGTGCTTCAACGTCGTGGTGGACAGGCGGGAGTTCAACGACGACGTCGACGCCGGCATCGTCATCACCACCACCCCTCGCCCCGAGCAGGTCTTCCCCCCCGGCACGACGGTCGGGCTGATCATCTCGCGCGGTCCGGAGCCGACCGAGGAGCCGGAACCCACCGAGGAGCCGGAACCCACCGAGCCGCCGATCGAGGTCCCCACGCCGAGCCCGAACCCCACCACGAGCGAGTGACGCTCAGGCGGGCGCCGGCTGGGCGAGCGAGGACAGGAAGTTGCCGAGCAGGTCCATGCCGACCGTCGTGAGGATCGACTCGGGATGGAACTGCACGCCCTCGACCGGCTGCTCGCGGTGCCGGAGCCCCATGATCAGCCCGTTGCCGGTGCGTGCGGTGACGTCGAGCTCGGCGGGCACCTTGGCGGCGTCGGCGACCAGCGAGTGGTAGCGCGTGGCCGTGAACGGCTGCGGCAACCCGTCGAAGACCCCCAGACCGTCGTGGTGGATGGCCGAGGTCTTGCCGTGCACCAGCTCAGGCGCGCGCACGATCGTGCCGCCGTAGACCTCCGCGATGCACTGGTGGCCAAGGCACACGCCCAGCAGTGGCACGCGCCCCGCGAAGCGGCGGATGACGTCACTGGACAGGCCCGCATCCGCCGGCGTTCCCGGCCCTGGCGAGATCACGATCCCGTCGGCGTCCCACGCGGCGAGCTCGTCGAGACTGAACGCGTCATGGCGCGCAACCTCGACCTCCGCGCCGAGCTCGCCGAGCTCCTGGGCGAGGTTGTAGGTGAAACTGTCGTAGTTGTCGACCAGGAAGACGCGCGCCATCGCCGCCAGGCTAACGCTTCGTGCGGCCGCGCCGACCGAGGACGAAGCTCGCGATGAACAGGACCAGGGCCACGATGAGGAGCAGCTGCAGTCCTTCGATGACCAGGCCGATCCCGCCGACGACGAGGGCGAGGATGACCAGCAAGATGACGATGCCCATGAGGGCGCCCTTCGGGTAGGCAACCGTGGCCATCATCTCCCCCCGTGCGCCGCCGTTCAAGCATCGGCCGCGCGCCTCGGGACTCAGCGGTCCACGATCCAGAAGTAGCCGTCGTCGTCGACCTCGGCGACAGCGCCGGTCAGCAGCCAGCCGTCGACGAGCGCCTCGGCGGTCTCGTCCGGGCGGTTCCAGTAGCCCAGCATCACCTGGGGGCCCGCGACGGCCAGCTCGCCCGGCTCCCCAGCCCTGGCTGGCCTGGACGGGTCGTCGACGTCCCGCAAGGTGCAGGCCGTGTCGGTGATCGGCATGCCGATCGCGCCCCGCTTGGCCTTGCCGTAGATGGGGTTGGCGTGCGTGATCGGCGCGGTCTCCGTCATCCCGTAACCCTCGCGGAGCTTGCCGCCGGTCAGCTCCTCGAGGCGCTTGACGACTTCGGCGGGCAACGCCGCCGGACCCGACAGGCACGCGCGGACCGAGCTGAGGTCGCGCTTGCCGAGGTCCGGGGCCTCGCCCAGCGCCACGAAGAACGCGGGCACGCCCGGGAACAGGGTGGGCTTCCGCTTGGCGATGGTCGACAGCACCGTGTCCCGGTCGAAGCGCGGCAGCAACGTCAGCGTCGCCGCTGCGAGCGTTCCCATCGCCAGGCAGGTGGTCAGGCCGTAGGGATGTGAGAAGGGCACGACGCACAGCAGGTTCTCGCGGCCCGCCTGGATATCGGGGATCCACAGCCTGGCCTGGAACGCGTTGGCCACCAGGTTGCGGTGGCTGAGCATCACGCCCTTGCCGGGACCGGTGGCGCCGCCGGTGTAGGCCAGCAGCGCCACGTCGACGCCAGGGTCGATCACCTCATGCGCGACCGTGGGCGGGGTCGTCGCGATGAGGTCGCGCATCCGCAGGACGCCTTCGGAGTCGGCGATGTTGCAGTAGGTGCCGTCGCGGCGCCCCTTGAGCGGGAACAGGATGTTCTTCGGGAACGGCAGCGCATCCTGGATGCCTGTGACGATGATGTGCTCGACGCGGGGGAGGCGACCCTTCAGCTCGGCGAGCCGCTGGTAGATCGGGTCCAGGCACACCACGACCCTGCAGCCCGCATCGTTGAGCTGGTGCGCGAGCTCGTCGGCGGTGTGCAGCGGGTTGTTCTCGGTCACGATGGCGCCGAGGCGCAGCACGGCCCAGGCCGCGATGACGTGCTGGGGGCAGTTCGGGAGGATGAGGCCAACGCGGTCGCCCTTGGTCACACCGAGGTCGCCCACCGCGGTCGCGAACCGGTCGACGCGGTCGAGCAGCGCCTTGTAGGTCAGCGTGTAGCCCAGGAAGTCGACGGCGATCGCGGCCGGGAAGTCCGCGGCCGCGTCGTCGAGGAAGCGGGTGAGCGGGACGTCGGGGTAGTCGTACGTCGCTGGCACCCCAGGCGGATAGGACGCCAGCCACGGGCGGGCCGCCGCGGCATGGTCCGGCATCGTGGACCCCTCCGGCTGGCTGACCGCGCCCTGTTCGTCGACCACGTGCTGCCTCCTGTGTGCGGATCGCGCGACGGCGTGGACGGCGATGTTCTACCGCAGACGGCGACGGCGCCGACCGCCGCGCGGGGCTGGACGCGCCCGCGGCCCGCCACGAGCCCGGGCGATCTCCGCGTTGAGCTCGCCGCCGATCAGCAGGGACAGGCTCGACAGGAAGACCCACAGCACCGCGGCCGCCAGCGCCCCGACCACCTGGCCGAGGAACGCGACGGTCTCGCTCGCGCCGGCCAGGCCTGGGCCGGGCCCGCCGACCGTCGCCAGGTAGACCCGCAAACCCGCCGACACCGCCAACCAGAGCCCGACGGCGAGCATCGCGCCGGGGAGACCGTGGTGGAAGCGGTGGCGCACGTTCGGCGCGAAGCGGTAGACGGCGCCGAAGAACGCCACGGCGATGACCAGCAGCACCGGCAGCCGCGCGACCTGCCAGGCGACGGCGAACACCTCGGAGAACCCCAGCCGGTCGGCGAGATCCTGGCCCGTGCCGAACAACGGCCCGACGACCGACACGATCAGGGTGAGCACGACGACGACCACCGAGCCGACCGCGAACACCACCGCGAGCAGTCGCTGGACCAGGAACCCGCGGCGCTCCGGCACGTTGTAAGCCAGGTCCAGCGCGCGGATGGTCGACGTGAACACGCGGCTCGCGAGGTACGTGGTCGCCAGCAGGCTGGACAGCGCGATCCCGCCGCGCTGGCCGCTCAGCAGCCCGTCCACCAGCGGGGCGACGACATCCTCGGTCACCTCGTCGGAGAACACCGCGGACAGCGCCACCACCGTCGCAGCCTGACCGCGGGAGACCGTCTCCGCCCCCAGGATGCCCTCCAGCAGGCTCAGGCCGGCGCCGAGCGCCACGATCGTCGGCACCAGCGAGAGCAGCGCGAAGAACGACATCTCCGCGGCCAGGCCGCTGACCCGATCACGGACGCAGGCCCTCCCCGTCGAGATCGCCACCGCCCACGGGTTGAGCCCGCCGATCCGCTCTGACCGGTGGTCCGCCCAACCGGACGCGATCGCGATGAGCTCCTCGGTGGTCTGGCCCCCCGAAGGCCTGACCCTGGGATCATCGTTGTTCGACGCTGGCATGTGCGAGACCCAACGTCGGGTCGTTCACGAACGTGCGGTCGAACCAAGGGAACACGACCGTGAACAGCAGCACGACGACGGCCACGGCGACGGCGGCGATGAGTGCCAGGCGGGCAGCGCGCCTCACGCCACGAGCTCGGCGAAGACGATCATGCGCTGGGCGGCGGAGAAGCGGGGGTGGCAGGTGGTGAGCGTCAGCATGCCGCCGGCGCCGGTGCCGAGCGGATCGTCGGCCAGGACCCAGCTGTCGTCTGGTCGCACGATGCGGGTCTCGACGACCCGGTAGGTGTGGCGGCGGCCTGCGCGGTCGGTGACCAGCACCTCGTCCCGCGCCTCGAGCTCGTCGAGGTTGTAAAACGGCGCTCCGAAGGTGGTGCGGTGGCCCGCGACGCCGAAGTTGCCTTCGGCTCCCGGCGCCGCCGTCTCCGGGTAGTGGCCGGGTCCGCGCTTGAGCGCTTCGACGCTGGCGCCCTCCACGACGTAGATCGCCTCGTCGGTCACGGGCGACGGCGCTCCGCGGCGGCGGAACTGCAGCACCGCCATGGCCTCACCGGTCGCGACCGCAGTGGGGGCGAGTGCCCCGGTCTCGGCGCCGTCCGCCGGGCCGTCCTGCGACCCTGTTGCCGTCGCTGCCTCACCGGTCGACCCGGCACCCGACTCTGCGGCGCTCGGTCCTCGCGGGTCGTCGACCGCTCCCACCGCGGACGCCCACGACTCCTCGAGGCTCCGCTGCGCGCGGTCGGTCTCGAGGTTGGTGAAACCGAGCGCGTAGACCAGGTACAGGCCCACGAGCACGCCGAGGCCGATCAGCGTCCACCCCACGCCGCGCAGCACCCTGAGCCCGGTCGCCGGACGCGTCGCGGTGACCGTCACGGGCCCGGCCCCGCATCCACCGGCCGCGCCAGCTGCACGGACGACGACCCCTCGTAGGCCGGCAGTCGCAGCTGGTCGCCACGCTGGACCTCGTAGCCGAGCTGGAAGGACTGCACAGCCTGGGCGAAGCGCGCGACCGCGGGATCTCGCTCCAGGCCCTCGACCATGCTGACCGGGTCGCCGACGGCCTCGATCACATACGGCGGCGAGTAGGTCGCGCCGTGCAGGAGCAGCACATTGCCCACGCACCGGATCGCGGTGGTGGTGAGGATCCGCTGTCCGTTCACGGCCATCGCCTCGGCCCCGCCCGCCCACAGCCCGTTGATGACCGCTTGCAGGTCCTGCTCGTGAATGACGTAGTCGTTGACGCCCGCGCCGTCCTTCGGGCTGGCGGTGGAGTCACGCAGCGTGGCCGTCACGCCCGGCCCCTCCAACGCGGTCATGCCGGCGGGTGCCGCCAGCGCATCAACGCGTTCCTGCAGCTCCCGCAGGGCCGGGCCGCCGTCGCCGGCGCTGCGCCGGATGTCGCTGACCTGCGCGGTCAGGTCCTCCAGCTTGGCCGCCATCGCCGCGTTCATCGCCTGCTCGTCGCGGATGAGCTCGATCAGCTCGATGCGCCCGCCGAGACGGGACTCCGACGTGCTCTGGGGGGTCTGAGCCGAGGTGACGAGCAGCCCAGCCAGCAGCGCGACTGCGAGCACGAACGCCACGCGCGTGGCCGGGCGGGGATGATCTTGCAGCCCGGGCGACGGGGTCTCGGGATCGTGGCGCTCATTCACCAAGGCAGGCTCTCACCGGACGGGCAGGGTGGAGCCGACCGCACCGGCGCGACGGCCGGAATCGGCCCCTGACACCACTCAGCGTACCATCCACCCCACATGTCAGCCGTGTTCGAGGAGAGGTGCCAGGCGCGTGCCGAAGTCGAAACGATCCAAGCGAGACACCTACATCCCCCCGAAGCCCGCGAGGCCCAAGCGCAGCCCCAGCTGGGTGCCCGCGCTGGGCGTCGGCCTCATCGGGCTCGGTGTGCTCATCGTCATCCTGGCCTACGTCATCCCCGGACTCCCAGGAGGAAACGCCAACCTGGTCATCGGCTTCGTGCTCATGGCCGGCGGCCTGGTCGCCTTGACGCAGTGGCGCTGACACGTGAATCGCCGGAGCGTGCGGAGGCGATTCTCACAATCCTGGTGGTGGCGGTCGCGCAGCGACCGTCATGAGATGCTGACACGTGGATGCGCCCGAGCGCCCCAGGGGTCGACAGTCTGTCGAGATTCCTGCGCTATGCGTGGCTGTTCGACACAGTGTCGGCCAGCCTCAGGCGAACCCCGGTAGTGTGATTTGCCCACAGCTTCGTCCACAGCTGGGGATGAAGCCTCGACGTGTGGTGGAGGTCGCCTACCTGGGCGAACCTCGCCTCTGCGGTCAGGACGTCGCGTCCGGCTGGCTGGCGGTCTCCCGGCGGTCGGTCATGCGCTCGCCGCAATGGCGTGGCGCCGCCTCGGTGCCCCGCACCAGCAGCAGCAGCTCGGCCCCGCACCCGGCGCACCAGTAGACGATCCGCTCCCGTGTGGTGTCGACCGGCCGGGGCGGGCCATCAGGGATGTAGGACGCGCCACGGCGCAGCGAGCCGAACGACGCGGTGCCGACCTTGAAGATCAGCAGGCTGAGCAGCGGGGCGAACACGTACGCGGCCGGCAGCACGTCGAACACGACGAGCCCGACCCCCACGACCGCCGCCAGACCGAGGAACCACCGCATCGTCCCAGCCTAGTGCTGCACCGTGGAAGTTCCGTATAGCACCGAGGGTGCGGCTGCGCGCGGCTCGCGACGCGCGAGGCGCGCCTCGTACTGGGCCGTACTTGGCCGCCGAAGCAACGAAGCGAGCTGTGATGCAGACGCAGCCGGATGTAGGAGACTTTCGCGGTGCGGCACTGGGTCAGCCGAGGCGCTCGACGATCGTGGCGTTGGCCAGCCCGCCGCCCTCGCACATCGACTGCAGCCCGAAACGCCCGCCGGTCTGCTCGAGCGCGTGGAGCATGGTGGTGAGCAGTCGACCTCCCGACGCGCCGAGGGGATGGCCGAGCGCGATCGCGCCGCCACGTGGGTTGACCTTCTCGGGGTCGGCGCGCAGCTCGCGAAGCCATGCCGCGACCACGGTGGCGAAGGCCTCGTTGATCTCGAAGTGGTCGATGTCGGCCACGCTCAGGCCTGACCGGTCCAGGGCTTTCCGTGTGGCCGGAATGGGACCGGTCAGCATCGTGATGGGGTCGGTGCCCGCCAGCGCCATGGTTCCGACTCGCCAGCGTGGCGTGCACCCGAGCGCCACGGCGACCTCGCGCGCCATGACCAGCAGGGCGCTTGCGCCATCGGAGATCTGGCTGGCGTTGCCGGCGGTGACGATCCATGGCAGCTCGGGACGAGACGCGGCGACCTGCGGACTGTGGAACGCGGGCCGCAGGCCGGAGAGCGCCTCGGCGGAGGTCTCAGGGCGGACGCCCTCGTCGGTGGAGTGCTCGGCGACGGTGCCGTCCGCCAGCGTGACCTTGACCGGCATGATCTCGTCGGCGAAACGGCCGGAGTCGGTGGCTGCAGCCGCTCGACGGTGCGACGCCAGCGCGATCGCGTCGGCCTCCTCCCGGGTGACGGACCAGCGGGCGGCGATCAGCTCGGCCGAGATGCCCTGGGGCAGGAGCCCCTCGGGGTAGCGGGCGAGCAGCCCCTCCCCGAACGGGTCGGCGCCACCGATGTTCGACATCATCGGCACACGGCTCATCGACTCGACGCCGCAGGCGATCGCGATGTCGTAGCTGCCCGCCATGACGCCCTGGGCCGCGAAGTGCAGCGCCTGCTGCGACGAGCCGCACTGCCGGTCGACGGTCGTCGCCGGCACCGACTCGGGCAGCCCTGCGCCCAGCCACGCGTTGCGGGTGACGTTCAGCGCCTGCTCGCCGACCTGGTCCACGCACCCGCCGATCACGTCATCGACCCGCTCGGGATCCACGCCGGCGCGGTCGAGCAGCCCCGCCAGCGTCGCGCCAAGCAGGTCGACGGGATGCCATGCCGCCAGCCGCCCCCCGCGCTTGCCTGCGGCGGTGCGGACGGCTTCGACGATCACAGCCTCGGGCATCTGCCAGACTCCTCCCGCTCGGGTCCGGCCAGTTTCTCATGACGGTCGCTGCGCGACCGCCACAACCCCCGATTGTGAGAATCGCGCTCGCAAGTTCGGGCGCATTCCCGGCCAGGCTACGCCGTAGGCTGGCGCGGTGACGCCGACGCCCAATCCTGCGGCGTTCGAGGACGCGGTCCGCGCCCACCTCGAGCCCGTGCGCGAGCAGTTCAACTACGCCCAGATGCTTCACACCTGCCTGTCGGTCGAGCGCTTCGAGCTGTGGGCGCGGGTCGTGGCCCGTCACCGCCAGGTCGGCGGCGCACGCTTCCTGTCGTCGGGGTGCGGCTACGCAGGTTCCCTGCTGGCCTACCAGGACGCCGGCGCCGCCACGGTCACCGGCGTCGAGGTCGACCCGGACGCCCTGCGCTTCGGCAGCCTGCGCGTCGCGGGCCTGCCAAACGCGACCGTGGTGGCCATCGAGTCGGGGCCGCTGCCGTTCGTCGACGACGCGTTCGACGTGATCGAGTCCATGGACGTGATCGAGCACACCCCCGACCCTCGGGCCTACCTCGCGGAGCTTGCGCGCGTTCTGGCACCCGGCGGGCTGATCCTGCTGGTCACGCCGAACCGTCTGTGGCCCGTGGAGCAGCACCTCGACGTCGTGGGGCCGCCGTGGCTGCCGGTCGGCATCGCGGACGCGCTGTTCTCCGCACTCGCGAGAGCGCCGTGGCCCTCGCGAGACCGACGCTTCCGCTACGAGCGGCTGCGCGGCATGCGGACCCACAACATCTCCGCGCGCCGCCTCCGCAACCTCGCCAGCAGTCTCGGCCTGTTCCTCCAGGTGCTGCCCCCGCACCTGTACGGCGACGGCTGGCCGCTGCCGCGACACGCCCCATGGTTGGAGCGGCTGGCCGCGCACCGGTTCGGATCACTGATCGCTCCGGTGCGCACACTGGCCGTCACCCTGGAGCACGCCGACGCACGCGCCGCCCGCCCCGCGATGCGACGCCCGGGCGCGCATGGGGCATGATCGCGCCGCCCACCTCGCCGCTGTCGCGCCGCTGACTCGTGAATCCGCCCGAGCTTGCGAGGGCGATTCTCACGATCTTGGTTGTGGCCATCGCGCGGGGATGGCCACAAGATGCTGGTATCCAACGGCTTCCATCCAACAACGGGGGACGTGATGCACCACAGGCTGCTCTTCGGCGCCATCGTCGGCTGCCTGCTGCTGACCGCCTGCAATCCGATCGAGGCCGGCCGTCGCCTGGTCGACGACGACGATCCCCCAGCCCACACGGCAACCCCGTCCAGCACCGACGGCACAGCGGTCGGCGCCGACAGCCCCATCGCTGAGGCAACCGCCGAGCCGGACGTCACGGGCGAGGCGGGCGCACCCACCGCGACGCCGCCGTCGCCGGAGATCACCGACGGCGAGGTCGAGCCCAGCCCGGCCGAACAGAACGAGCGCTTCTCCGACCTGCGCGTGTGCACCGTCGAGATGTTCGACGAGGAGCGCAACCGCTGCAACGAGAACCAGGCGGCGGACATGCCCACGACGTCCGCTGTGTACTGCTCCGCGCTGGTCGCAGGGGGCGAGGGCGGCGGCCGCCTCACCGCCGAGCTGCAGGTGGACGGTGTGGTCGTTCGCGATTTCGACGCGCGCATCGGCGCCGGCCAGACCTACCCGACGTGGTTCGGCTTCGAGCTGGGGGACAACCCCCTGCCCGGCGGTCAGTGGGAGTGCGTGTGGTCGGTGGACGGTGCCCAGGACCGGATCTCCCAGCCGTTCCCGCTGTCCGGCGAGCGCGGTCCGTTGGCGGGGGCCACGGCGTGCAGCGCGGCTGACACGCTCGACGACGGCATGTGCGAACCCGACGCCCCAGACGCCGTGGACGAGACAGACGAGATCGTGTGCAGCGCCACGTTCGTCGGGTTCGACGACGCAATGTTCGAGGTCGCCCTGTACGAGGGCGGACAGCTGCTGCAGGCCATCGAGAACTCGACCGGCGACTCGGCGCTCACCACGTACTGGGCGTCCTTCCCCGGCAGCGGTGAGGGCTGGCCCGCGTCGAGCTACCGCTGCCTGTGGACGGTGGAGGGCGACGCGCTCGGTGAGGCCAGCCTCGAGATCGGCTAGTCGTCCGCGGCGCGGTCGCGGACAGGGGCCAGATCATCGATCGTCGTCCCGCGCCACAGGGGCACCGCGCTGGCGTGGGCGGCGCGACCGATCACGTGACCGGCGATGGGCGCGGTGGCGAACTGGAGCAGGATCGCGAGCAGCAGCTTTGCGACTCCGGCGCCGCTCACCCCGGACACGGCGACACCGGCCAGCACGCAACCGACGCCGAGCGTGGCCGCCTTGGTGGCGGCGTTGAGCCTGATCAGCACATCGGGAAGGCGCAGGACTCCGAGAGCGCCCAGGAGGCAGAAGGCGACGCCGATCAGGATGAGCGCGGCCGCGAGCGGGTTCATTCGCGTTCCCTCCCGATCAGTCTGGCCAGCGCGACGCTCGCGACGAACCCGAGGAGGGTCGCGATCAGCAGCACGTCGATGAACGCCTCGGACTCCTGACTGACCGCGAGCACCGCCAGGCTGGCCACGAGGCTGTACAGGCAGACGTCGGTCGCCGCCGCGCGGTCGGCCAGCGTGGGGCCGATGCCCACGCGCAGAAGCGCCAGCGCGAAGGTGAGCGCCAGCCCGGCCAGCGCGACCTCGATGGCGGTCATCGCAGCGCCTTCAGAAGGCGGTTCTCGAAGTCGGCCATGCGATCGACGAACTCCTCTCGGGACGGCACGTACAGGGTGTGCACGTACAGGTGCTCGCGCTGCGCGTCGACTTCGATCGTCAGGGTTCCGGGGGTCAGCGAGATCAGGTTCGCGTACAGGACGAGCTCGGTGTCGCTGCGGGCGCGCGTCGGGATCTTGACGATGCCGGCCCGCATGTAGTGGGTGGGGGTGACGACCTCCCAGGCGACCCGCAGGTTGGCCGCGACGAGCTCCCTCAGGAAGAAGCCGCTGAACCACAGGATCCGCCATGGGCGGCCGAGCAGGCGCACGGGGCTGGAAGCTGCACTCATGCGCCGGTCACCGCGTCGATCCACGCGCCAGGTTCCAGCAGCGCCTCGGCCGCGGCGGTCGACAGGTCGACGACCGGCTGGGCGCCAGGCCCGAGGAGCGCGGTCACCGCGGCGAGCACGACGGCCGGCGCGACCAGCAGCGCGCGACGGAAGCCGGTCGGCGCGCCTGGCTCCTCGACGT
>JACDBB010000079.1 GCA_013695145.1 Euzebyales bacterium
AGCGGCTGAACTTCCAGTTCCGGGCCGGTTCTGTTCCGTGCTCTCCAATGGAGGGGCGCCCGGTTCGACGAGTCGCTGGCCTATGCGGTGAGTGTCGGCGTCAGCGACGGCGTAGAAGTCGCTGTCGACGCCGCCGAAGTTGACTGACCGGCCCTTCTGCGGGCTGTGACGCGATCACCGGGCGGCATGTTCTCACCGAACGGGATCAGCACCCCGGCCGCAGGCGGCGATTGCGCGCGGCTTCTTCCCGGGGCCGCTGACGCGACGAGGTGGTGATCAGGCGATCGGCGCGCCGGTGATCGCGGACAGCTCCACGACGAGGCGGGCGGGCCGGCCGGCGTGCACGAGCGGTTCGGTGTCGCTGACGGTGTCGAGCAACGCCGCGGCGGTGGGCGGGCGCCACATGACCGCGACCTCGGTCGCGCGGTGGGTGAGCAGGTCGCCCAACAGCCCGTCTTGGTGGCTGCGGGCATGCAGGTCGGCTTGGCGGGAGTGCCACAGCATTCCGTCGACCGGTCCGGCCCCGGAGCGGACGGCGGCGATCTCGCCGGCCCACTCGCGGGTGCACGGGTAGTGCAGCGGGTCGGTGTCGACCAGCCGGTCGCGGGTCACGCCGATGCGGTCAAGCTCGGGGTTGCGAAGGTCGGCGAGGGTGACTGATGCGCGCAACGTCACCTCGGTCAGACCCCAACCGTCGAGGATGGCGAGGTAGATCGTCGGGTCGGCGCCGGACAGCTCGTGCAAGGCGGACTCGAGCAGCCCGGCGGTGCGTGACCGGGAGAGGTAGGTGTGGTGGAGGTCGGCAAGCGGCGCGAAGCGAGTGTCGCCGACGCCGGGGACGACTTCGTCGGCGGGGCGGGCGAGCCGGTGACCGCGATGCAGCCGTTCGTCGGCGGGCCAGGGCACGGCGCTCAGCTGTGCGAGCAGGTCCGTCTCGGCTGCCGCGACCGGGCAGTGAGCCCGCCCGCAGGGTGCGGTCACGCGGCGGACAGCAGCCCGCCCACCGCCCGTTCGAGGCGTTCGCGGTCGCCGGCGGCAACCAGGTCGGCGGGGCGGGCATCGACCCAGCCGTTGTGGGCGTAGAACCAGCGCCACACCGCCCACGCGGACAGGCCGGCAGCGACGAGCTCGGCGACGGTCTCGCTGGCTAGCGCGTGCAGGTCGAACGCGTCGTCGAGCTGGAACGTGGGGATGAGGATCTCGCCATCGTGGTCGACAGTGAGGAGCCGGCCGGCTTTGCGCTTGCGGTGCAGCCATTGGCGGGCCGCGTTGACGTTACTGCCGCGTCCTTCGGCGAGCATCGCGACGGTGACCGCGCCGGCGTCGGCGAGCAGCTGCTCACGGGCGGCGCGCACGAGACGGGCCGCTTCCACCGCCGCACGGTCAAGGCGCGGCGGCATCGGCTCGGATGCGACGAGCTCGATGGCGCTCAATCCAACACCTCCCACGCCGACTACGGGTACAGATCGTAGCACAGGCTCACCAGTGCCACGCATATTACATGCCGGTCGGACGGCTGCCGAGCGTGATGGCGACCGTCCCCGATCGACTTCCGGCCCAACCCAGGCCTAACCCGGCAAGGACCACGTTCGCCGTGGGTCTCGTGGGGCGTTGGACCGCATCCGAGCCTACACGGGACGTGTCGGCTCGTGTACCATGCGCGCATGAGCGCGGATGCCTCACGCACGCACCGCTTGAACGTCACCCTCGACGCCGAGCACGCCGCCAAGCTGTCCCGCTTGGCCGAGCGCACGCATGTAAACGAAGGCACGCTCGCCCGGTCGCTGCTGGCCAGCGCGATCGAGGCCACCGATCCCGATCCTGGCAACGTGGTGGCCCTGCTCGACGGCATCGATGGCGCCTACGAGCGCGCGCAGCGCGGCCTGCGGCAGGCAGCTACAGGGCAGACGATCCCGCTCGACGAGCTGTAGCCGTTGGCTCGGGTCGAGCTCGCCGAGACCGCGATCGAGGACCTCCACTGGCTCATCCGCACCCACAGCCTTCCCGAGGACACTCGAGCTCGGGTGCGTCGCGGGCTGGTGCAACTCGAGCGGTTCCCACGACTCGGACCAGAGCTGCACGGCCGGTGGGCGGGTCTGCGCTTCGTCCTCGGTCCGTGGCGCTGGATGCTGGTGATCTACCGGTACGACGAGTCGAACGATCGCTGTGTGGTCGTCACGATCCAGGACGCCCGCTCCTCCTCGGCCGCAACCATGCGGAGTTGACGCGGCACATCCCGGCATGGACGGCGTTGACCGGAGCCCCGTCGCGGTGCGTTGGGCCGCGAGGTAGCGCTGGTCCCCCGCCACCGGACCCGCCAGCGCACCGGCGCTCCCCGACCGCCGCGCTGCCGCCGCTCGATCGTCGCCATGGTTCCGTCCCTTCGCACCGTCCTCGGGTGCGGCCAGACGGAACGGTGGAGCGCCACCACGCCACCGGCCACGCGAACCTCCTGCCTTGTGGAAGAACCGGGGTGGGACACCTGGTGTGTCCCCATGTGTCCCACGCGCTCTCACGCTGACGCTGCGGTCCAGCACAACAGGGCGTTGAGCTGCGCTTTTGTGGTGCTCCCGACGGGATTCGAACCCGCGCCGCCGGCTTGAAAG
>JACDBB010000154.1 GCA_013695145.1 Euzebyales bacterium
CCGCCTGAGTGGGTGAGCGAGGTGCTGGCCGCCCGGGACCGCCAGGCCGTCGGGCGGGTCGCCCCGCCCCACGGCCTGACCCTCGTGGGCGTCACCTACCGCTGACACGTGAATGCGCCCGAGCGCCCAGGTCGACACCCTGTCGAGATTCCTGCGCTATGCGCGGCTGTTCCGACACAGTGTCGGACCAGCCTGCGACAGGCGATTCTCATCATCCGGGGTGGGGGCGCCAGCCCCATGACCTGCTGACACGTGAATGCGCCCGAGCTGGCGAGGGCGATTCTCACATTCTTGGTTGTGGCCATCGCGCAGCGATGGCCATCAGATGCTGACGCTGCAGCCGGAGCCGCCAGCCGGAGCCGCCAGGTTGACCGCGGTGTGGCCGGCGGGTAGCATTGCCGCTCGTGCGGTCAGCCCACGAGTCTTCGTCGTGCGCCTGCTCGTCCGCCGGGTTCCCACCTGTGCGGAGCCGACCGCCCGCTCGATTCGAACCAGTGAAGAGTTTGCGATGCGTACGTTCTCACCCCGGCCCATCGACGTTCAGCCCGTCTGGTACGTCGTCGACGCCCAGGATGAGATCCTGGGTCGTCTCGCGACGCGCATCGCGCATGTCCTGCGCGGCAAGCACAAGCCCACGTTCGCGCCCCATATGGACATGGGTGATTTCGTCATCGTCGTCAACGCGGCCGGCATCCGGTTGACCGGGGCCAAGGGGGACCAGAAGCTGGCGTACCGCCACTCCGGGTTCCCCGGCGGCCTGAAGTCCGTGCCGTTCGCCAGGCTGCTGGCCGAGAAGCCGGAGCACCTCATGGAGCGCGCCGTAGGCGGCATGCTGCCGAAGAACACCATCGGCCGCGCCCAGGTGCGCAAGCTCAAGGTCTACGCCGGCCCCGACCATCCCCACGCCGCGCAGCAGCCCGTCGCGCTGCCGTAACAGGAAGAACGCTCTCCATGGCTCCAGTCACGACCACCGCGCCCAAGCTCTTCACCGGGCGCCGCAAGACGTCCGTCGCGCGTGTGCGGGTCGTGCGCGGCACCGGGCGGTACGTGCTCAACAACCGCCCGCTCGAGGACTACTTCCCTGTCGAGGCGTTGCAGGCCCTGGCGCGCCGTCCGTTCGAGGCGACCGAGTCGCTGGGTCAGTTCGACGTGATCGCCCGTATCCACGGCGGCGGCGTCGCCGGTCAGGCCGGAGCGCTCGCGCACGGCATCGCCCGTGCGCTCGAGGTCGAGGAGCCGGAGTGGCGCGCGCTGCTCAAGAAGGCCGGTCTGCTGACGCGGGACGCTCGCAAGGTCGAGCGCAAGAAGTACGGACTGAAGAAGGCCCGCAAGGCGCCGCAGTACAGCAAGCGCTGAGCGCCTGGCGCGGCTCGGGCGCGAGACGACGGGCGGACACGTGGGTCAGCTCTTCGGCACCGACGGCATCCGCGGCGTCGCCAACACCGAGCTGACCCCCGAGTTCGCGGTCGGGCTCGGGCGTTCGGTGGTCCGCACCCTGCGTGAGGGCGGCAACCCGCGGCCGCGGGTGGCGATCGGACGCGACCCCCGCGCTTCAGGGGAGATGCTGGAGGCGGCGCTGCTTGCCGGGGTCACGTCCGCGGGCGGCGACGTCGTGCCCCTCGGCGTGCTCCCCACCCCCGGCGTCGCCTTCCTGACCCAGCAGCTGGGCGCGGACTCCGGCGCCGTGATCTCGGCGAGCCACAACCCGGTCGGCGACAACGGGATCAAGTTCTTCGGGCCGAGCGGCTACAAGCTCACCGATGCGGAGGAGAACCGCATCTCCGAGCTGCTCCAGCGCACGTACGAGGACCGCCCCACGGGCGCGGACATCGGCCGGGTCCGCCCTGAGGACGGACTGCTCGCCCGCTACGTCGACCACCTCATGCAAGCGGCGGACGCTGACCTGTCAGGGTTGCGGGTCGTGGTCGACTGCGCGAACGGCGCCGCCAGCGCCGTCGCCCCCGAGGTCCTGCGGCGACTCGGCTGCGATGTCGTCGCGATCCACGCCGAGCCCGACGGCGCGAACATCAACGACGGCTGCGGCTCGAACCATCCCGAGGTGATCGCCGAGGCCGTCGTGGCGCACGGCGCTGACCTCGGCGTCGCGCACGACGGCGACGCCGACCGCCTGATCGCCGCCGACCACACCGGCGGGATCGTCGACGGCGACGCCATCCTCGCGATCCTCGCGGCACGCCGGCACCAGCGCGAGGGTCTGCAGACGGTCGTCACGACCGTCATGACGAACCTCGGCTTCACCCGTGCTATGGCGCAGCTCGGCATCGAGGTCATCCAGACCAAGGTCGGCGACCGCTACGTGCTCGAGGAGATGCTCGCGCACGGTCATCCGCTCGGGGGTGAGCAGTCCGGCCATCTGATCCTCGCCGATCTCGCCACCACGGGTGACGGGCTGCTGTCGGCTGTGGCACTGCTGTCGGCGGTGGTCGCGTCGGGTTGTCCGCTCGCGGAACTCGCGAGCGTGATGGAGCGGCTGCCGCAGGTGCTCGTCAACGTCCGAGGCGTGGATCGCCAGCGGCTGACCGAGTCCGAGGCGGTCTGGTCCGGGGTCGACAAGGAGGTTCTCGAGCTGGGGGCGGCCGGCCGTGTTCTCGTGCGAGCGTCCGGCACCGAGCCGCTGGTCAGGGTGATGGTCGAGGCCGACGAGCTGGGGCGCGCGCAGCAGGTGGCCGATCGGCTCGCCGGCCTGATCGCCCGCGAGCTGGCCACCTGATACGTGAATGCGCCCGAGCGCCCAGGGGTCGACGCCCTGTCGAGATTCCTGCGCTATGCGTGGCTGTCTTGACACAGTGTCGGGCCAGCCTGCGACAGGCGATGCTGACACGTGAATGCGCCCGAGCGCCCATGGCGCCCAGGGGTCGACACTCTGTCGAGATTCCTGCGCTATGCGTGGGTGTTCCGACACAGTGTCGGACCAGCCTGCGACAGGCGATTCTCACAATCTTGATTGTGGCCATCGCGCAGCGCTGGCCGCAAGATGCCGAAGCCGGCCACGCTGGCGGCGCGGCGCGCTGGCGGTCTCACGAGCACGCGCCACCGAAGGGAGCGACGAAGTGAAGGGCATCATCCTCGCCGGCGGCAGCGGCACGCGTCTGCACCCGGTGACCCGCGCGGTCTCCAAACAGCTGCTGCCCGTATATGACAAGCCGATGGTCTACTACCCGCTGTCGGTGCTGATGCTGGCTGGGATACGCGACATCCTGGTCATCTCCACCCCCCATGACCTGCCGTCGTTCCAGAGGCTGCTGGGTGACGGGTCCGACCTCGGTCTGGCCCTGTCCTTCGCCGAGCAGCCGCAGCCCAACGGGCTGGCCGAGGCGTTCGTCATCGGCCGGGAGTTCGTGGGCCCAGACGACGTCTGCCTGGTGCTGGGCGACAACATCTTCCACGGTCACGGGCTGTCGCCGCTTCTGCAGGCGGAGGTCGCGACGCTCGACGGCTGCACGCTGTTCGGCTACGGCGTGAACGACCCCGAGCGTTACGGCATCGCCGAGGTCGCAGACGACGGCACCGTCACGTCCATCCAGGAGAAGCCGGCCGAGCCGAGGTCGAACCTGGCGATCACCGGGCTGTACTTCTACGACAACGACGTCCTGGAGATCGCGGGCCACCTCAAGCCGTCAGCTCGTGGCGAGCTCGAGATCACCGACGTCAACAACGACTACCTCAACCGCAACAAGGCACGCTTGGTCAAACTCGGACGGGGAATGGCGTGGCTGGACACGGGCACCCATGACAGCCTGCTCGAGGCCGCCACCTTCGTGCAGGTCCTCGAGCACCGGCAGGGCGAGGTCATCGCATGCCTCGAGGAGATCGCCTACCGGATGGGGTTCATCGACGCCGAGCAGCTCGCCCGCCTGGGCGCGCTGCTCGGCAAGTCGACGTACGGCGCCACGGTCCGCCGCCTGGCCAGGCAGGCAGCGGACTAGTCAACTCACGAACCGGATCGTCAGCGGGTAGCGGTAGGGCTCGCCGTTGGAGGCCTTGATCCCAGCGATCACGACCACGATCAGCCAGCCGATGGCGGCGGCGATGGCCAGCGGGACGGTGAGGATGAGCCCGAGCCCGAAGGTGACGATCGAGACGACGATCGCGGCCACGACGTACAGCAGCACCGACAGGTTGAAGTTCAGCGCCTCTCGACTGTGCTCGGCGACGAACGGATGGGAGTCCTTCTTGACCGCCCAGACGATGAGCGGGCCGACGAAGTTGGGGATCCCGATGAAGGCCGCCAGCGCGGACAGGTGGGCGAGCAGCGCCCAGTTGCGGGTGTCCTGCGGCAGACCGACGGGTCCGTACCCTGGCCCGACCGCCCCCGGCTGCGCGCCTGGACCCCAGCCGCCGGGACCCCAGCCGCCGGGATCTTGAGGCCCGGGATCTTGAGGCCCAGGATCTTGAGGCCCAGGACCAGGCGCAGGCTCCGGGCCAGGCCCAGCTTTGGGGCCAGGCTGAGATATGGGCCCTGCGTCCGGTGGCGGTACCTGCTCTGGCTGGTCGACGGGCTCGGTCGGGCTCGGCTCGCGGTCGGGCTCCGGTGTCGTGGACATGTGACATCCCCTGGAAGGCGGTTGGCGCCGGGCCGACGGTCGCGGCGGGCGGCGAAGGTCTCGCCACCCGATGGTGGCACACGACGCGCGCCACGCCCATCAGGGAAGACCCTCGACGTTCCCTCACGACTGGCCGACGGCAGCGGGGGTTCCCCCCGGGTCGCTCGGGACGAAGGACGTGTAGCGGATGCCGCCTGGCGCGAAGTGCGCGTAGTCGGTGGTCCGCTCGGCGGGAATGCGCCCGGCTCGCTCCGCCACCGCGCGCAGGTCCTCAGGGTCCTGGCGCACACCGTGGTCGGCGCCCGCCATGCGCGAGATGGTCTCCTCCATCAGGGTGCCGCCGAGGTCGTCGCAGCCGGCTTGCAGCAGCTGCACGGCGCCCTCGAGCCCCACCTTGACCCATGACAGCTGCACATGGTCGATCGCCCCCTGGAGCACCAAGCGCGCGATCGCGTGCACCTTGAGCGTCTCGTCCCAGGTCGGTCCTGGCCGCGCGAGGCCGGCCAGGTAGATCGGCGCCTGCGTGTGGATGAACGGCAGGGGCACGAACTCGGTGAACCCCGCCGGGCGGGTCGCGGCGCTGGACTCCTGCAGCGCGCGCAGCAGGTGCAGGTGCGCGGCCCAGTGCCGCGGCTCGTCCACGTGCCCGAACATCATCGTGGACGTCGACGGCAGCCCGATGTCGTGGGCGGTGGTGACGACGTCGATCCAGGCGTCCGCGGGCAGCTTGCCCTTGGTCAGCACCCAGCGGACGTCGTCGTCGAGGATCTCCGCCGCGGTGCCGGGGATCGAGCCCAGGCCCGCGTCGCGGCACTCGGTGAGGAACTCACGGATCGAGATGCCCAGCCGGGAAGCGCCGTTGACGACCTCCATGGGGCTGAACGCGTGCACGTGGATCCCCGGCACCCTGGCCTTCACCGCGCGCACGAGATCGAAGTAGGTCTCACCGCCCAGGTCAGGGTGGATCCCCCCCTGCATGCACACCTCGGTCGCGCCCCACGCCCAGGCCTCCTCGACGCGGTCGGCGACCTGGTCGAGCGACAGCGAGTAGGCGTCCGGATCGTCTCGGCGCTGGGCGAACGCGCAGAACCGGCAGCCCGTGTAGCAGACGTTGGTGAAGTTGACGTTGCGGTTCACCACGTAGGTGACCACGTCGCCGACGCGCTCAGCGCGCACGGCGTCGGCGGTCGCGGCAAGCGCCTCGACCTCGGCGCCCTCGGTGGAGAACAAGGTCAGCGCCTCGGCTTCCGAGGGCGCGCGGCCGCGCTCGGCTCGGCGCAGGATCGTGGAGATCTCGGGGCGGAGGTGTGATCGGGCGGCGCCGCCCGCGGTGGCCCGCCGCGCCTGCGGCGCGCGGCGGGTGAGGGTCTCGGCGGCGATCAGCGCGCTGTCGCCGTACACGGCCTCGGCGTCCGCGCGGAACGCCTCATCCCGGCGCAGGGTGGCGACTCCGTCACCGGCGCGCGCGTCGTGCCAGCGGCTGTCGTCGCCCGTCGACGGGACCGCGACCTCGGCGGGGTCCTGCCAGGGGTGGCCTTCGGGCTCGGCGTCGGGGCGGGCCATGCCGTCCGGGTCGGCCAGCGCCAGCACTGGCGCGCGCATGCGGCCGGCCAGCCATGGGTCCGGCCGCCGGACGTACTCGGGGTAGGCGCACAGCCGCTCGGCGAGCACCTTGCCCGCGGCCGCGGTTCGGGCGGTCAGGTCGTCCAGGTGCGGCCAGGCGTACTCCGGGTTCACGTGGTCGGGCGTGACCGGGGACACCCCGCCCCAGTCGTCGACGCCGGCGGCGACGATGCGCTCGACGTCGTGGGGCGACAGGTTCGGCGGCGCCTGCAGGTGGACGCGGGTCGGCAGCAGGACGCGCGCCACCGCGATGGTCGCCAGCAGCTCCTCGGTGTCGGGCTCGGGATGGTCGCGCATCGCCGTGTCCGGCTTGGCGCGGAAGTTCTGGACGATGACCTCCTGCAGATGGCCGTAGCGGCGGGCGGAGTCCCGCAGGGCCAGCAGCGCCTCGACGCGCTCGCGGTGGGTCTCGCCGATGCCGATCAGGATCCCCGAGGTGAAGGGGATCGACAGGCGCCCGGCGTCCTCGATGGTGCGCAGCCGCGGCGCAGGGTCCTTGTCCGGCGCGCCGAAGTGCGCCTCGCCCTTGGCGAGCAGCCGCCTGCTTGCCGACTCCAGCATGATGCCCATCGACCCGGAGACCTGCTTCAGCGTGGCCAGGTCCGACCAGGACATCACCCCGGGGTTCAGGTGGGGGATCAGCCCCGTCTCCTCGACGACCTGGATCGAGACCGCGCGGAGGTAGGCGAGCGTCGTGTCGTAGCCGCGCGCGTCCAGCCACGCGCGTGCGGCGGGATAGCGCTCCTCGGGCTTGTCGCCGAGGGTGAACAGCGCCTCCTTGCATCCGGCGGCCTGTCCGGCGCGCGCGATCTCGAGGACCTGCTCGGGCGAGAGGAAGGCCGGCATGTCGCCCTTGGGGGGCCACGCGAACGTGCAGTAGCCGCAGATGTCGCGGCACAGGTGGGTCAGCGGGATGAACACCTTGCGGCTGTAGGTGATGCGCTCGCCGTGGGCGCCGTCGCGGATGCGCGCGGCGGTCGCCAGCAGCTCGCTGAGCGCGTCACCGCGCGCGCCGAGCAGGGTCGCCGCCTCGTCGACGTCCAGCGTCTTGCCGGCGTCCGCTCTGGCCATGGCGCGGCGCAGGCCAGAGGGGAGCGCCCGCCGGCGGGTGCGGGTGAGAGCGGAAGTGGCGCGGCGACCGTCGTCAGTCATGGCGCACATCGTAGGGGGCGGGCGGGACGGATCGTCGC
>JACDBB010000156.1 GCA_013695145.1 Euzebyales bacterium
CGCCCCCGGGCGCTCAGGGCCATTCACGTGTCAGGCGGTAGCGCAGCAGCAGCTCACCGTCCTGCTCGCACACCGCGATCAGATCGAGGTCGCGGGACGGCTCGAGGTCGGCAGCCAGGCGCGGACCGGACCCGCCCATCAGCTGCGGGGCCACGGTGAGGCACAGCTCGTCGACCAGACCGGCCGCGAGCAGCGCCGCGTTGAGCGTCGGGCCGCCCTCGCACAGCACGTGCGCGCAACCGAGCCGTTCCCGCAGGCCGGTCAGACCTGCGGCGAGGTCCACCCGCGCGTCGCCGGCGACCACCAAACGGCCCACACGCTCGATCGCCGCGCGCCGGTCGGGATCGGACGCGGCGCAGGTGAGCACGACCGTGGGCACCTCCGCCTCGGTGAACAACGGCGCGCCGATGTCGACGTCCAACGACTGCGACACGACGACGATCGCAGCCGGTCTCGCGCGCCCGTCAGCGAAGCGACGGGCGGCCAGCGCCTCGGGTGGCCTGTGAGGCCCGTACCTCTCTGCGCGAACCGTGCCCGCGCCCACGAGCACCGCGTCAGCCAGCGCGCGCAGCGCCCGAAACACCACCCGATCGCCATCCCCGCCGAGCCCTCCGGAGCGGCCCCTGCGGTCGGTGACCGCACCGTCGGCGCTGGCGACCATATTCAGGCGCAGGAATGGCGCGTGGGGATCGTCGGGTCGGTACGCGTCGTACGGGTCGACGCGGTCGGAGGCCCGGGGCAGCAGCTGACGCATGCCCCGACGCTACCGGGCGGCCCGCTGGCACACCCGACACCGTGTCGAGTTTCCTGCGCTATCCGCCGCCATTCCGACACGGTGTCGCCTGGCCGCGGATTGCGGCGCCACCGGCGGCGTGGCAGCCTGCGCTCGTGGCCGTCCCCGCAGCCTCCGGCGATTCACGGCTCGGGTCGTTGCGGGCTGGGTTGCTGGCGTGGCACATGAGCGCACGCCGGGACCTGCCGTGGCGTGCGACGCGGGACCCGTACGCGGTGCTGGTCAGCGAGGTGATGCTGCAGCAGACGCAGGCCGCTCGGGTGGCGCCCGCGTGGCGCGCCTTCCTGGACCGCTTCACTGACGTGCAGGCGCTGGCCTCCGCGCGGCTGGCGGATGTGCTCACCGCGTGGCGCGGGCTCGGGTACAACCGCCGTGCCGTGAACCTGCACCGTGCCGCGCGGGTGCTCGTGGAGGACCATGATGGTGTCGTGCCCGACGACCTCGACGCGCTGCTGGCCCTGCCGGGGGTGGGGCCGTACACGGCGCGGGCAGTGCTCGCGTTCGCGTTCGATCGCGACGTCGCGCCGGTCGATACGAATGTCGCTCGGGTGCTGGCCCGCGCGGTCGCCGGCCGCCCGCTTGGTCGAACCGAGGTGCAGCGCCTCGCTGACGAGGCGGTGCCCAGCGGGCGCGGACACGACTGGAGCCAGGCGCTCATGGATCTGGGCGCCGGCGTGTGCACCGCGCGGGCGGCGCGTTGCACGCACTGCCCCGCGCGAGCTCTGTGCGCGTGGCGGACCGCCGGCGGGGACGACCCGGCTTGTACCGGCGCGCTGCGGCCGAAGCCCCAGGGCAGGTTCGCCGGCTCGGACCGCTACCACCGTGGCCGCCTGGTGGACGCGCTCAGGCGCGGAGCAGTCGACGGGGGCGGCCTGCCGGCCGCGGCCGACCTGCGCGACCGGCCGCGGCTGGAGCGGATCGTGGCCGCGGTGATCGCCGACGGGGTCGCCGAGTGGGCCGGTGACCACCTGCGCCTGCCAGGAGGGGGCGAGCCTGGATGAGCGCGCCCAGCGTTGGAGGCAGGGCGGCGCCGGCCGGGCAGCCGAGGGGCGCGCTCGGCGTCAACGCCAAGGATGTGCTGCGCGGGGCGCGGGCGCGCATGAAGCAGCACGACCTGCTATCGCTGGCGGCTGGCGTCGCGTTCAAGATCTTCCTGTCGCTGTTCCCGGGCATCGCGGCGGCGGTGGCGATCTTCTCGCTGGCCGTCGAGCCGGCGGTGGTGACGCAGCGGGTAGCCGAACTGCTCACCGGTTTCCCAGACGCGGTGCAGGAGTTGGTGACCGACCAGGTCGAGGGGCTGACCGTGGGGGAGGGCGCTCCGGGAGCGCTGGTCCTCGGCATCGTCGGTGGGATCTGGGCTGCGTCGTCGGCGGCGGCCACCCTGATCAAGGCGCTCAACCGCATCAACGCGGTCGAGGAGTCACGCAACGTCGTCCTGCAGCGGGTGGTCGCGATCGCGCTCGTGCTCGGGCTGTTCGCGGCGATCGCCGCGCTGCTGGCGCTGGTCATCCTCGGTCCGCAGGTACGGCGGTTGCTGCTGCCCGAGGAGCTGCTGGGCGGGGCGGCGGCACCGCTGTTCGGAGTCGCCCAGGTCCTCGGGGCGATCGCGATCCTGATCGTGCTGTTCGCCTTCGTCTACTGGCTGGGCCCGAACCGGGACCGGCCCGAGTGGCGCTGGATGAGTCCCGGTGCGGTGCTCGGCGTCGTCGGCTGGCTGGTGCTGTCGTTCGCTTTCGCGATCTACGCCCAGACCGCCGGGACGTACTCGGCGACCTACAGCGCGTTGGCCGGCGTCGTGATCACGCTGGTCTGGTTGCAGCTGTCGATGACGGTGCTGCTGCTCGGGGCGGAGGTCAACGCAGAGGTCGAGGTGCTGCTCGAGCGCGAGGCCGCGGTGATCGAGGGCGCTGGACAGGCGCCTCTGGAACCGGCATTGCCCGAGGAGCTTCCGGCGCGGTCCGCCGGGATCCCGCCGGTCGCCGCCCGTGACCGGCGGGCCTGTTGGGCCACCGTCACGGGCGGGGCGTTGGCGGCGGCCGCCGGTCTGGTCGCCTTCATCCGCCGTCGGCGCTAACGGATCACCTCCTAACCACCATCGGGTAGGCAGGTTTCCTCCAGAACACGTAGCGCGCTACGCTGGCGACCGGTGCGCCGGGCAGCCAGACGGCCATCACCACCCATCGGCGTGTGCTGAAGTGGCGCCCAGAACCGCCGGCGCGGAAGCGCAGTAGCGCGCGATCCGCCACGAGTCCCGATCGAGCGCCGCGAAGGCATCTGGAGCCCATTGGTGTTCCTCGCTCTGCTGGGCGTCCACGCCGCTCTCGCGGGTGCCGCTCCGCTGCTCGCACGGCGCCTCGGGCGCGGGGTGTTCCTTGCATGCGGTCTGGCGCCCCTGGCCACCGTGGTCGCCGCGACCGCGCGGGCGCCCGCAATCCTGGCCGGCCGCCCCGTCGTGGAGTCGTTGGCCTGGGCGCCGAGCGTCGGGGTGGCGATCGACCTCCGCGTGGACGGCTTCGCGCTGCTCATGATCGCGCTCGTCTCGGGCATCGGGACGCTGATCTTCGGCTACGCCGCGCGCTACTTCGGCCCCCGCAGTGACCTCGGTCCGTTCGCCGGGATCCTCCTGGCCTTCTCGGGCGCGATGCTGGGCCTGGTCCTCGCGGACAACCTGCTCCTCCTCTACGTGTGCTGGGAGCTCACCTCGATCACCAGCTACATGCTGATCGGGTTCGAGAACGAGAAGGGCTCCGCCCGCGCCGCCGCGCTGCAGGCGCTGCTGATCACCAGTGCGGGTGGGCTCGCGATGCTCGGCGGGTTCGTGCTGCTCGGCCAGGCTGCCGGCACCTACCAGATCTCCGCGCTGCTGGCCGATCCTCCGAGCGGCGCGCTCGCGACCGCCGGGGTGTTCCTGGCGCTGCTCGGCGCGTTCACCAAGTCCGCCCAGGCGCCGTTCCACAGCTGGCTGCCAAGCGCGATGATCGCGCCGACGCCGGTCAGCGCCTACCTGCACTCCGCGACCATGGTGAAGGCGGGGGTGTACCTGGTCGCTCGCCTCGCGCCCGCGTTCGCGCTGGTCGCCGGATGGCGGCCGCTGCTCGTCGGGGTCGGCGTCGCCACCATGCTTCTCGGCGGCTACCGGGCGCTGCGCCAGCACGACCTGAAGCTCGTCCTGGCGTACGGCACGATCAGCCAGCTCGGCTTCCTCATAACCTTGCTCGGCGCGGGCACCGCCGAGGCCACGCTCGCCGGCTGCCTCCTGCTGCTGGCGCACGGCGCGTTCAAGGCCACCCTGTTCATGGTCGTCGGCGTCGTGGACCACCAGGCGCACACGCGCGACCTCCGCCAGCTGTCCGGTCTCGGCCGGCGGCTCCCGGCGCTGGCTGCGGTCGCCGCGGTCGCCGCCGCGTCGATGGCCGGCCTGCCCCCGCTGCTGGGTTTCGTCGGCAAGGAGGCGGCCTACGAGAGCCTCCTGCACGGCGGCCTCGGCGTCGTCGGCCCCATCGCCCTGGTCGGGATCGTCGCGGGGAGCGTGCTGACCTTCGCCTACAGCGCGCGCTTTCTTTGGGGTGCGTTCGCGACGAAGGGCGCACCAGCAGATCGCGGCCTTGTGGGCTGCGAGGTACCGCGGCCCGCGGCGACCTTCGTCATGCCGGCCGGACTGCTGGCCGTGGTGACCGTCGTGTTCGGCCTGTGGCCGGCCGGGCTCGATGCTCTCGTCAACGCCGCCGCGATGGCACTCGACCCGCGGGTCGAGGTCGAGCGCCTCGCGCTGTGGCACGGTTTCAGTCCTGCGCTCGGGCTGTCCGCGCTCACGGTGGCGCTCGGGGTGGCGGCCTTCGCGCTGCGCGGCCGTCTCGAGCGCATGCAGGAGAGGCTCGGGGGGCTGCCCGGCTCGGCTGAGGCGTATGCGGGCTCCCTCACAGGCCTGAACCGGATCGCCGACCGCTCCACCGCGATCTTCCAGACCGGCTCGCTGCCCACCTACCTGGGGGTGATCGCGGTCTTGCTCGTCGGGCTTCCGGCCACCGCCCTGATCGGCCGGGCGCCGTTGGCATCGCCAACCGTCCTCGCCGAGTCGCCCGTCCAGCTCGCCGTGGCGGCCGCGATCGTCGGTTCGGCGGTCGCGCTGATGTTCGTGCGTCACCGCTTCTCCGGCGTGCTCGTGCTGGGTTCGATCGGGTACGGCGTCGCGCTGCTGTTCGTCATCCAGGGAGCACCGGATCTCGCGCTGACCCAGTTGCTCGTCGAGACGCTGTCCGTGGTCGTGTTCGTGCTCGTGCTGCGCCACCTGCCCGACCGCTTCTCCACGCCCAGGCTGCCCGGCTCGCAGCTCGCGCGCGCCGCGGTGGCCGGGTTCGTGGGCGTGTCGGTCGCGAGCTTCGCGTTGGTCGCGGGCGGCGCCGTCCACGGTCCCTCCGTCGCCGAGCAGCTCTTGGCGCGGTCGTACACCGATGGCGGCGGGCGCAACGTGGTGAACGTCGTGCTGGTGGACATCCGCGGCATCGACACCTTCGGGGAGATCACCGTGCTGCTGACCGCCGCCCTCGGCATCTCGATGCTCGTCCTGGCGACCCGTCCGCCGCCGTCCGCCGCAGAGGAGCCCCGCGCCGAGGTCGGCGCCGGCGCGCCGGGTCACGGGGTTGACCGATGAGCCGCGACTCCGCCGGCCCGCGCACCCGCGCAGCGGGACCCGACGCCCGCCGGTCGCTGATCCTGGACACGGTGACGCGCGTGGCGTTCCACACCGTGTGGGTCCTCTCGCTGTACCTGCTGTTCGCGGGCCACAACGCACCAGGCGGGGGCTTCGTCGGTGGGCTCACCGGCGGGGCGGCGTTCGTGCTGGTGTACATCGGCCGTGGCGCGGGCGGGGTGCGCGAGGTGATCGCCGTTTCGCCCGAGGCCCTCCTGGGATCGGGGCTGCTGCTCGCCGCGGTCACGGGCGGTGCATCATGGCTGTTCGGCTCGGCGTTCCTGTCCAGCGCCAAGCTCGAGATCGATGTGCCGGTGCTCGGCCACGTCGGCGCCAGCTCAGCGTCCGTCTTCGACATCGGGGTCTACCTCGTCGTCGTCGGCCTGGTGTTGGGCGCGCTGTGCACGCTCGGCGCCGACGACCAGGTGGCGACCGAATGACCGCGGTTCTCGCCGTCCTTGTCGGCGTCCTGTTCGCCGTGGGCACCTTCCTGCTGCTGCAGCGGACCCTCACGCGCGTCATCTTCGGGATCGCGGTGCTCGGCCACGGCGCGAACCTCCTGCTGCTGCTCGCCGGGGGTCGCGCAGGCGACCCGCCGCTGGTGGAGGGTTCCGGCGAGACGCGCGGACTCGTCGGCGCCTCGGGAGGCGCAGGCTTCGTCGACCCCCTGCCGCAGGCGCTCGCGCTGACGGCCATCGTCATCAGCTTCGGAGCCGTCGCGTTCCTGCTCACCCTCGCCTACCGCAGCTGGCTGCTGCACGGCGAGGACGAGGTGGCCGACGACGTCGAGGACCGCCGCATCGCCCGGCTCGCGGAGCGCAAGGAGGCCGGGCAGTGAACGTGCTGGTGCCCCTTCCGTTCGTGCTGGGCCTCGGCGGGGCGGCCGTCGCGCTGCTGTGCCATGGGCGGCGCAAGCTCCAGCGCGCGATCGCTCTGGCGGTGACCAGCGCGACCGTCGCCTCCTCCGTCGCACTGCTCGTCGCGTCCGATCGGCAGGGCCACCTCGTCACCCAGGTCGGAGGCTGGCCTGCCCCGTTCGGCATCACGCTCGTCGTGGATCGCTTCTCCGCGATCATGCTGGTGGTGTCCACGGCCATGATCCTGGTGGTGCTGGTCTACGCGATCGGGCAGCTCAGCGTGGAGCGCGAGCGCCTGTACTTCCACCCCGTCTATCTGGTGCTCACGGCGGGCGTATGCCTGAGCTTCCTCACAGGCGACCTGTTCAACCTGTTCGTCGCGTTCGAGGTCATGCTCATGGCGAGCTACGTGCTCCTGACGCTCGGCGGCTCCAGCGGCCAGATCCGCAGCGGCATGACCTACCTCGTCATCAACCTGCTGGCCTCGACGTTCTTCGTGGTAGCTGTCGGACTGACCTACGCCGCAACCGGCACCGTCAACATGGCGCAGCTCGCGCTGCGGCTGGGCGAGGTCGACCCGGCGCTCCGCGCCGCCCTGGGGCTCATGTTCCTGGTGGTCTTCGGCGTGAAGGCGGCCATATTCCCGCTGTTCTTCTGGCTCCCCGACGCCTACCCGACCGCCCCCGCCCCCGTGACCGCGCTGTTCGCGGGGCTCCTCACCAAGGTGGGTGTGTACGCGATCATCCGGTCGCAGACGCTGCTGTTCGGCGACCTCGGCCGGCCGAGCGTGCTGCTGCTGGCGATCGCAGGCGCGACGATGCTCGTCGGCGTGCTCGGGGCGATCGCCCAGAACGACATCAAGCGCATCCTGAGCTTCCACATCGTCAGCCAGATCGGTTACATGATCCTCGGGCTGGCCCTGTTCAGCCTCGCCGGGCTGGCGGGCGCCATCCTGTACATCGTCCACCACATCGTGGTCAAGACGACCCTCTTCCTGGTCGCGGGGGTGGTGGAGCGCATGGCGGGCACCGCCTCCCTGACGCGGCTCGGCGGGTTCAGCCGCATGGTGCCGGTGCTGGGGATCCTGTTCCTGCTGCCGGCCTTCAGCCTCGCAGGGATCCCACCCTTCTCGGGGTTCGTGGCCAAGCTGGCGCTGGTCCAGGCGGGCCTCGAGTCGGGGCGGCTGCTGGTCATCGGGGTCAGCCTGCTCGTCAGCCTGCTCACCCTGTTCTCGATGACGAAGATCTGGGGAGGCGTCTTCTGGGGCGCCCCAGAGCCGGCCGCGCTGTCCGAAGGGCCCGCCGGCGGGCGGCTTCGCCCGCCGTCGCTGATGACCGGCGCGACGGGGGCAATGGCGGCCTTGAGCCTGGTGATCGCGGTGTTCGCCGAGCCGCTGTACGGCCTGTCCGAGCGGGCCGCGGCCGATCTGCTGGATCGCGACAGCTACACAGCCGCAGTGCTGGGTGAGGGGGGCGGGGACCTGCTGGGTGAGGGGGGCGGGGAGGTCGTCGAGCCTGCTTCGCCGGCCGCTGCGGTGCGGGGAGGTGACTCGTGACCCTCCGCGCTCGCCGGCTGTGGCTCGGCGGTTGGATGGTGCTGGTGTGGACCGCGTTGTGGGGCGACCTGACCGTGGCGAACCTGCTGGGCGGCGCCCTCGTCGCGGCCGCCCTGATGGTCGTGTTCCCGCTCCAGGATCGGGAGGTGGCGCCGGACGCCGGGCTGCGCCTGCGCCCGCTCGCCGGTCTCGGCTTCGTCGGCTGGTTCGCCAAGGAGCTCGCAGTCGCGAACCTGCAGGTCGCGTGGGCGGTCGTCGCCCCAAGGGAAAGGATCCGCGAGGCCATCGTGCGGGTGCCGCTGCGCACGCGGTCGGCGGCGATCCAGACGCTGGTCGCCGATGCGGTGACGCTGACCCCCGGGACGCTGACCCTGGACGTCGTCGCCGACGAGGACGGGGTCGCGATCATGTACGTGCATGTGCTGTCCCTCGAGCACGCCGACGCCACCCGCGGAGAGGTCGCCGACCTCGAGGCGCGGGCGGTGCGGGCCTTCGGCGGCAAGCCGGACCGCCTGCGCGTCGCCGAGCCGGGAGGCGGGGAACACGGGGGTGAGGGCGAGCGCGGCGAGCCGGGAGGGGTCTCATGATCGAGGCGGGGCAGATCGCGCTCGGCATCCTGGCCGTTGCCGGCCTGCTGTGCGTCGTGCGGCTGGTGAAGCCGGGAGGTTCGGTCGCCGACCGCGCGGTCGCCCTCGACACGCTGCTGACCATCACGGTGACCGGGGTGGCCGTCTACGCGGTGACGACGGGGGTGCGTGCGTTCATCGACCTGCTCGTGGTGGGGGCCCTGCTGGGCTTCGTCGGCACGGTCACCGTGGCCCGCTTCATGGAACGGAGAGGCGCGTGAACCCGGTCGCCGAGGTCGTGGTCGATGTCGCTGTCATCGCCGGGGCGGTCCTCTGCCTGCTCGCGGGCGTCGGCCTGTTGCGGTTCCCGGACGTCTTCGCCCGGATGCACGCCGCCACGAAGCCGTCCACCCTCGGCCTTGGGCTCGTTCTGTTCGCGCTCGCCTTCCGCGCCGAGGAAGCCGGCGACGTCGTGAAGCTGCTCCTGGTGATCGCGCTGCAGTTCCTGACCGCTCCGGTCGGCGCTCACATGATCGCCAGGGCGGCCCACCGCGACGGCACGCAGACCAGCCCCGACACCGTCCTCGACGAGCTGGCCGCCGACCGGCCCTTCAACGCGACCTCCAGCTGACCGCCAGCCGCTCAGCGAGGAGTGACCCACACCGGCGGGCGCTCACCGGGGAGGTCGTGTCGCCCCGCGCCGGTAGCATCCGCACGATGCCGAGGATCAAGACGTTCGCGCGCTGCACGGAATGCGGCCGGGTCGAGCCCAAGTGGGTGGGCCACTGCCCCGGGTGCGAGGCGTGGGGCACGCTGGTCGAGGAGCAGGAGGCCGCCCCGACGGCCTCCGCTGGAAACGGCGCAGCGGCGGCTGCCGCCACCCCCCGCGTCGCCAGCCGTCCCGCATTGTCGATCCGCGACGTGCGGATCGACGATCACCGTCGGGTGGTGACGGGCATCATCGAGTTCGACCGGGTGGTGGGCGGCGGGCTGGTGCCCGGCTCGGTCGCCCTGGTGGGCGGGGAGCCGGGAGCCGGCAAGTCCACGCTGCTGCTGCAGGCTGCGCAGGCGCTGGCCGAGGCGGGTTCCAGCGTCCTGTACGTCTCCGCGGAGGAGTCGCCAGGGCAGGTGCGGCTGCGCGCCGACCGTCTCTCCGCGCTGCACGAGCGGGTCCTGTTGGCAAGCGAGACCGAGCTCGTCGAGGTGCTTGCGCTGATCGAGCACCACCGGCCCGATGTGCTGGTGCTCGACTCGATCCAGACCGTGCGGCTACCGGGCGTGGGCGGCGCGGCTGGTGGGGCGGCGCAGGTGCGAGAGTGCGCCGCAGCCCTGGTCGCAGCCGCAAAGGCCCGCCACATGGCCACTGTCCTGGTCGGTCACGTAACCAAGGACGGCCAGCTCGCCGGCCCGCGCGTGCTCGAGCACCTGGTCGACACCGTCTGCGAGCTGACCGGCGACCGCCACCATGCGCTGCGGTTGCTGCGCGCGACGAAGAACCGCTTCGGACCCGTGGGGGAGGTCGGCTGCTTCGAGATGGTCTCCACGGGCATGCGATCGGTCGTCGACGCTGGCCGCCTGTTCGTCGGCGAGACCGAGGAGGGGACCGCGGGCGTGGCGGTCACCGTGGCGCTGGAAGGGGCCAGGGCGTTGGCCTGCGAGGTCCAAGCGCTGGTGACGCCGACGTCGCTGGCGAACCCGCGGAGGGTCGCGTCGGGTCTCGACGGCCAGCGTTTGGCCCTGCTGCTCGCTGTCCTCGAGCGCCGAGCAGAGGTGAAGCTTTCCAACCACGACGTGTACGTGTCGAGCGTCGGCGGCCTGCGCCTGGTCGAGCCCGCGGTCGATCTGGCGCTGGTGCTGGCCCTGGCGTCCGGCCGGTGGGAGCGGCCAGTGGCGGCGGGCGCTGTCGCCCTCGGCGAGGTCGGGCTGGCCGGCGAGCTGCGCCTGGTCGCACGCACCGAGGCGCGCCTCAAGGAAGCCGCACGCATGGGCTTTTCGGGAGCCCTCCTACCGGCTGCGTATGATGGGCACGCGTACGGGTTGCGGTTGCATCGGGCACGCGACGTGCGGGGCGCGCTCCTCGCGGGTCTGGCCTAGCCGAGCCGGACGCGCGGCGACCCGCCGACGAGGCACCGTCGGGACGACACAGCAAGTCGACAGGGCGAAGCCGGCGAGAGCGGCGACGTCGACGAGGAGGGAGGAGACCCGTGGCCGCGCGTGACGATCGACTGCTCCGCATCCTCGGCAAGGTGGCGCCCGGTACGCCGCTACGTGAGGGCATCGATCGCATCATCAGGTCGGGCAAGGGGGCGATCCTCGTCCTCGGCCACTCCGACGCGGTGGAGCCGCTGCTGTCGGGCGGGTTCAAGATGCAGACGAAGTTCACCGCGCAGCGCCTGTCGGAGCTGGCCAAGATGGACGGCGCCATCGTCCTGACCGACGACGCCGACAAGGTCCTGTGGGCCAACGTGCATCTGGTGCCTGACCCCTCGATCACCACCGCGGAGACGGGCACGCGTCACCGCACCGCCGAGCGGACCGCCCGACAGACGGGCAAGCCGGTCATCAGCGTCAGCGAGTCCATGCGGCTGGTGAGCCTGTACGTCGACTCGCACAAGCACGTGCTCGAGGAGATCTCCTCCGTGCTGTTCCGCGCCAACCAGGCGCTGTCGACGCTGGAGCGCTACCGCAACCGCCTCGACGAGGTGTCCAGCGCCCTGTCGGCACTCGAGATCGAGAACGTCGTCACCCTCAGGGACGTGCTGATCGTCCTGCAGCGCGCCGAGATGGTGCGCCGCATCTCCGACGAGATCGAGGCGTACGTCGCCGAGCTCGGCACCGACGGCCGGCTGCTGCAGCTGCAGCTCGACGAGCTCATGTTCGGGGTCGAGATCGAGCGGATCCTCGTCGCGCGCGACTACCTTCCTGGCCGCAAACAGGACCAGCGAGCGGTCCTGGCGGCGCTCGACGCCGTGCCGGCTCAGTCGCTTCTGGACCTGTCGAACCTCGCCGAGGCGCTGGGCTACGGCGACGACGGGGGGGTCGATCAGCCCATCACCCCGAGGGGCTACCGGCTCCTGTCGCGCATCCCGCGTCTGCCGGACTCGGTGATCGAGAAGCTGGTGGACCGCTTCGCCGGCCTGCAGGGCCTGATGGAGGCGACCCTCGACGAGCTGGATGACGTCGAGGGGATCGGCGAGGCGCGCGCCCGCTCCATCAAAGAGGGCATCGCCCGACTCGCGGAGAGCTCGATCCTCGAACGCTACGCCTGACCAGAGGGCCTCTTACCGCCGTAGGAGGACCCCCCGACCGGCGGAATCACACGATCGGGCCTCTGACCTGCGGTTTTGTCTGGCGGAACGCCGTAATCTGTGGTATGGTCCTCGCGCCGCTGACCGCTATCGCATCCGGGCTGCGCCGCCTGCTCGATGCCGCATTGGAGAGGCTCATCCAAATGACCTATCGCGTTGGTGACACGGTCGTGTACCCGCACCACGGTGCGGCGGTCATCGAGAAGCGCGAGAAGCGAACCTTGCAGGGTGAGGAACGCGATTACCTGGTTCTGCGGCTCACCTACGGCGACCTGACGCTGATGGTCCCCGCCGACGCGACGGACGAGGTGGGTCTGCGCAACGTCGTCACCTCCGAGCAGGCCGACGAGGTCCTCGAGGTGCTCAAGCGACGCGACGGCACCATGCCCACCAACTGGTCCCGGCGGTTCAAGGCCAACTACGAGAAGCTGCGCTCCGGCGACATCTACCAGGTGGCCGAAGTCGTGCGGAACCTCGCTCTGCGCGAGCGTGAGAAGGGCCTGTCCGCCGGCGAGAAGCGGATGCTGACCAAGTCCAAGCAGATCCTCGTATCCGAGCTTTCCGCCTCGATCGGCCGGGACGAGGAGGACACCGAGGTCCTGATGGACGAGGTGCTCGCCGACTGACGTCGCGGCGGCGCTACCCGCGCGCCGCTCGTTCAAGGACGACCGTCCGCGCGCCGAGGCATCCAGCATGTCCACCTCACCTGACGCGGGACGCCGCTCCTCTACGTCCCTGCTGGTCGGGGGCGTGCGGCTGGCCGTCGTCGCGCTCTCCGCTGCCGCAGCCTACGAGTTCGGCGGCTTGGGGGCGCTGCCGGTGCCCGACGGGGCGACCTCCGAGCAGGCGACGCTGGTCGTTCTCGTGCTCGGCGTGCTCGGCGGGTACCTGCTCGGCGGCATCGTCGGGCGCTTCACGGTCGGACGGGTCGACGACGTCGAGCGGTCGCTGCACGGCGTCGCCTCCGGCGACCTGCTGGCCGGCCTGCTCGGCGGGCTGGCGGGGGTCACGGTGGGACTCGGCCTCACCTGGCCGGTGCTGCTCATCCAGACCGCGCGCGCGTTCACCGTGCCGATCGCTGCCTTTGTCGTCCTGACCGCCACCATGGTCGGCCTTCGGGTCGGCGTCGGGCGCGGCGGCGACCTGCTGCGCGCTCTGGGAGCCAGCGGCCGTCTGACGCTCGCCACACCGGCCGCGGGGCCGCGCGCCAGGGTGATCGACACCAGCGCGCTGATCGACGGGCGCATCGTCGACGTCTGTCGCAGTGGGTTTTTCGACGGAACCCTCGTCATCCCGAGGTTCGTGCTGTACGAGCTGCAGGTCCTGGCCGATGCCGGCGACGACGAGCGCCGCCGCCGCGGACGCCGCGGGCTGGAGGTGCTGGGGGCTTTGCAGCGCTCCACGCACGTGACGCTCGAGGTCTCCGACCGGGATCACCCTGAGATCGACACGGTGGACGCCAAGCTCGTCGCGACGGCGCTCCAGCGCCGCGCGCCGCTGGTCACCGTCGACGTCAACCTCGCGCGGGTGGCCGAGGTCCAGGGCGTGGGCGTGATGAACCTCCACCAGCTGGCCGAGGACCTGCGACCCCCCGTGCTTCCCGGGGAGGTGCTCACGGTCCGGGTCTCTCGACCCGGCAAGGAGAAGGATCAGGGCGTCGGCTATCTCGCGGATGGCACGATGGTCGTCGTCGAGGGCGCCCGCGACCGGCAGGGCGCCGAGGTGCGCGCGGAGGTCACCAGCATCATGTCCAACACCCACGGCCGCATGGTCTTCGCGACCATCGCGACCGTGCTGATCGCCGAATGACCGTCGCGGCGGTGCTGGTCGCCGCCGGCTCGGGCGAGCGGTTCGCCGCCGCCGCCCCGAAGGCGTTCGTCGAGCTGGCGGGTGAGCCGCTGCTGGTCCACGCGCTGCGAGCGCTCCTTGGAGCGGCGTCGATCGACGAGGTCGTCGTCGTCGTCGGCGAACAGCGGCGAGCCCAGGCGGCCGCCGCGCTCGAGGCTGCGGGACTGCCGCCCGCGGCCCTTGTCGCAGGAGGAGCCACGCGCGCCGAGTCGGTGCGCAGCGGCGTCGCGGCGACCGCGGCCGACGTGGTCGCGGTGCACGACGCCGCGCGGCCGCTGGTGTCCCCCGGGCTGGTGGACCGCGTCGTGGCCGCGCTCTACGACCACACCGACACCTCCCACCCGCTGTCCGCCGTCGCGCCGGCGCTGGCGGTGGTCGACACCCTGAAGCTCGTCGAGCCCACCCGGATGCAGGTGCTGCACACGATCGACCGCCGCGCGCTGTGGGCCGTGCAGACGCCGCAGGTGTTCGCCCGCCGTACCCTGCAGCGGGTGCACCGGCGCCTCAAGGTGACCACCGCCACAGACGACCTCGTCCTCGTCGAGGAGGCAGGCGGCCGCGTGCACCTGATCGAGGGAGAGCGGCGCAACTTCAAGATCACCTATCCCGAGGACCTCGCGATGGCCGAGGCGCTGTTGAGAACGAGCTGCTGATGCGCATCGGACAGGGACTCGACGTCCACCCGTTCAGTGACGACACCTCCAGGCCCCTTCTGCTGGGTGGTGTCGCGATTCCCGGCGGGCCCGGCCTCGAGGGCCACAGCGACGCCGACGTCGTGCTGCACGCGCTGGTCGACGCGCTGGCCGGCGCGGCGGGCCTCGGCGACATCGGCACGCTCTTTGGCGCTGAGGACCCCGTCCACGTCGGCGCCGCGTCGTCGGTGTTCCTCGACGGCGTCCTCGGCCAGGTGGCGGCCAGAGGCTGGGCCGTGGCCAACGTCGACTGCACCATCGTCGCCGAGCGCCCGCGCATCGGGCCCCATCGTGAGGCGATCGCCGCCTCGGTCGCGCGCCTGCTCGACGTTCCGGCCGATCGGGTGAACGTCAAGGCGACCACGACGGACGGCCTGGGGTTCACCGGCCGCGGGCAGGGCATCGCCTGCCTCGCGGTCGCGCTCCTGCTCCCCGCCTCGGCCGCCTGACCGACCGCAGCCGATCGACCCGCGGGATGGGTCCGGCCGGCCGGGCGGCGCTACCCTGCCGTCAGCATGCGCCTGTACAACACCCTCACCCGGTCCGTGGAGCCGCTCGTGCTGCGCGACCCCGGCCGCCTGGCGATGTACGTGTGCGGGCCGACGGTCCAGGACGCGCCGCATTTCGGGCATGCGCGCGCAGAGATCGTCCCTGACGTGCTGCGCAGGTATCTGGAGTGGACCGGCGTTGAGGTCTTCCACGTCCGCAACATCACCGACGTGGACGACAAGATCATCGCCCGTGCCGACCGGGAGGGGCGCGACGCCGCAGAGGTCGCCGAGCGCTACGGCAGGCTCTTCACGGAGCAGATGGCCCGTCTGGGGGTCCTTCCGCCACACGTCGCGCCGCGCGCCACCGGCCACATCCTCGAGATGATCGAGCTCATCGAGCGCCTGATCGCCAACGGCGCCGCCTACGAGGCCGCCGGCGACGTGCTGTTCCGCGTCCGCAGCTTCGACGGCTACGGCAAGCTGTCCGGCCGCAGGGTCGACGAGCTGCGCTCCGGCGCGCGCGTGGAGGTGGACGAGCGCAAGGACGACCCGCTGGACTTCGCCCTCTGGAAGGCCGCCAAGCCCGGCGAGCCCAGCTGGGCGTCCCCATGGGGTCGCGGCCGTCCCGGCTGGCACATCGAGTGCTCGGCGATGGCGGGCCGCTACCTCGGCGCCAACTTCGATCTCCACGGCGGCGGGGCCGACCTGGTGTTCCCCCACCACGAGAACGAGATCGCCCAGTCGGAGGCAGCCACCAAGGAGCCGTTCGCGCGCCACTGGCTGCACAACGGCATGCTGACCCTGCGCGGCGAGAAGATGTCGAAGTCAGTGGGCAACGTCGTCACCCTGGTCGACGCGCTCGACCGCTACGGCGCGGACGTCATCAGGTTCTTCTTCCTGGCCGTGAGCTACCGTTCGCCGGTCGACCTGTCCGAGGAGCGCCTCGCCGAGGCCGCGGCCGCCATCGACCGCTGGCAGGCCTTCCTGCGCGCCGCCGCTCGGCTCGATGTCGAGCCCGCCGACGCCGGGCCTGGCGCAACGGCGCGGCAGGCGTTCAGCGCCGCGCTGGAGGACGACCTGGGCACCCCGGCCGCGCACGCTGCACTCTTCGACCTTGTGAGTGCCGGCAACGCCCAGCTGGCGGCGGGGGACCAGGCGGCGGCGGCGGTCTCCCGCGACGCGCTGCGCGAGCTGGCTGGGGTGCTCGGCTACGGCCTGTCCGACCACTCCTCGACCACCGACCGCGTCTCACCGCTCGTCGAGGCGCTGCTGGAGCTGCGTGACGAGGCCCGCGCGCGCAAGGACTTCGTCACCGCGGACGCCATCCGCGCTCGTCTCAGCGCCGCCGGCGTCGTCGTCGAGGACAGCCGCGACGGCGCGCGCTGGCACCTGTCTTGAGCCCAGCGGGAGGAACGCACCCGATCCCCGGCAGGCAGCCCGTGTTCGAGGCGCTGCGCGCCGGGCGGCGCATGACCGAGGTGGTCGTCGAGGCCGGCAACCGCGAGCTGGACGGCCTGTCCCAGGGGGCCGAGGCCGCGCACATCCCGGTGCGCCGCACCACTCGCGACGAGCTCGACACTCTGGCGCACGGGGTCCGCCACCAGGGCGTGGTGGCGCTTGCCCGCGGGTTCCCCTACCGCGCGCTGGATGAGATCACCCCAACCGACCTGGTGGTCGTGCTCGACGGTGTCACCGACCCGCAGAACCTCGGCGCCATAGCCCGCAGCGCCCTGCAGGCAGGAGCGGGTGCGCTGGTGCTGCCGAAGCGTCGGAGCGTCGGAGTCGGTCCCGCCGCCGAGAAGGCCTCGGCTGGCGCGCTGAGCTGGCTGCAGGTGGCGCTGGTGCCCAACCTCGTGCGCGCGCTGGCGGATCTGGCCGAGCAGGGGATGTGGTCGGTGGGCCTCGACAGGGATGCCCCCGAGACGCTCTGGCAGTGCGCGCTGCTCGACGAGCGCGTCGTCGTGGTGATCGGCGCCGAAGGGCGGGGTCTGTCGCGCCTGGTCAGGGAACGGGTGGACGCCCTCGTGTCGGTGCCCATGCGGGGTCCACTGGGCTCCTTGAACGCCGGTGTCGCGGCTGCGCTGGCGCTGTTCGAGGTCGTCCGCCGCCGCGCCGCGGGCCCGGCCTGAGCACAGCGGTCAGCATCGCACCCGCGCGGCGCGTGCGTCACCTACCCATGCGCGGCTCGTTGGACAGGTTGGCGGTCGGCCCCCACCGCCCGCCTGATGCGTGAATGCGCCCGAGCTTGCGAGGGCGATTCTCACAATCTTGGTTGTGGTTGTGGCCATCGCGCGGCGATGGCCATCAGAGGCTGATGTGATCCCTGGTCGCCGACGAAGGGATGCGACGCGTGGCAGACCCAGCGCTGGGTGCCCTTGCGGCGCTCGAGCCCGCCGCACGCTCCGACGAGCAGCTGCTCGAAGGGTGCTGGGTTGGCGACGACGACGCGCTGGGCGCGCTGCTGCAGCGCTACCGTCCGGTCGTGCGGGCGAAGGCTCGCTCCTACTTCGTCGCCGGCGCGGATCGCGAGGACGTCGTGCAGGAGGGGATGATCGGCCTGTGCAAGGCCATCCGTGACTTCGACGTCACGCAGCGGACCAGCTTCCGCGGTTTCGCCGAACTGTGCATCACCCGGCAGATCATCACGGCGGTCAAGTCGGCCACGCGCCACAAGCACACCCCGCTGAACCTGTCCGTGTCGCTGCACACCCCCGTCCTCGGTGACGATGGCGATCACGACCTGATCGATCAGCTGGTCGCAGACGCCACCGACCCGGCTGATGAGGTCGTGTCCAGCGCCGAGCTCGCACAGCTCGAGCAGCACTGCGCCGAGGTGCTGTCGGCGCTCGAGACGGAGGTTCTGCAGCGCTACGTCGAGGGTCAGTCCTACGCCGAGATCGCGGTCGCGCTCGAGCGTCACGTGAAGTCCATCGACAACGCGCTCCAGCGCATCAAGCGCAAGCTCGATCCCTACCTCGTGGGTCTGGAGGAGGCGGTCTAGTCTAGTCCGACCCGCTAGCGGGCCGCAGGGACGAGCGGGCGCAGGCACGCGACGCTGCCGTCGTCGAGGCGCAGGTGGGCTGCCGGTCCTCGCAGGCGTCGGCGTCGGCGGTGATCGCCACGATCTTGGCGCTGGCGAGGCCGTCCCGGCAATCCACCGCCGTGCCGGTATCCGCGTCCAGCCGCACGCAGCCGCCCACCGTGAGCCCGGGGGCGCGCTGGGTCACGCGAGCCAGCCCAGAGCCGCGCCGACCGCAGCGACCAGCAGCCCCAGCAGCAGGATGAGCAGCACACGTCGCGCGCGCCGCCCCCGGGCCGGCGCAGGGGCTGTGACCAGCCTTGCGGGCTAGAGGCGCTCACCGCCGCAGCTTCAGGGGCGGGCGCGGGAGCGTCGACAGCGTCGACGGCTTCGGGCGGGTCCAGCGACTCGTCGTACGTCGTGCGGCTGTCCGTGCCGCACAGCACCGTGAGCGCCTCCTGCAGCGCACGCTCGCGTGCTGCGTCGCTGCGTGCCCGTGCCGGCCAGATCGCGGCGCTGTAGGCGGCGCGGATCTCGCTCTCGGTGGCGTCGGGATCGACGCCGAGCACCTCGTAGTGCGTGACCATGGCGCCTCTCGCGCTCGCCGGATGCGGTGATTGTGCGCCATCCCGTCCCGGCGGCGCAGGAGGTGCCGGCATTGCCCACGGAGCGCTGCCGCCGAGTGTGAAGAAACCGTCTGGACGGTACAGTGATCTCGATGTCACGCGAACACCAACAGGCGCGGAGCACAGCCACCCGCAACTCGCTGCTGAATGCCGCGGCGGAGCTGGTGCGCACCCACGGAGCCAGGGAGCTCACACTCGAGGCGGTCGCCGACGCGGCGGGGGTGAGCAAGGGCGGGCTGCTGTACCACTACCCGTCGAAGGCGGCGCTGCTCGAGGCAATGGTCGACGCGTGGTGCGTCGGCTTCGACGACTCCTGCCTGGTCGCCGAGCCTGGTCGCCAGCCCGGCGCGGCCACCGCGGCGTTCGTGGACGCCACGTTCGAGACCGGCGCCGACCAGTCCGCCCTCGGCGCGAACCTGTTGGCCGCCGCCCTCGTCGACCCTGCGCTGCTGGATCCCTGGCGCGACCGGATGCGTCAGTGGCAGGAACGGCTGACGGACGACGGGATCGATCCTGCCGTCGCGACCGTCGCCCGGCTGGCCGCGGACGGCCTGTGGGTCGCGGACGCGCTGGACTTCGCTCCCCCGCGAGGCGCATTCCGCGAGCAGGTGCGCGCGGCGCTGGACCGGCTGGTCGAGGAGGCACGCTCATGATCGACGCCATCGGTGCTGGCGCATGGGGCTACGTCGCGGTGGTCCTCGCGGCGGCGACCCCGTGGCTGGAGCTGCTGGTCGTGATCCCCGCCGGGATCGCGGCTGGCCTGCCAGCCGTGCCCGTCGGGCTGCTGGCGTTCGTGGGAAACGCCGCGCCCGTGCTGGGGATCATCGGCGCCTGGGGGTGGTGGACACGACGCCGCGCCGCCCGGCGTCCCGACCAGCCCGCCACCGCCGACGCCGCGGTGCCGGGCGACCACGAACACCGTCCGAAGCGCCGGGCCAGAGCCGAGCGCGTTTTCGCTCGCTACGGGCTCCCCGGCCTGGCGCTGATCGGGCCGCTGGTGACCGGCGTTCACCTCGCCACGGTCATCGCCCTGGGCTTGCGTGCGCCGCGGACCGCGACCGCGGTCTGGATGACGGCGAGCCTCGCCCTGTGGTCCGCGGTCGTCACGGCCGCCGCGGCCGCCGGGCTCGACCTGATCGTCCGCTGATGCCCCGTGAATCGCCGGAGCGCACCCGTCGGAGGCGGGCGTCAGTCAGGGCCGCGCGGGCGGCCGCGTGGCCGGGGACGCCGTGGACGGCGCCCCCGGGGAACGCCGAGGCGCTGCCCAGGTACAGGCCGCGCAGCGGGGTGCGGTACGGCGACAGGCCGGGGACCGGGCGGAACACGAGCTGGTCGAGCGCGTAGCTGCCGCCCCCGACGTCGCCGGCGATGAGGTTGGCGTCCCTGGCCTCCATGGCCGGCGGGGACAGCACGTGGCGGCCCAGCACCAGGTCGGAGAAGCCAGGCGCGAAGCGCTCGATCTGCGCCTCGATGCGGTCGGCGTGCCGCCCGGCCTCGAGCGCCCAGTCCGCGCGTCTCGGCACCCGCGTGTACGCCCAGGCGGTGTGCCGGCCCGCCGGTGCTCGCGACGGGTCTGCGACGGTCTGCTGGCCAGACAGCAGGAACGGCCGCTGGGGCACCTCGCCCAGCCGCAGCTGCGAGACGGCCTGGTTGATCTCGTGCGCTGTCCCCCCGACGTGCACCGTCCCGGCCTGGCGGACGTCCTTGGCCGTCCACGGGATCGGCGCGGACAACGCCCAGTCGACCTTGACGGTCCCAGGGCCCGGCCGGAAGCGCGCCAGCCGCTCGGTGTAGGACGCGGGCAGCGACGACCCCGCCAGCTTCAGCAGGCCGTGCGGGCCGACGTCGCCGATCACGATTGGCGCGCGCACCGTCTCGCCGCCCACCAGGCCGACCCCGGTCACCCGGTCGCCCGCGACGAGCACCCGCTCCACGCGGGCTCCCGCCCGCGCATGTCCCCCGAGCGCCGCCAGGTAGCCCACCAGGGCGCCGCTCAATCCGTCAGCGCCGCCAGCCGGGCTCGGCCACCCGACCGCGTGGCCCATGAGCTGCAGGTACACCCCTGCGATGGCGGAGCCCGCGTCCTGGGCGGGCACGTCGCCATGCATGACGGAGCCGTGGAGCCAGGCGGTGGCGTGCTCGCCGGTGAACAGCTGCTCGGCCAGCACGTCGGCGGGCAGCAGCACCAGCCGCAGGAAGTCCATGGCTCCGTGCAGCCGCAGTGCCGCGACGAGCTTCAGTGATCCGGCGACGGGGGGAAACGCGCCGAGCATGACGCTGCGCAGGGCGTCGAAGCGCTCGAGGTAGGGGCCGACGAAGGCTCGCCACGCGCGGCCGTCGCCAGGGCGCAGGTCGTCCAGGACAGCGGCGGTCCGGTCGAGGTCGCGGTACAGGACCGCCGCCCTGCCGTCGTCGAGCGGGTGTGCCATCGCCGCGCCGGGGTGCACCCAGCGCAGCCCGAAGCGGTCCAGCGGCATCGAGGCGAACACCGGGGAGGCGACGGCGGCCGGGTACACCGACGAGAAGACGTCGTGGCGGAAGCCCGGCAGCGTCAGCTCCTCGGTGGCCACGGCGCCGCCCAGTCGGGGCGCGGCCTCGCACACCAGCACCGAGCGGCCGGCCTCGGCCATGCGGATCGCGGCGACCAGCCCGTTGGACCCCGAGCCGACGACGACCGCGTCGTAGTCCCGGCTCACGCGACACCACCGGTGTCCAGCGCGATCTGGTGGAGCATGCTCTCCGACGGCGACTCCATCCCCCAGAACGCATGCTGCGCGTAGCGACCCGCCCTCGTGTAGATGCGGTCGAGGTGCCACGGCATGGGGTCCCACGTGCCGACGGCGCGCAGGTACGCTTTCCCCTCGAGTTCGTAGACCAGCAGCCGGTTGCAGGCGCTGCCCATGAAGTGCCCCGCGTGCGAGGTGAGATCGACCGCTGCGACGGGGACCGCGCCGTCGGGGACCGGTTGGGGCTCGTCAGGGGCGTGGGTGCGCAGCGCCACGTTCAGCTCATCCACATAGCGGTCCAGGTCGTCGCGATCCTCGCGGGTGCACAGGCGCGTCACCGTGACGTACGCACGCAGGTACAGGGGCGCTCGCTCGGCCGCGCGGCCACACACCTCGATCTCGAAGGTCTGGGAGTCCAGCCCGCGGTCGCGCAGCGGGGTGAACCGACCGATCTCCGAGGCGTAGTCCGGCCAGCGCTCGACGGCCCTCAGCGCGGCGACCACCCCGTCGGCGTCACCGGCGGGCACCGGCGGGTAGGTGTGCCAGGTGCGCTCGTGCGGCCCGACCTCCGGCGGGGTCAGCGGACCGATCGCGGCGTTGCGCAGCCGCAGCTCCGGTGCGTATGCCTTGCGGTGCGCGGGGGAGGCGAACGCGATGCCGTACGCCCGGCGCTGCGGGTCCGCGTAGGCGCCGGGGAACCACTCGCCGAGGAGACGGGCGCCGCCGATCAGCAGCTCCTGGCGGGTCAGCGTCCCCCGCGGTGACGCGGGGCTGTCGGCCAGGCGCGCTCGACCGAAGGCGCGGTGGAAGGCCGCGACGTCGAGGGCGCCGAGGCGGCGGCCGCCGAGGCGCTCCCAGCGGCTGGTCAGCACGCAGAAGGCCAGCCGCAGGTCGTCGACGTCTCGCTGTCCGGGCCCGCGAGCGAAGTAGGCGGCGTTGAGGAAGTCGGTGACCCACCCTGCCGCCGTCGGCGCGGCGATGGTCGAGCCGCTCATCTGTGCCAGCTGAGCAGGCCGCGAGCGCAGCAGCTGCGCGGCGGCGACCCCGCCGAGCGCCGCGGCGGCCAGCCCGGTTCCCCGTGCCAGCAGCGAACCCACCAGAGCCTCCTCGTTCGTCGTTCGACCGCCAGGCGACACCCTATGCGGCCAGAGGCGTCGCGGCAGGCGGGCGCCGAGGTGGACACTGAGGTGCCTCCCCTGGCGTGATGGGCAGGCTGTACCAGCGTCTCGTAGCAGCGAAAGGCCAGTGCTCATGCCCGACGCCACGCCCGTCCTTGCGCTCACGATCGGCGATCCCGCGGGCATCGGCCCCGAGATCGTCGCCCGCACGCTTGCCGACCCGCCCGAGGGGGTGGACGCGCGC
>JACDBB010000169.1 GCA_013695145.1 Euzebyales bacterium
GCGCCGCGCCGGTCGAGCGCCGCGACGCGCGCCAGCCGCGCCGCCCCGCGGGGTCGCGGGGGCGGGTCGGCGTCGAGGACCATGCCACCAGCGACCGTGGCACGACGCCCGGCCTCCCGGAGCACGAACCGATCGCCCGCCGTGATCGTCAGGGGCTGGCCGAGCTCGACGCGAACGAACCCCCCGCCGGACAGTGGCCTGGCTTCGACGGGGTGGACGCGTGCCGAACGCTGCGCTGAGCCTGCGTGGACTTGCCACGCGCCTCGACGGTCGAGCTCATGATCCGGCAGTACGTCGACCAGCGCGTCGAAGGCCGTCACGGTCCGCCACTGCCCAGCCCGGACCAGCGCATCGCCGCGGGTGACGGCGGCCTTGTCGACACCGGACAGGTTCACCGCGAGTCGCGTGCCGGGCGGCGCCGCGGTGACCGGAGCCTTGAGCGACTGCAGGCCCCGGACCCTGACCCGATGGCCGGCGGGGTGCACGACCAGCTCGTCACCCACCGCCACTCGCCCGCCCGCCAGCGTCCCGGTGACCACCGTGCCGGCGCCCGTCACGGTGAAGACGCGGTCGATCCACAGCCGCGGGCGCTCGAGGTCCGGCTCGGGCGGTTGGACGTCGAGCGCGTCGATCAGGGCGGCGACCAGGGCCTCGAGACCAGCGCCGGTCGTGCCGCTCACGCCGACGAGCGCCGCATCGGGTAGCCGACGCCGCAGCAGCTCATCGCGCACCAGCGCCTCGGCGACGGCGCGGGTGTCGGTGTCGACGAGGTCGGTCTTGGTGAGCGCGACCACGGCGCTGGTCACGCCGAGCAGCTCCAGGATGTCGAGGTGCTCGTGGGTCTGCGGCATGATGCCCTCGTCCGCCGCGACGACGAGCAGGGCGAGCCGGACGGCGCCTGCCCCCGCCAGCATGTTGCCGATGAACCGCTCATGGCCAGGAAGGTCGACGAAGGCGACGGTGCGGGCGCGGTCACCCTCGCCGAGAGTCGCCCACGCGAACCCGAGGTCGATCGTGAGGCCACGCTCGCGCTCCTCCGCGAAGCGGTCGGGCTCCATCCCCGTCAGCGCGCGCACCAGCGTCGACTTGCCGTGGTCGACGTGGCCGGCTGTGCAGACGACGTCCATCGCTGTGCTCCTCGTGCGGTCATGGTTGGGTCGGTCGGGACAGGAGCGCGCGGACCGCCTCGGCGCTGTCGCTCCCGGTGAGGGCCACGACCTCGTCGTCCGGCTCCAGCAGGGTGTCGCCGTTGGGCATCACGACCTCGCCGTCCCGCCGGATGCTGGTCAGCACCGTGCGGGGCGGCCATGCGATCGCGTGCACTCGCAGGCCGGCCGCCGGGGACGCGGCGTCAACTCGCACCTCGACGAAGCGGGTGCCGGCCAGGTCGCGGAGTCGGGACGAGGCCTGGCGCTGCTGGGCGCCGAGGCTGCGCGTGACCGCTCGCTGGTAGGCGCGGACCAGGTCCGCGCGCCGCACCAGTCCGACGAGCTGGCCGTGATCCTCCTCGCTCACCACGGGGAGCCGGCCGACGTCGAGCGACGCCATGCGCCGGACCGCGCGGAACACCGGGTCGCCCGGTGTGACGGTGAGCGGTCTGCGGGTGCACACCTCGCCGACGGTGCCGGCGCCGTCGGGCTCGCTGCCGAGGTCCGCGACGGTCATGACCCCCACCAGCCGGGAGGGTTCCACCTGGCTCGCGACGACCGGGAAGCCGTGGTGACCGGTGCGGCGGAACAGCTCGCGCGCGTCGGTCAACAGCAGGTCCGCCGTCATGGTGTCGGGGTCGCGGGTCATGATCTCGCCGACGCGCACCCCCTGGAGGATGTCGATGTCGTCGGGCTCGGCGTAGAAGATCCCCCGCGCACGCAGGGGGGCGGTGTAGATGCTGTCGCTCGTGAGCCGGTCGGTGACCAGCGTGGCGATCCCCGATGCCAGCATCAGCGGCAGGACGAGGCCGTAGCCGCCGGTCAGCTCGAAGGCGATCAGGATCCCGGTCAGCGGCGCCCGGCTGCCCGCGGCGAGGACCGCCGCCATCCCGGCGAGGGCGAACGCCCCAGGTCTTAGGCCCAGGCCGGGCGCCACGGTGGCGGCCAGGTGCCCGACGGCGCCACCGAGCGCCGCCCCGAGGAAGATCGACGGGGAGAAGGAGCCGACGCTCGCGCCGGAGCCGATGGACAGCGCCGTGGCCACCAGCTTCGCGACCAGCAGCACCACCAGGATCCCGGTCGCGAGGTAGCCGTCCCCGGCCAGCTGCCCCGCGAGCTCCCCCTCCAGCAGCGCGGCGATCGGCTCGGTGACGCCGCCGGCGGGCGGGAGAGCGTCACCGGTGCCCAGCACCTCCGGCATGACCGTCGCGATCACCCCGACACCGAGCCCGCCGAGCGCCGTGCGCAGCGGGGGCCACACCGGCAGCCGGCCGAACACGCCGCCAGCCAGGTGCTCGCCGCGACCCAGGCCGATGCCCACAGGGACGGCGAGCAGGCCGATCAGTGCGTACAGCAGCAGCTGCGCCGCGCCGTCGAGCGCGTACGCGGGAGGGTCGTAGATCAGCGCCTCCCCGACCAGCTCGCGGGCGGTGACCGACGCGACCACCGCCGCGACGACGATCACCTGCAGGTACCGCAGGCGGAACCCGCCGATGATGACCTCGATCGCGAACAGCATGCCGCCGATCGGGGCGTTGAAGGAGGCCGCGATGCCCGCGGCTGCGCCCCCGGCGATGAGCGCGCGCTTCTGCTCCTCCGTCAGCGCCAGCAGACGTCCCAGGATGGAGGCGACCGCACCGCCGATCTGCACGATCGGCCCCTCGCGCCCACCGGAGGCGCCCGTCCCGAGCGAGACCGCGCTGGCCGCCAGCTTGGCTGGCACGACCCTTGCGCGCATCCTGCCGCCGTGCATGGCGATGGCCTCCATCACGTGGGTGACGCCGCCGCCAGCGGTCTCCGGGGCCACGTAGGTGGTCAGCAGGCCGACCAGCAGGCCACCCAGGGTCGTTGCCGCGATGATGGTCACCGGGCCGGCGCCCGTCCCGAACGCCACGCGCTGGACGCCGGTGACTCCCTGGATGAGCGCCACGGCGAGCAGCCCCGTGCCCAGACCGACCAGGGCGCCGAGGCCCAGCATCACCCCCTCTGCCGTGCGGTCGCCCGAGGCGAGCCCGCGCACCTTCCGGACGGCGGGGTGGGCGATCATCCGCCCACGGCTGGGGACCGGACGACCGGTCACCTGCGCGCGGCCCGCAGGCGGTCGGCGATCAGGAGGTCCTCGCCAGGGTCGACCGTGCGGAGGTCGACCAGCAGCGCGTCGTCGTCGATCCGGACGATGATCGGCGGGGCTCCGGCGCGCAGGTGCGCGGCGGCGCGGTCGGGGGAGGGCACGCCGATCCGCACGAGCGTGCCGGGCACGGCCCGGTCGGGCGCCGCGCCGCCACCGACGAGGCTGGCGCCGTCGACCACGGTCCCGCCGACCGCGTCCGCGAGCCTGGCGCTGCGGTCGGCGAGCTCCCCCTGGTCGGCACGCAGCAGCGCCCATGTGGGGACCTCGGTCTGGGCGCCGCGCAGGTGCGCGGTCAACGTCGCGACCAGCGCCGCGATCCGCAGCTTGTCCAGCCGCAGCGCCCGAGACAGCGGCGCGGACCTGCACGCGGACACCAGCCCGGCGCGGCCGACCAGCAGCCCCGCCTGGGGTCCGCCCAGCAGCTTGTCGCCGCTGCAGCACACCAGGTCCGCGCCGGCGGCCAGCGCTCCGGCGACGCTCGGCTCGCCGGCCAGCCAGGGCTCCTCCGCGTCCTCGAGCAGCCCCGAGCCCACGTCGTAGAGGAGCGGCACGTCGCGGGTGCGGGCGACCGCGCCGAGCTGCGCGGTGGTCGGGGCCTCGCTGAACCCGGTGATGCGGTAGTTGGACGGGTGCACCTTGAGGATGAGCGCCACGTCGTCGCCAGCCGTCGCGTAGTCGGAGGCGCGTGTTCGGTTGGTGGTGCCGACCTCGACCAGACGCGCCCCGGACGCCCGCATGATCTCCGGCAGACGGAACGAACCGCCGATCTCGACCAGTTCGCCGCGGCTCACCAGGACCTGCCGTCCCGCGGCGAGGGTGGACAGCGCCAGCACCAGCGCCGCCGCCGCGTTGTTGACGGCGATCGCGGACTCCGCGCAGGCCGCCTCGGCCAGCAGCAGGTCCACCCGCGCGCCGCGGCTCCCCCGCCGGCCCGTCGCCAGGTCGTACTCGAGGTCGCAGTAGCCGGCCGCCTCGGCGACCGCGGCGCGCGCTTCGGTGGACAGCGGGGCGCGACCGAGGTTGGTGTGCAGGACCACACCGGTGGCGTTGACCACGCGACGGGGCGGGCCCGGCCGCCTGCTGGTCAGGTCGTCCGCTGCCGCCGCCAGGAGCGCCGGGATCCCGGGCGCCGCGGCGCCCGACCGCACATCGTGCCTGGCCGCGTCGACGGCGCGTCGCAGCGCGGCGGCGGTCGCCGCCCGCCCGTGGCGCTCCACCAGATCGCGCGCGCCGCCCAGCAGTACGTCGATCCCCGGCAGCGCGGACAGGTCAGGTGTGGCCATGCCGCCATCATGCGCCATCCCCGCCCCGCGCGGCACCAGGCCCGGGCGCCGATCAGGGCTGACCGCCACCAGGCGGCCCCGAGCGCCGACCGCCCCCGGCAACGGAAGCACACTCGCCCGGGGCGAACGTGCGGAAGAAGCGCCTGACAAGTCCGTCATCAAGCCCTAGCCTGACTGAACGCATCACCGTGCTGTAACGGGAGGGTGAGGTAGATGGGCTGCGGCCGACTGGGAGCACGTCGAACATCTTGGTTCTTGCGTCGCTCGTGGCCGCAGTGTCGTCGGCATCGCTGCTGACCCCGGCATAGCGCGCAACGACTCGGGCAATCCCGCAGACGCCACGATGCATGGGTACAATAGGCTTGGCTATTACCAGTGCATCAACCGAAATAGCGCCGGTAGGTGCAGGCACGGCCATGTTATCTATAATCAGAGCTACTCGCATACCTATTCGAAGCGCAAGTCGGTCGCTTGCCACGAGGTTGGGCATTCTGTCGGCTTGGCCCACGGCGCCAACGACACAGTTAGTGGGATCGACTACGGTTGTATGGCTGCAGGGCCCGAATGGGAACCCGTGTATCGCACGCACAATATTTATCACATCAACGGATGGTATTGAGCGGAGGCGCGATGAGGGCCCCTCAGTGGCGCATGTCGCTGATCATTGGCCTGTTCGCTTTGCTGACCGCGTGTGCGACGGCGCCCCCGCCAGAGGCCGCCACAGCAAGCCCGCAACACGGTCGTGAGGCGCTGGCCGCGGCGGAGGCGTTCGACTTCTCAAGCCTGGCTCAGATGGTGGCGACGTCTGATCTGGTCATTCGCGGGCGCGTGACAGAAACCCGCCCTAGTCGCATCGTTGGCGCCGAGCCTACTCCCCACGAGTTGGAATCCGAATACTCGGCGGGATCGGGCATGCGTCTAGAGGAGGTCGTCATTGACGTAGAGGCGATACTTCATGGAGAGCCTCCCGGTCGTCCAGTTGTTGTCGAAGTCGACGGCTGGTGGATGTCGAATGAAGAGCGCGTCGTGTTGGAGGACCAGGTAGGGTTCGACAATGGTCAGGAAGTCGTCCTGGCGCTGCATCAGAAGCGGGAGCAGTTCGACGAGCCAAGGTTCGCATTGGTTGGCTCTCAGGGCGCATTTCTTCTCGACGGACCCCGTGTCATGCAGACGAAGCGAACCGACGACCTGGTCCGCGCGATCGAGCAGTGGGGAACGCAGCGGCTGCTTAGCGAGGTGGAAGCGGCGAGCCTCGCGGCCGGCAAAGGCATGGTGACGCCGTTGCCCAGGCCGAGCATGCGGGCGGCGTCTCCCGAAGCTGAGGGCTGATCTGAGCGATCGCGTCGCTCGCGCCAGGTGGTCAGGCTGCGTGTGTGAGGTCGATCGCCGGGACCTGCTGTGAGCGGCGGTGGCCGAGGGGCGGCGCCGGTACGCTGCGGTTCATGCCAGCGACGAGCCAGAGCGGCCCAGCGCCCTCCCCGCGGGACGCCGCCACCGTGATCGTGCTCCGCGACGCGCCCGGCGCGCCGCAGTTGTGCATGCTGCGCCGTCACCGGCGCAGCGGGTTCGCGGCCGACGCCTGGGTCTTCCCCGGCGGCGTGGTCGACGCGGCAGACCGCGCGTTGGCGCCCGCCCGGTGGCGCGGCATCGCGCCGGACGACCTCGCGCCGTACTTCGGCCGGCCCCCTGACCTGGTGGTCGGCTTGCATGTGGCCGCAGTGCGTGAGACGTTCGAGGAGGCGGGGCTGCTCCTGGCCACGACCGCCGACGGCGCGCCCGTCGACCTGGGCGACCCCGACGTCCGGCGCATGCGGACGGCGCTCGCCGCTCGCGCGGCCGGCGGGGTGGAGTTCGCGGACTGGCTGACCCGCCGTGACCTGACGCTCACGCTGGACGCGCTGACGTACCTGTCGCGCTGGATCACGCCGCTCGCCGAGCCCAAGCGCTACGACACCTGCTTCTTCCTCGCACGGGCGCCGGAGGGCCAGGTGGCCGACCACGACCGGGTCGAGACGACCGACCAGCGCTGGCTCAGCGCGGCGCAGGCGCTCGAGCAGCACCGGGCGGGCGAGCTGCACCTCATCTTCCCCACGATCAGGACGCTCGAGGCCATCGCCGCGTTCGACTCGGTCGGGGCGGCGGTGGCCGCCGCCGCGGCGCAGCCCGAGATCCACAGCGTCCGACCGCACATGGTCAAGGATCCGGGCGGCTGGCGCATCGTGCATCCCGACGACCCCGACTATCCCCACGAGGTGGCCGACGCCGACCGGGACACGGCAACCGGGACCGCGCGATGAGCCCGCGGCTCCTCGACGACGTGACGGCGGTGCTGCTGGCGCCGAACCCGTCGCCCATGACGCTGGATGGCACCAACACCTACCTGCTTGGTGTGCCCGGAAGCGGCGGCGTGGTGGTCGTCGACCCCGGTCCCGATCTGCTCGACCACCGCCGCGCGGTCGACGAGGCCGTCGGCGCGCGCGACGCGAACGTCGCGGCGGTCGTGGTGACCCACCATCACGCCGACCACGCCGAGGCGGCGGGCTGGGCGGCGCAGTGGGGCGCGCAGCTGCACGCGTTCAGCCCGCATCTCGTCGACGCCGAGGCCGCCCCCTTGCGTGACGGCGAGGTGATCAGCGCCGCTGGCGTGCACCTGGAGGCGCTGCACACGCCCGGCCACGCCAGCGACCACCTGTGCCTGCGGGTCGCCGAGACGGGCGCGGTGCTCACCGGCGACCACGTGCTCGGTCGCGGGACCACCGTCGTCGCCCACCCCGACGGGGACATGGCCGCGTACGTGTCGTCCCTGGAGCGGCTGCTGGCGGTGGACGCGCCGGTGCTCTACCCAGGGCACGGCTCTGTGGTCGACCGTCCCCGCGAGGTCGTGAGCGGCTACCTCGCCCACCGGCGCGAGCGCGAACGGCAGGTCCTCGACGCGCTGGCCGCCGGCGACGCCACCCCAGCCGAGGTCGTCGCCCGCGTGTACGCCGACGTCGACCCGGTCCTGCACCCCGCGGCGGAGCGCAGCGTGCGCGCCCACCTCGACCAGCTGGTCGACGAGGAGCGGGCCAGCCGGATCGTCGATCCCAGTCGGGCGGGTCGCGACGACACCTATCGTGTCTGATTCTCACCATCGCTCTTGTGGCCATCGCGCAGCGATGGCATGAGACGCTGAGTCCCGACTTCCGCGCTGAAGCGGCGACGGTAGGATCCTCAGCCCACCCGTGGTCGGACTGCGGGCGGCAAAGGCGCCGCTCGATCGCCACGAACGTCAGGAGGCATCCGTGACGACCCTTCCGAGCGCCAAGTCGGTCGCAGCCAACCCCACCCAGGCCGAGATGCGAGCGTGGGTCAGCCAGATGCCGAACGCGCAGATGACGGAGTTCGGCAACTACAACATCATCGCCCGCGTCACCGCGCGCTCCGCGGGGTCCACATTCATCGTCACCGACGACCCCGCCACGACGACGAAGCCGACCATGGCTCGCGCCGACTACGAGGCCGTGGTCCGCAGGCACGAGGCGTACATCGCCGAGCGGGACATGATCGTGATCGAGGGCTACATCGGCCCTGAGAACTCGCCGATGAAGCGTCCGACGCGGGTCTACATCGAGCGGTCCAACGCAAACATCCCCGCGATGCAGCAGCAGCTGTACTACCCCAAGGACGCCGACTGGGAGGAGTCCGATGCGCTCACGGTGATCTACACGCCGAACTGCCCCGCTGAGGGGTTCCCGGACGACAAGCTCGTCACCATCGACCTGGAGAACTGGGTCACACGCGTGTTCAACATCGACTACTTCGGAGAGTCGAAGATGGGCGGGCTGCGCATGTGGATGGAGTGGGCGTTCCAGCAGGGGGCGCTCGCGATGCACGCGGGGGCGAAGGTCATCCCGACCGACGGCGGTGACAAGGTGGGGCTCATCATCGGCCTGTCCGGCACCGGGAAGACGACCACAACCTTCACGCGCCAGAACGGCTCGCTGCCGGTCCAGGACGACATCGTCGCGCTCGTCGAGGGCGGGGGCGTGTTCTCCACCGAGAACGGCTGCTTCGCGAAGACCTACGGCCTGGACCCCCGCTACGAGCCCACCATCCACGGTGCGCTGGCCAAGCCGTCCGGGTGGCTCGAGAACGTCGCCGTCGACGCCGAAGGCCACGTCGACTTCTTCGACGACTCCTACACGGCCAACGGTCGCGGCACGTTCGCGCTGTCGGAGATCGAGCACTTCGATCCCCGCAAGCTGGATAAGGCCGACTTCCTGCTGATTCTCAACCGCAACGAGAACATCGCCCCCGCCGTGGCCAGGATGTCCTCGGTCGAGCAGGCCGTCGCCTACTTCATGCTGGGCGAGACGAAGGGCACGTCTGCTGGCGGGAAGGACGAGGCGGGCAAGAACCTGCGGGTGCCAGGCACCAACCCGTTCTTCATGCGTCACGACTACCTGCAGGGCAACCGGCTGGCCGACCTCATCCGGTCGATGGACTACGACTTCGGGGTGTACGTGCTCAACACCGGGCGTGTCGGCGGCACCGAGGACGTCGAGGGCTCCAAGAAGGTCAAGATCCCGCACAGCTCGGCGATCGTGAAGGCGATCGCCGAGGACACCATCCAGTGGGAGACCGACCCGGTGTTCGGCTACCTCGTGGCGACCGGGGTCCCGGACTTCGACGACCGCGAGCTGCTGCAGCCGCGGCGGCTGTACGAGGCACAGGGCCGCGGCGACGAGTACGAGCTCCTCGCGCAGTCGCTGAAGGCCGAGCGGCGTGAGTACATGCGCCAGCACGAAGGCCTGGAGCCCGGCATCGTCGAGGCGCTCGGATAGCGGTGCGCACTACTCACCGAGCAGGTCGCGGATCTGGCTGGCCACCGTGTCGGTCACCGGACCGTGGGTGAGCAGGGTCGCCGTGCGGCCGCCGCCGTAGCCCAGGCCCGCGAGGTACTCGCGCGTCGCGCCTGACAGCTCGTCGCCGACCAGCAGCACCGCGGCGTCGTAGCGGGCCGCGAGCGGCGCCGCGGTGACGGCCCAGGTCCACGCGTCGGCGCCGAATGCCGGTACCGCGATCCAGTGCGACGGCGACGCGTCACGGTACCCCCACACCTGCTCCGCCACGTCAGCGGAGGTGCCCTGGCGGGTGGGACCGGCCACGCGCTCGGCGCCCAGATCGCTCACCACGCGGTCGGACAGCGCGGCCCTGCCGCCCAGTGCGGCGGTGCGGCTGGGGCGGGTGTCGGTGAGCGCGCGCCTGGTCGCCTGCGGCACCTCGTCGGTCCCCGCGAGCAGGATCGGCGCCTGGGCGGCCGCGCCGTACGCGCCACCCGCCGCCGCGTCGGGCCAGTCGCCGGCGGTCACGACCAGCGCCGTCGCGGGCCGACCGGTCCGCCCTGCGACGACGCGCGCGACCTCGGCCGCGGTCTCGACGCGGCCGCCGCCGGACACCCTGCGCACCGACCAGCCCGCAGCCCGCAGCTCGGCGGCGGCATGATCCGACACGGCTTCGGCCCCGCCGGCCAGCCACACGGTGCCACCCCTGGGCAGTGTGGCTTCCAGCGCGCCGCGCACCTGCGGATGCAGGGCGCCGTCCGGCGGATTCAGCAGAATGGGGCCGGCATCGGAGACCAGTGAGCCGGAGGCGAGCGCGTCGGCGAACACGTCGTCGCGTACCACCACGGCATGACGGGCTGACCCACCGGGGAACAACCGCTCGGCAAGCCGGGCCGTCGGCTCGACGGCCGCCGCGACGGGGGCGTGCGCCCCGGCGGTGAAGCGCTGCGCGACCCATGCGCGGCCGCCGCTGACGACAACGCCGATCCCGACCTCGGTGAAGCGGCCGTCCAGCAGGTTGGCGCGGTGTCCCGCGGAGCCCATGAACAGGGCGTGGACACGGTCGGCGACGTCCGAGGAGGCGCTCGCCATGCCGACGTTCTCCGCCCACGCTGCGGCCCCTGCGGGCACCCGGCTGGACAGGTCCGGGTCGTGCGCGATGGCGCCGCGCTCGGCCATGCGCTGCGACCAGTCGCGCGCGGAAGCCACCAGTCGCACGTCGACACGCAGGCCGGGCAAGCCGAGGCGTCCGCGTTCGGCGTTGATCAGGTCGGTCAGGCGCCGCTCGGCGCCGGCGGGATCGCCGTCAGCGGCCGCGGGCGCAGCGGGGAGCACGGCTACCAGGATGGTCAGGGCGGCGATGAGGGCGGGCAAGGACAGGCGTCGCTGTGCGAGCGGCACGGGGGGGGCTCCAGACGCTCGGGGGCACGGGCAAGCGACTGCGATGCTGCAGTTTGGCCCATGAGCGTGAACCGCGAATGACGGTGCGGTGAGGAAGCGCTCATGCGACCATGCGGCCCGCAGGGGAGACACCGGGTTGCGGCGCGGGCGCTTCTATGGTTAGGTTAGGCGAATAAAGGCTTGCCTTACCTAAACTGCTCGGTTGGCTCGGCACGACTATAGAGGAGATGCTCCCCGTGGCACCACTTCGGAAGTTCCTTGCGCGCACGGCCGCCGTCGCGCTGCTCGCGATCGTGGCGAGCGCGTGCGGCGGCGACAGCACCGAGACCGGCGCGGACGCCGACGTCGGGGCCGGCGATGCGGCGGCCGGCGCGGACACCACCACCGGCCCCGCGCCAACCGAGGCGGCCACGACCGCGGCTGCCACCGAAGCCCCAGAGCCGACCGACGAGGGCGCCACCGCGGCAGCGACGGACGATGCGACCGCGGCGGACGGCGAGCCCCTGACCGTGTACTCGGGCCGCAACGAGGAGCTGGTCGGTCCCCTGCTCGACGAGTTCACCGCCGCCACCGGCATCGGTGTGGAGATCCGCTACGGGGACACGGCCGAGCTGGCCGCCACGATCCTGGAGGAGGGCGAGAGCAGCCCGGCGGACGTGTATTTCGCGCAAGACGCTGGCGCCCTCGGGGCACTGCGCGCCGAAGGCCGCCTCACCGAGCTCGCACCCGAGCAGCTCGACCGCGTCGAGGACCGCTTCCAAGCGACGGACGGCACCTGGGTCGGCGTGTCGGGGCGTGCCCGCACCATCGTCTACAACACCGCCGAGGTGACCGACGAGGAGCTCCCGAACAGCGTCCTCGAGCTGACCGACGACACCTATGCCGGCCGGGTCGGCTGGGCGCCGACGAACGGGTCATTCCAGGCGTTCGTCACGGCCATGCGGGCGGAGCTCGGCGACGACGAGACCGCGACCTGGGTCGAGGGCATGGTCGCGAACGACGTCAGCGTGTACGAGAACAACACCGCGATCGTCGAGGCCGTCGGCCGGGGCGAGATCGCCTTCGGACTGGTCAACCACTACTACCTGTACCGCTTCCTCGACGAGGATCCGAGCTTCCCGGCCGCCAACGGCTTCCTGCCGGGCGGCGACGTCGGGGCACTGGTGAACGTGGCCGGCGCGGGGGTGCTGACCACCACCGATCAGCCGGAGGAAGCCGAGGCGTTCATCGCCTACCTCCTGAGCGACGAGTCCCAGGAGTACTTCTCGACCAAGACTTTCGAGTACCCGCTGGTGACGGGGATCCCGGCCGACGATCGGCTCCCGGCCCTCGGCGAGATCGAGACCCCCGACCTCGACCTGTCGGACCTGGACGACCTGCAGGGCACGCTCGAGCTCCTGCGCGAGTCGGGGGCGCTGACCTGACCCCACCCCCGGCCGCCCTGACCCGGCGCGTGTCGAGACCACCTCCGATTGTCAGAGGTCGCCGCTCAGCAGGATCTCGCCGGTCGGCTGGTCGACGCCACCGGCGGGCTCCATCGTCACCGCCACCTGTTCGGCTTCGTGCAGCGACTCCGAGGCGGTTGCGGTGGCGAGGCGGCCATCGGATCCGAACACCCCTGCGTCCACAGGTTGGCCGTCGCGGATCACCCATAGCTGGTAGGTCATGCCCTCGGCGGGCGCGGACAGACCGGTGGCGACCAGGACGCCCTCGTCACGGTCTGGGTCGTAGACGAACGTCGCGGGGACGTCGATCTGCCCGGTCATCGTGACCGAGTGGCCCGCCGCGACGAGCTCCGCCAGCCCCCGCTCCTCAGCGACGGTGGCCTCGAGCCGCTGGTTGTCCTGCCACAGCACCGCGACCGCGCCGGACAACCCGATCACCAGCGCGACCAGGCCCGCCGCGACCGGCGTCAGGACGCGCTGGACGCGCCGCGACAGGCTGGCGGGACCGCCCGGCGTCGCCGACACCTGCCGGGTCCGCTCGATCTCTGTGAGCACGCGGGCGCGCAGCCCCGCCGGCGCGTTCGCGGCGGCGGCGACGCCCAGCTCTGCGGCGGTCTCGGCGTACTCGGCCACCTCGAGCCGGCACGCCTCGCACACGGACAGGTGGCGCTCGTACAGGGCGCGCTCGTCGATGGTCAGGGCGTCCAGTGCGTACGCGCCGGCCAGTAGGTGGATGTTGTCGCTCACGACCGCACCCCCAGCGTGTCGCGCAGGCGGATGAGCCCGTCACGCAGACGGGTCTTGACCGTTCCCAGCGGTGTATCCAACAGTTCGGCCACCTCCCGGTACGTACGGCCTCCGTAGTACGCGAGCTGCACCGCCTCGCGCTGCAGATCGGTCAGCTGGTCGAGCGCCCGTCGCACCTGCTGGTGCTCAAGCCGCGCCTGGACCTCCTCGGCGACCTCGTCGAAGCCGACGCTCGCATCGCGTACGCCGACCTTGTCGTCACGGTCACGGGCAGCTTGCTCGCTCCGCACACGGTCCACCGCGCGGCGGTGGGCCATCGTCATGATCCAGGCGTTGGCCGAGCCGCGTTCCGCATCGAAGCGGGTCGCGGTGCGCCAGACCTCAAGCAGCACCTCCTGCGCGACCTCCTCGGATTGGGCCGGGTCCCTCAGGACCCGCCTGATCAACCCGTAGACGACGGGGGAGGTGCGGTCGTACAGCGCCACATAGGCCGCCTGGTCACCCTTGGCGATCCGTGTCAGCAGGCCTTCCAAGGACATCTGGGCCGGGGAACTCCCGACCGCGCGCAGTGGCCGCACGCCGTTCGGCTCTCCTGTCTGGTGCGGGGTCATGAGGCACCGTTCGGTCCGCGAACTGGCCGACCTGGTCGCATGACGACCAGGCCGCTCCACCCCATGATTCGGTGCCGCGGACGGTGCGGATGGCCGCCATCCTACATCCGGGCCGCCGGTGGTCCGGCTCGATGACCACTGCGGTCACTCAGCCGGACCACCGCGCCCGTCGGGCAGCTGCGTGGCGACTCGTGGGAGGGTCGCGGCGAGCCTCAGGCCTTGTAGAGCGTCGGGGCGCGCCCAGGGCCACGGTGGTCGGGGTCGGGGCCCTGGGCCTTGATCCGGCCGCCTGAGAGCTCCTCGGAGATGACCTTGCGCACCGACGCAACCGAGGCGCCGGACGCGTCTTCGAGCATCTTCACGGTGAACGTGCCCTTGGGGATCGCGGCGCGGATCTGGTCGACGGTGACCCGGCTGCGCCGTTGACCGCCACGCTGGGATCGTCCGGCGGGGCGGCCGCGCCCTCCGGCGACGCTGAACCCCGCCCTGCGCAGCACCGCTGCGGGCACCCCCTCCTCGGTGAACGCGCGCGCGGTGACGCCACGCTCATCGGCCCACGCCTTCGCGTGCGTGACGAACGCGTCTTCGCTGCGCTCCACGGAGGGCTTGCGAGCTTCCATGAGCTGCTGGCGCACCACGACACGCTCCAGTTGGTCGTCGGTGTCGTGCAGTTGCTTTTCGAGCGCGGCGATCTGCTCTTGGTCGACGAGGGATGAGGGATCAGACAGTGCGATCAGATACATGCGAACGGCTTGCTCGGCGGTTGACGAAGCCATCATCTCTCTCTTCGGTAAGGATTCGTGTTGCGGCTTGCAACAGAAGAGATGATACGTCAAAGCGAGCAACAGCACATGCAACAGAAAGCGCGATGAGGTTAGCGCTCAATCGTTGTTGTCGTCACCCATCTGTTTGGCGATCCTCGCCAGCCTGGACGCCTCTGACGCCAAGCGGGCCGCGCCTGCGCCGTCGCCGCGGTGGCGGCAGCGCTGCGCACGCACTGACAGGGCGCTGGCGCGACGCAGCAGATGGCGCCGCAACTCGAGCAGGGACAGCGCGGCGCTCGGAGAGGTTGGCGTCTGCTCGGTCATCCGCTGCACATCGGTTCCCATCACTGTCAGGCTGGCCTGTCGGGCTGGCCTGTCGGGCTGGCCCCACCCCCCGAAGACGCCGTCACCTGGCCGAACGGTGCGGCATTCGCGCGCGCGAGTTGTCATACTGCGCGGCGTGCCCACGGCGCGACCACGCGCCCGCCGTTGCCACCGAGGGGAAGGAACCTCGTGCAGCACGCCGAAGCCGAGCAGGGCAGCGACGCCCCCTTCAACGAACAGATCGCCGACGGTGTCAAGCTCGGCGACCCCGACGCGGTCGGGGCCGTGTACGCGCGGCTGTCCGATCGGCTGCTCGGCTATCTGATGGCGCGCGTGCACGATCGCGCCACCGCGGAGGATCTGCTCGAGGCGACGTTCATCGAACTGCTGCTGAAGGGTTACACGATCCGCGGTGGTTCCAAGGCCATCAAGGTGTGGCTCTTTCGAGCCGCGCACTTCAATGCGCTCGATCATCTGCGCAAGGTCCGCCGCCGGGCCGAGGACCTGTCGGACATGGCCGAGGTCGATGTCGTGGACGTCTCGCGCGGGCCCGCGGAGCACGCCGAGGCGTCCTTGCTCGGCGACGAGGTGCGAGCCGCGATGCTCCAGCTGAGCGACGATCAGCGACAGGTCCTGCTGCTGCGCTACGTCGCGGGCTTCACCGCCGCCGAGGTCGCGAGCACCATGGACAAGACCGACGGCGCGATCCGCAGCCTGCAGCATCGTGGGGAGCGGTCGCTGGCTCGCTTGCTCGGCCCCCGCGCCGCACCATCCGGCCCGGTGCGTGCGTCTCAGGGACGAAACGTTCCTCGATGAAGGACATGGACGTGCGGCACGGCGGCGACGACGACCTGGATCCCCACATCGGGTGGCTGTTCCACCGCGCCTACGACCAGCGCGTCGATGTGGAGACCGCGGCGCGGCATCTGTGGGTGATTCACCGCTCCGCGCAGCCGCACGGCGAGGTGCCGCGCAGCCGGCGCGGCGCGGGTGCCGCCTCCCGGCGCGCGCTGGTGTCCGCCATGGCGGGCGTCGTGCTCCTGGTCACCTCAGGCGTAGCCGTCGCCGCCAGCGGGGCGGCGCTTCCAGGCGATGCCCTGTACACCGTCAAGCGCGGCTCGGAGCGCGTCCAGCTCCTGCTGACCCTGGAACCGGAGTCAGGCGCACGCCTGCGCCTGGATCTCGCCCGTGAGCGGCTCACGGAGGCCGTCGCCATCTCCGGCACCCGGCCGGGTTCGCTGCCGCAGGTCCTCACCGCCGCTGTCGCGGAGCTCGAACGCGCCGAGGCGATCGGCGATGGCGCCACGACCGCCGAGGCCGCAGCGATTCGCGCAGAGACGAACGGGGTGCTCGCCGAGGTCGCCGGCGGGGTCGAGCCGGCGATCGCCATGGCGCTGGAGCAGGTCGCCCAGCGGCTGGGTACGCCGGCGCTGGCCGAGGCCGACGAGCCGCGGGTGCAGCCAGGGCTCCAACCGCCTGCCTCGCAGCCCGGTGAGCTGGTGCCAGGCGATGAGCCGCAAGCCGGCCAGATGTCTCAGGGAGCCGATCAACAGGCCGACTCGCCAGGCGCGCCCCAGGGGAACCACGCGCTGCTCGCGCCCGAGCCGGATGGTCCGGTCCGGCCCGAGCTCGGCGATCTGGCAGGCCGCCTGCCGGGCAGATCGTCCTCCCCCTGACCCAGACCCGCCCTAACGGGCGTTGAAGTACTTGGCCTCCGGGTGGTGGACGATGATCGCGTCGGTGGACTGCTCGGGATGCAGCTGGAACTCCTCCGACAGCTCCAGGCCGATGCGGCCGGCGTCCAGCAGGTCGAACAGCGGCTTGCGCGCCTCGAGGTCGGGGCAGGCGGCGTAGCCGAAGCTGTAGCGCGATCCGCGGTAGCCCTGCTTGAACAGGCCGTGCTTGTCCTCCGCGTCGTCACCGGCGATGCCCAGCTCAGCCCTGATCCGTGCGTGCCAGTACTCGGCGAGCGCCTCGGCCATCTCCACGCCGAGGCCGTGCAGGTACAGGTACTCGGTGTAGCGATCGGCGGCGAACAGCTCCGCGGCGCGCTCGCTGATCCGTGAGCCCATCGTGACGGCGTGGAACGCGATCACGTCCCTGGCGCCCGAGGGGTTGACGTCGGGCCGCGACGAGGCCGTGGGCCGGAAGAAATCCGCGATGCACAGACGTCGGCTGGCGGTCTGCCGCGGGAACCTGAAGCGTGCGGCGACCCGGTCGTTCCCGGGCTGCCACACGATCAGGTCGTTGCCGTCGGAGTTGGCCGGCCAGTACCCGTACGCCACCTGGGGGACGAGTAGCGCTTCGGCGCGGGCCATCGCCAGCGTCTGACGCAGCGCCGCCTCGCCCTGGTCGGCCTGGTCGCGGTCGAAGCCCCACTGGTTGCGGAACAGCGCCGTGGTGTTGAGCAGCGCGGCGATGTCGTCCAGCGGGAGGCCGCGCACGACCCGCGAACCCCAGAACGGTGGCGTGGGCACCTCCACGTCGGTCGCGACGTTGGAGCGCGCGACCGCCGAGGTGTCGGTGTCGTCGCTGCCGTCGCGGCGCTGGGCGGCCACCTTGCGCTCGGAGGGCACACGCCCCCAGTCCGGCGGCGGGCCGTCCTTCATGCGGTGCTCCGCGAGCTCGTCCATGAAGCGCAGCCCCGCGAACGCGTCGCGGGCGTAGAACACCGGTCCGTTGTAGACGTTACGCAGGTCTACCTCGACGAAGCCGCGGGTCAGCGCGGCGCCACCGAGGACCACCGGGTAGTGGGCCAGATCGCGCCGATTGAGCTCCTCCAGGTTCTCCCTCATCACGATGGTGGACTTGACCAGCAGGCCGGACAGCCCGATGGCGTCCGCCTTGAAGTCCTCGGCTGCGGCGACGATCGCGTCGACCGGCTGCTTGATGCCGAGGTTGCGGACCTCGTAGCCGTTGTTCGACAGGATGATGTCCACGAGGTTCTTGCCGATGTCGTGGACGTCGCCCTTCACGGTGGCGAGCACGATGCGACCCTTGCCGCCGTCGTCTATGGCCTCCATGTGCGGTTCGAGGTAGGCCACGGCTGCCTTCATGCACTCGGCGGACTGCAGCACGAACGGGAGCTGCATCTGGCCCGACCCGAACAGTTCACCGACGACCTTCATGCCGGCCAGCAGGTGGGTGTTGATGATCGTCAGCGGCTCGACCCCCTCGTCGAGTGCGGCCCGCAGATCCGCATCGAGGCCGTCGCGGTCGCCATCGACGATGCGCCGCTCGAGGCGCTCGCCCAGGGGCAGCGCGGCCAGCTCCTCACGGGTCGCCCTGGTCTCCGTCGCGCCCTCGAACAGCCGCATCAGCTCGTGCAGCGGGTCGTACTCTCCCTGCCCGTCCGCGGCTGCCCTGCGCCGGTCGAAGATCAGGTCCTCGCAGACCCGCCGCGCCTCGTCGTCGATCTTGTGCAGGGGAAGGATCTTGGCGGGGTGCACGATCGCCGCGTCGAGGCCGCGTTGGACCGCGTGGTGCAGGAACACCGAGTTGAGCACCTGGCGCGCCGCCGGCGACAGCCCGAAGGACACGTTGGAGACACCGAGGACCGTGTGGCAGCCGGGGATCTCGACCTTGACGCGCGCGATGGCCTCGAGCGTGGCCAGCCCGTCCTTGCGGAGGTCCTCCTGCCCCGAACCGAGCGGGAACGTGAGGGTGTCGAAGATCAGGTCACCGGGTTCCATGCCGTACTCGCCGACCGCGATGTCGGCGATCTGCTTGCAGACGCGCACCTTCCAGTCCGCGGTCCGCGCCTGACCCTCCTCGTCGATCGCCAGGCACACGACGGCGGCGCCGAACTGCTTGGCCATCGGCAGGAGCACATCGACCTTGCGGCGCCCGTCTTCGAGGTTCACCGAGTTGATGACCGCCCGACCGCCGATCCGGCGCAGCGCCGCGGAGACCACCTTGACCTCGGTGGAGTCGATCACCAGCGGCAGCGTCGACTGCGTCGCGAGCCGGTCGGTGACCTGGACCACGTCGGCGGCGCCGTCACGACCGACGTAGTCGACGCACACGTCCAGCGTGTGGGCGCCTTCTCTCACCTGCTCGCGGGCCATCTGGGTGATGGCCTCCCAGTCCTCGGCCAGCAGCCGTTCGCGGAACGCCCTGGAGCCGTTGGCGTTGAGCCGCTCGCCGACGATCAGGAAGGAGTTGTCCTGGCGGATCGTCACCGGCGCGTACAGCGAGGAGAGGCTGGGCGCGTGCTCGGGGTCCCGCGCGCGCGGCCGCAGGTCCTTGCATGACTCCGCGACGCGGCGCAGGTGCTCGGGTGTGGTGCCGCAGCAGCCCCCGACGATCTGCACGCCGAAGTCCTCCACGAACTCGCGGTGCGCCGCCGCGAGGGCCTCCGGTGTCAGGGGATAGCTGGCCTGACCGTCGACCATCTGCGGGATGCCGGCGTTGGGGATGACGCTGATGGGCTTGCGGGAGTGCTGCGACAGGTGCCTGACCTGCTCGCGCATGTCCTCGGGGCCGGTGGCGCAGTTGATGCCGATGATGTCGACGCCCAGCGGGTCCAGCGCCACCTGCGCCGCCCCGATCTCGCTGCCGAGCAGCATCGTGTTGATGTCCTTCTCGATGGTCACCTGGACCATCAGCGGGACGCGCTGCCCGGCCTCGTCCATCGCCTGCTGGCACGCCCAGATCGCCGCCTTGGCCTGCAACAGGTCGAACACCGTCTCCACCAGCAGCACGTCGACCCCGCCGGACAGCAGGCCGCGCACCTGACGGGCGTAGCCCGAGACCATCGTGTCGTAGTCGATGAAGTCCTTCGCCGTGCGCGGGTCCTTGCCCAGCGACAGCGTGGGCGAGCGCGTCCCTGGACCCATCGAACCGATCACGAACCGGGTTCCCGGCGTCTCGTCACAGGCCTCGCGCGCCAGCCTCGCCGCGGCCTCGTTCAGCTTCTCGGTCTCGTCGGCGAGGTCGTACTCGGCCAGCACCCACGGCGCGCTGCCGAACGTGTCGGTCTCGACCGCGTCGCAGCCGACGGCCAGGAACTCGGCGTGGATGTCGCGGATCACGTCGGGTCGCGTGCGCACGAGCACCTCGTTGCAGCCCTCCAGGCCGCCGAAGTCCTCGTCGGTCAGTTCGAGAGCCTGAACAGAGGTGCCCAGCGCCCCGTCGAAGACGACGACCCGTTCGGACACGGTCTGCAGAAAGTCGATCATGGTTGCGCCATGGTAGTCCGCGGAGGGTCTGCGCCAAGGCGCGGCGGCGGCCGGCCCCCCGCGGGACACCCGCCCCTTCACAGGAGCGAGGCGATGGTCCATGCTGGCGGATACGGATCAACAGGAGGTCGTGGATCATGTCCGCCACGCCGATGGAGGACGGCCTGCGGGTCGTCGACGCCGACGATGACGGCCGTGACCGCGAGGCCCTCGCCGCAGCCGACGGTCATCATCACGAAGACCATCCCTCAGACGGCGACCTCGAGGCGCTCAGGGACGAGTTCGTCGAGGCGTTCAATGCGCGCGACCTCGACGCGGTGATGGCGCTGGTCACCGCCGACGTCGAGGTCCCCGACATCCGCTCCGGCGACGGCGCTCAAGCGCTGAGCGAGGAGCTCGAAGCCATCTGGGAGCGCTCGCCAGGAGCCATCCTGACCCGCGCGTTCCTCGAGGGATGTCCCTGCGCGATCGGGTGGCTGCCCGACGAGGACGGGTGCTGGACCCGCGCAGCCCTCGTCTGCTTCGACGCCGAAAGAGGCGCGCTCACGCTCGTCGCGCTGCCTGACGACGCGGACTCCCTCGACCGCGCCGAAGCCGAGGAGCCGTCCGGCGAGGAGCTCGACGAGTGGAGCGACTGGTCCGAATGGGACCGGGGTGAGGAGACCATCGCTCGCGAGCGGCGCTGATGGTGGCGAACGCGGACCCTGCCCACAGGTCAGCGGTGGGACCGGCGGTGGCGGGCCAGCTTGATGCGGGCATCGACCGCCGCGGTGCCGCGGCGACGGACGAACACGGGGTTGAGGTCCGCCTCGTCGATCTCCGGCACCGCCTCGACCAGCGCGCTCATGCGGAACAGCAGCGCCTTGAACGCCTCGATGTCCACGCCTTCCGAGCCGCGGTAGCCGGTCAGGAGCGGGTAGCCGCGCAGACCCGTGAGCATGTCCTCGACGTCGGTGTCGGTCAGCGGGTGGATGCGCACGCTGGTGTCCGCGAGCAGCTCGACGAGCGTGCCGCCCATGCCGGCCAGCAGGATCGGTCCGAACGTCCGGTCGTACCTTGCGCCGACGACCATCTCGACGCCGTCGCCGACCATCTCCTGGACGAGGAAGCCGTGCGCAACCACGTCGCCGCGGCCGGCGGCCTCGAGATCACCGGCGATCTGGCGCACCGCGTCGGCGACCTGCTCGGGTCGTGACAGCCCGAGCCGGACGCCACCGAGTTCGGTCTTGTGCACCGGCGCGGCAGCCTTGACGGCGACGGTGGCGTCGATGTCCCGCTGCGCCTGCGCCGCGTCGTCGGGGGAGTGGACGACGCGTGAGACGGCCGTCGGGACGCCGAACGCGCTCAGCAGCCGTTCGGCCTGGTCCGCGGTGAGCCACGCCTCCTGCTCCCCGCTGCCGAGCGCCTCGCTGACCACCGCACGGGCTGCGGCCTCGTCGGCGTCGGTGACCTCGACGACGTTGCCGAGGGGCTTGTCGCGCCACCGCCCGTACCTGGCGACCCTGCCCAGCGCCTGGGCGGCCTCCTCGGGGAACGGGAACGAAGGGATGTGCGCCGCGCGCAGCTCCCCTGGCACCCCCTGCTCGGACATGAAGACGCTGACCACGGGCACGTCGCGACCCATGTCCTGGGCGGCCGCGGCCAGCTCGCGCGCCACGTCCTCGGCCCGCGTCACCACCGGCGGGACGAAGATCACCAGGAGCGCGTCGACGTTCGGGTCGTCGGCCAGGGTCCGCATCGCCCTGCCGTAGTTGCCGGCGTCCGCCGAGGCGATCATGTCGACCGGGTTGCGGATGCCCGCCTCGGCGGGCAGGAACTCCGCCAGCCGCGCGAGGGTCCGCTCGGCCAGCTCGGGCACCTCCAGCCCGTTCGACTCGCAGGCGTCCGCGGCCAGGATGCCGGGGCCGCCGCCGTTGGTTAGGATCCCGACGCGGTTGCCTCTGGGGACCGGCTGGTTGGCGAGGACCGTCGCGACGTTGAACAGCTCCTCCAGGGTGTCGGTGCGGATGACCCCGGCCTGGCGGAACAGCGCCTCGACCGCGACGTCGCCAGCCGCCAGCGCGCCCGTGTGCGAGCTGGCCGCGCGCTCGCCGGCCCTGGTGCGGCCCGACTTCACCGCGACGATCGGTTTCGTGCGACCGATGCGGCGCGCCAGGCGCCCGAACTTGCGGGGGTTGCCGAATGACTCCAGGTACAGCAGGACGACGTCCGTGTCCTCGTCGGACTCCCAGTACTGCAGCAGATCGTTGCCGGAGATGTCCGCCTTGTTGCCGACTGATGCGAAGCTGGACAGCCCGAGGCCGAGGCGGGACGCCGCAGCCAGGATCGCCAGCCCCAGCGCGCCCGACTGGCTGGAGAACGCCACCCGTCCCGGCGGCGGGAAGACCTGAGAGAACGTGCCGTTCATGCGCACCGACCCGTTGGCGTTCAGGACGCCCATGCAGTTCGGGCCGACCACTCGGATCCCGTGGGAGCGCACCACCTCCATGAGCTGGCGCTCCCGCTCTGCGCCCTCAGGGCCGGCCTCGTTGAAACCCGCGGAGATGATCACCGCAGCCTTTGTCCCGAGGCGGGCGGCGTCGTGCACGACCTCGGTCACCAGCGGCGCCGGCACGCACACCAGCACCATCTCCGGCACGGTCGGGCACGCGGCGAGGTTGGCGTACGCCGGCACCGACTGCACGTGCTGGGCCGAGGGGTTGACGGGGTAGACGGGGCCGTTGAAGGAGCCGCGCAGCAGGTTGTCGAAGACCAGGCCGCCGATGGTCCGCGGGTCCCTGCTGGCGCCGATCACCGCGATCGAGGCCGGTGAGAACACTACCGACAGGGCGGCGACGGCGGCTCTGCGGTCCTGCTCGTCCCCGGTTGCCAGGAACTCCTCGGTCGGCGTGGCGCTGAACGCGGCGTGCACCACCGAGCCGTAGTCGGAGAACGCCGGGGCGAGGCCGGCGTCGCGCATCATCCGCAGCATCCGATTGTTCTCGCGCAACACCTCGCCGACGAATGCCATGACTCCCAGGTCCTCGGCCGGCTGCACCAGCGCCCGCAGCAGCGCCGTGCCGATGCCGCGACCCTGCTCGGCGTCCTCCACGATCACGGCGAACTCGGCGGTTCCCGGGTCCTCGTCGAGCTGGTCGAAGCGGCTCACCCCGACGATCCGGCCCGCGGTCTCCGCGACCAGCGCGAAGCGGTTGCGCATGTCGAGATCGGTGAAGAAGCGGATGCCCTCCCGGTCCATGTGGCGGGGGCCGAAGAAGCGCAGCCGGATCGTCTCGGGGGACAGGCGCTGCCACATCTCCCACAGCTTGTCGGCGTCGTCGGCGGTGATGGGCCTGATGTGCACGGTGCGGCCGTCGGCCAGCACGGCGTCGTGGGCGTAGGACAAAAGGTCGACGTTCATGGCGCTCCGTGGCGGGCGTCCCGCAGCCCGTCGTAGGTCGGCCGCGGGATCTTGGTGATGTCGGTGACGATGGCGTAGGCCGAGCCGGCCAGGCGGCCGACGGGGCGCAGCAGCGTGGGGTCGACGCGGCCGTCGCGCCACACCGACGCGGCGACGTGCAGGTGGACCACCTCGCCGAAGACCATGTTGCCGTTGCCCATCGAGACGATGTCCAGCAGACGGCACTCGAGCGCGCCCCTGGCGGCCGCGACGCGCGGTGGCGCGACCACCGCCGACGGTGCGGCCTCCAGGCCGGCCCAGGCGAACTCGTCCTCCTCGGGCGGGAAGTCGGCCGCGGTGAGGTTCATCGGCTCGAGCAGGTCGGCGCTGACGATGTTGACGACGAACTCGCCGGTGGCGCGCACGTTGCGCAGCGAGTCCTTCTCGCCGGTCTGGGTGAAGTGGACGATCAGCGGGTCGGAGGAGACGGCGTTGAAGTAGCTGTGCGGCGCGAGGTTGCGGGTTCCGTCCGCGGCCAGGGTGGACACCCATGCGATCGGGCGGGGGACCACGAGGCTGGTGAGCAGGAAGTACCCCTCACGGCCGTGCAGTCGGCTCGGGTCGATCGACAGGTCAGCCATGTGGTATGAGCCTACCTGGCGAGTCTGGGAGGTCAGCGGCCAGACGCGGAGAAGTGCTGGTAGTCCTTCGAGGATTCCCAGTCGCCGCCCCAGCCCCAGCCGACCTCGCCGAACGACGCCACCAGCACGCCGGGACGGACCGCCATGCCAGGGCGGATGTCGGACCGGTCCAGGTAGGCCGCCCCCGCCGGCGGCGACACCTGCTGGCCCCGCACGTACGGGTTCTGCACCGGGTTGACGTCGACCGCGGCGCCGAAGGCGTGCTCGGACCAGCGGTCGGTGCCCGCCACCGTCCGGCAGTTGAACGCCGAGGTGTTGTTGGCCGCCATCGACGCGTCGTCGTCCGCGCCGTAGGCGTCCACGAGGCGCATCCGCTCGATCGGGAAGCGCGCGTCGAACAGGTCGCCGAGCACACCCAGGACATCCTCGGCGACCGTCACCGCGACGACCATCTCGCCGTGGTGGACGGTCCCGTCGAACCCCCAGTGCCGCACCTGGAGGTGCGCGAGGTCGCCAAGCCCGACCGGGCAGCCCTGACGCCATGACACGCCGGACATCTGCTCGCGGACGTCGCTGGGCAGCGGCCCCGCGGACCCTTCGAAACCCGGCCTGGCCGCGCCCCCGGCGGCCGCCGCGACCTCATCGAGCACCCACCCGCTCAGGGCCGCGCCGCCGCCGACAGCGATCACCTCCGAGAAGCGCTCCGGGTGGCGGCGCAGGGTGGCGTCGAGGTCGTCCGGCAGCCGACCGAACGGGGCGAGCAGGCTCACGCCGCCGAGCCGGGCGGCCAGCGCTCCAGCGGCCAGCGCATCGGGGAAATCCTCGCCGGTGGTCACGATCAGCGGTCGCGGAGCGTCGTCGAGCCGAGTGAGCGCGGCCTCCAGCGCCGCCCCGGCGGTTGCGAACCGGTCGCCCCCCGCCACCCGGCGCACGTCGCCGGTCTGCTGGCCGAGCGCGGCGGTGACGGCCTTGGAGACGACGGCCTCCCCGCCGAGGATCGTCACCGCGGCCGGATCCAGATCGCGGAGCGACGCGGCGGTCGCCGCCGGCAGCGCGGCGCGTGCGGTCAACAGCACGGGGGGTACAGGGGTGGCCGCCGCGACCAGCGTCGCGGCGGTCAGCGCGTCGGGAAAGCGCGCTCCGGACGCGAGCAGCACCTCACCGACCGCATCCTCCGTGCTGCTCGCCGCCGCGGCCGCCGCCGTGGCCCAGCGGTCGGCGCCAGCGACCCTGACCAGCTGTGGCCGTGTGGGCAGCCGCGACACCGCATCCGCGACGGAGGGGGCCACGGCGGCTTCCCCGCCGAGGACCACCACCTCCGCCACGCGGAGGTCCACCAGCGCGTCGGCGGTCGCCGCGGGCAGGCGGTCGGTCCAAGTCAGCAGTACGGGCGCGTCCCTGCTCGCGGCGAGCGCGGTGGCGGCCAGCGCGTCGGGGAACGCGCCGGCGGTGGCCAGGACCGCGGTCGCGGCTGAGTCCCAGCCTGCCCGCGCCGCGGCCGCGGCGGTGGTGATCCGGTCCGCTCCGGCGACCCGGCGCGTCGGGAGCGGGTCCGGTTCCGCCGCGCGTGCCGGCGGAACGGCGACGAGCGCCGCTGTGAGCGCCGCGACGGCGGACAGCGCGGCCCAGCGAGCGGTCCTCATCGTTGGTGTTCCTTTCCTGGCTCGGAGAGGTGCCCGCCTCCATCCTGCACGCCGCCGCCCCGCCACCGCCACCGCCGTCCGCCTTCGAGCCGCTGTCCACAGGCGGGACCCGTCGATCCGGCCATCGCCGTCACCGGACCCGCACGCTGGCAGCGCACCTCACATGCGGACAGGGGAGACGGCGATGACGGAGCAATCCACGGCACCAGGCTGGCACGACGTGAACGACACGCTGGTGGCGCTGGCCACCGGCGACCTCCGACGCGACGGCGAGGTGCAGCCGTGCATGGCCGCCTTCGCCGGCGACGAGCTGCTGTTCTTCGCGTTTCTCAGGTCGTTCGCCAAGGGCGCCTACGCCGACCCGATCATCGAGCTGCTGGCGCTGGCGGCGCCCTTGGCAGCCGACCGCGTCGCGATCTCGATGGGTGCGCGCGCCTGGTCCCTCGACGATCCCATTCCGCCCGTGCTGCCCGACGCCGGCGACCTGCGCCAGCGCGTTCTGGTGATCACGGCGGTCGACGCCGCCACCGGCGACGGCCGCTCAACCGGAACCGTGATCCCGTTCTCCTGCGACGGGGGCGCCGTCCGGTGGTCGCCACCCGCTGTGGACGGCGAGCACCACGAAGGCTGGATCTGCGGCGCGCTCGAGGTGCTGATCAGCGAGCGGCACCGCATGACCGCCGGGGTCAGCGAGATCCGGCGTCAGGCGGAGCGCTGCGAGCGGCTCGGCCACGAGCTGCACCTCGGCGCGGCGGCGGCGGACCGTCTGGGTCTGCCAGCCCCCTACCGCTGAGCGGTCTGTCAGGAGAGATGCACGACGACCACGGTCTCCTCGAGGTAGTCGCGGACCGCCCACGCCGGACCCTCCCGGGTGTTGCCCGAGTCGCGGACGCCGCCGTAGGGCTGCTGATCAGCGCGGAATGTGGGCGACTCGTTGATGGTGACCGCGCCGAAGTACAGCTCCCTGGCTCCGCGCAGGGCGGCGTCGAGGTCGCGGGTGAAGATGCCAGCCTGCAGCCCGTAGTGGGTGGCGTTGGCCAGCCGGATGCCCTCGTCGAGATCGCGGACGGTCTGCACGGCGAGCACGGGTCCGAACACCTCGTCCTTGCAGACCCTCATGTCCGGGGTCACCTCGTCGAGGACGGTCGGCTGCAGGGTGCCGTCCTCGTTGAGCTCGCCGCCGACGAGCACCTTCGCGCCGGCGTCCACGGCCTCGCGGATCCAGCTCAGCACACGGTCGCGATCGTCGGAACGGATCAGCGGGCCCACGTCGGTGTCGGGGTCCAGCGGGTCGCCGACCCGCAAGTCAGCGACGTCGGCCACGAGGCGGGCGCAGAAGTCGTCCTTCACCACGGCGTCGACGTACACACGCTGTGCGGAGATGCACGACTGGCCCGCGAACTGGAAGCCGGTGGCCGCCAGCCGCGCCGCGGCGCGGTCGAGGTCTGCGGTGGCGTCGATGATCACCGGGGTGTTGTTGCCCAGCTCCATCAGCACCGGTTTGCGGGGGTTGTCGTCCTGCAGGCCATGGCCGACTCCTGTTGAGCCGGTGAAGGAGATCACCTTCACCTCAGGACGGCCGGTGATGACCGGGCCGATCTCGCTCGAGGCGCCGGTGAGCACGTTGAGAAAGCCGTGGGGCATGCCGGCCTCGGTGAGGATCTCGGCCAGCATGAACGCGGTCAGCGGGGTGTCACCCGCCGGCTTGAGCACCACAGGGCAGCCGGCGGCGAACGCCGGCGCCAGTTTGTGGGTCACCAGGTTCAGGGGGAAGTTGAACGGCGTGATGGCGGCGACGACGCCCTTGGGGCGCAACAGCGTGAACCCGAACTTGCCGACGCCGTTCGACGAGGCCGAGAGCGGGACGACGCTGCCCGCCAGCTGACGGGCCTCGACCGCCGAGAAGCGCAGCGTGTCGACGCACCGGTCCGCCTCGACGCCGGCGGTCGTCACCGGCTTGCCTGCCTCCTCCGCCATGGAACGGGCGAGGTCGTCGCGTCGCTCGGTCACGAGCAGCGCCGCGCGCTCCAGGATCTCGGCGCGCTCGTGCTCGGCCGGGCAGCCGCGTTCGTGCGCCGCGTCTGCGGCCGTGACAGCGCGCTCGGCGTCGTCGGCCGTGGCCACGGCGACCCGCCCGACGACGTTGCCGTCGTAGGGGCTGGTGACGTCGCGCCGCTCGTTGGTGTCGACCCAGTCGCCGTCGATGAACAACTTGTAGGTCCGCATCATCACGCCTCCTGCTCCTGCCCGGCGGCGCAGGCGGCCGCCGTGTCGTCCCGTACCATTCCCAGGTCATGCTGCGCGGACGCAAACGGATGCCGGAGCCGCTCGTCGTCCCCTGGGAGAGGTTCCAGGGCCAGGCAGAGCGGGTGGAGCGGGCCCGCCAGGCGCTGCTGGGCTGTCTGCCGGTCGGGCGGGTGGATCCCGCTCCGGTGCCGGTCGGGCTCGATCTGCTCCATGACGAGCTCCGGGTCGTGCGCGCCGAGCTGGGCGCGTGGAGGGTCGAGCCGGTCGACGCCAGGTGGGAGGCCTGCCGGGACGGGATCGACGAGGCGCTCGCAGCCGTCCCTGAGGCCCGCCGGATCGCGGCCAGCACCACCGAGCTCGAGGAGCTGCTCGACGCCGTCGGCCAGTGCGTCGCGCCGCTGGACGCCTGGCGCGACGCGGAGCGGTCGTGGCTCCGGCTCCGTGTGAGATGAGACCCACACACCGAACGACCCCGGGACCGCGGGGTCCTGGGGTCGTTCGGTGACTGGCCTGGCGCGGTGGTCGGCTGCCCCCCACTGTTCGGTACAACGAGCGAGACGGCTTGAGGTGACGGTGCGGCTTGTCGTCCGACCGACCGCTCCCGACCGCTGCGCCCATCCGTTCAGCTGGAGGGATCCGGTGGCTGGCGGAGCGTCTTGGTCTCGCCCCGCCTGCGCTTCTGTTCCAGGCGGCGCCGCATGGACGCGCGTGACGGTCGGGTGCGCCGCCGCGGCCGGCGGGGCCGCACAGCCTCGGCCACCAGGTGCGCGAACCGCGCGATGACCGCCTCCCGGTTCCGGGTCTGCGACCGGTGCTCGGACGCGGTCAGCACGAGCACTCCCTCGGAGGTGATCCGGTTGCCGAGGTGCGCGGTGATCGCCGCGCGCTGCGCGTCGTCGAGCGAGGGCGAACCCGCCACGTCGAAGCGCAGCTCGACCTTCGTGCTGCTGGTGTTGACGTGCTGGCCGCCTGGGCCGCCGGCGCGCGCGAACGCGACCTCGAGCTCCGCTGCCGGGATCACGAGACCGTCGCTGATGCGCACGTCGTCCACGAGCCCAGCATGCGCCGCCGCCCCCGGCCCGCATACATGTAACGAGCCACTTTGGTTTGACCCATTACCGATCCGTGGCTAGCGTGAGCGCGTGTCCACGGCCGCGGCCCCGGCTCCAGCCTCTCATCGCGAGGTGCTGGCGCTCGCGCTGCCCGCGATGGGTGCGCTGGCCGCCGACCCGCTCCTGTCGCTGGTCGACACCGCACTGGTCGGGCGCCTCGGCGCGGTGTCGCTGGCCGCGCTCGGCGTCTGCGTCGCCGTCTTCACGACGGTCTTCTGGGTGTTCAACTTCCTGACCTACGGCACGACGGCAGAGGTGGCGCGCCTGCGCGGCGCCGGCCGGCCCGATGAGGCGGCCCGCTACGCGCTGCAGGCGCTGTGGCTGGCGGCCGCGTGCGGGCTCGCCGTCCTGGCCGTGCTGCAGGTCGCCGCGCCGCTCATCGTCGCTGCGATGGGCGCGACCGGCGAGATCGCGGCGCCGGCCACCTCCTACCTGCGCGTCCGAGCGCTGGCCGCGGTCCCCGTGCTGGTGGTTGCGGTCGGCCACGGCGCCTTCCGGGGGCTCAAGGACACGCGAACGCCGCTGTGGATCGCACTCGCCGCGAACGGTGTCAACGCCGTGCTGAGCTGGGCGCTCATCTACCCGGCCGGCCTCGGCGTCGTCGGCGCGGCATGGGGCACCGTCGCCGCGCAGACCGGAGCGGCCTCGGCCTTCCTGGTCCTCGCGCGCGGGCGGTTCGGTGTCCCAGCCCTCGGTGTCGACCCGACCGCGATGCGCGCGATCGCGCGGATATCCCGCGACCTGTTCCTGCGTACGGCGGCGCTGCTGTCGGCGCTGCTGATCTCCACGGCGGCGGCCACCCGGCTCGGCGTGACCACGGTGGCCGCGCACCAGATCGCCCGCGAGCTGTGGACGATGCTGACCCTTGTCCTCGACGGGTTCGCGATCGCCGGGCAGGCGTTCGTCGCCACCGCCCTGGGGGCCGGCCGACCGGACGTCGCACGGGCGGACGCGCGCCGCCTGATCGTGTGGGGCCTGGCCGCCGGCGTGGTGGTCGGGCTCGGCTACCTGGCGCTGGCGGGACCGCTGCCTGGCGTGTTCACCGATGATGCGGCCGTCCTGGCTGAGGTCGGCTCGGTGTGGGTGATGATCGCGCTGCTGCAGCCGATCGGCGGTGTGGTCTTCGTGCTGGACGGCGTACTCATGGGCGCGGGGGACTTTCGCTTTCTGCTGGTGTCGACCGCCGCGGCGTCGCTGGGGGTGCTCGCGCCCCTGTCGCTGCTCGCGCTGGCCCTCGACACCGGCCTCGCCGGCATCTGGTACGGGATGGTCGCCCTGATGATCGTGCGCCTGGCCGCGGTGCTGTGGCGCCTGCGCGGTGACGCCTGGACCGTCCGCGCCCTCGGCCGCACGGCCAACGCGTGACCGCTCTTAGCTTCTTAGAAGGTGTTTGAGTAGGCCCGGGCGAACTCGCCTACGCGACACGCCGTCGCCACCGGCCGAAGGCCGCGACCCCGGCGGCCGCGCCGACCGCCCCGATCACGCCGACGCTGGTCCGTGCCGACCTACCCCCGATCCCAAACACGTCGTCCCAGGCCGCGCCAGTAGGTGGCCCGGCTCGCGCGCATCAGGCGGCGCCTGGCGGCGTTGGGCTCGTCGCGAGCGCGATCAAGGAGCTTGCTGTCGCTGAGCCCCGACAGCTGGCGAGCGCGCGCGAGTCGCTTGGCTTCGATCGTGGTGGAGATCCGCGCACGTTTCATGCCACTGACCGTAGCATGAGACGACGCATCCGGACTTGGAGCCGGGGCTCACAGGGTGGACGGCCGCCGGCCTTCGACAAGGAGGCCTACACGCGCCGCAACGTGGTCGAGTGCTGCTTCAACCGGCTCAAGCAGCAGGCTCTAGACGGCGAAGAGTTCGGTCGCGAGCTCGTCGAGAGTGGCGATGTCTTGTAGCGGGAGCAGGGCCGCGATGGGCTCGAAGACGTCGCACGTGTGGTGCTCGGCAAGACCGACTGCCTGGCGGTGCAGCGCAAGACCCAGCGCCTGGCGGGGAAGGCCCTCACCGACCGGCCAGTCGCTGGCCTCCAGGAACACCCGAAACAGTGCCTTGTCGCAGTCGAACATGTCGCGGTAGAGCTGGATGAGCTCATAGTGCCGATCGGTCACCATCGCATCGCCCCAGTCGATGATCCCGGTGAGGCGACCGTTCTCGACGAACACATGGTTGGCGACCAGGTCGCCGTGGACGAAGACGCGGTCGAACGGCCCGAGCCGGGCGAGGTAGTCGTCGATCTGCGCGATCAGATGAGGCGGCAGCGAGCTCCGCTCCGCGGCCGCCGTCACGTCCATGGCCGGCCAGTCCGCGTCCGTGGCGACGCCCGACGGACGCAACGCGTGCACGCGCCGTACCTGCCTTCCCAGCTCCGCGGCGATCGAAAGCCGCTGTTCGGCCGACAGTCCGGCACGCCACGAGGCGAGCCCGGACATGCGTGTGGTGATCAGGTATGGCCATGGGGCGTCGACATCGTCGTACAACCGCCCCTCCGCCAGCGGGCTGGGCGCGGCGATCTCCGGGTCGGTGGCGACCAGGGCCTGCGCCGCGCGTTCGGCCGCGTGACTCCCGCGCCACGATCGGGAGCAGCCGAACAGCTTCACCACGACATCGCCGTAGAGGAAGGTCGGGTACGTCGCGTTGAACCCGGCCACCGGCTCCCGTCCAGCGTCAGCCAGGTCGTGACGCTTGAGGATCTCGGCGACGTACGGCCACCAGAAGCCGACGTCGCCGAGGCGCGAGACGTGCTCCTGAAGCGACGCGAACGTGGGAGGTGCGGTCACCGGGCCAGGCGGTCCATCAGCGTCAGCAAGTCCTCCGGGGTCCGGTCCGCGGTCGACCACGTCCGCTCGAGGGGCGTGTGGACGACCTCGCCGCAGCGCTGGCCGACCATCGCCCGGTCCGCCCCGCCGATCAGCGCCGCGACCGCGGCGTCGCCGAGCAACGCGCCGAGGACCCGGTCGCGCATCATCGGTGGGCCGCCACGCTGCACGTGGCCCAACGCCGTCACCCGGTGGTCGACGTCCACGCCCTCCGCGACCGCCTCCGCGATCTCGAACGCGCTGCCCGCGTCGTCGCCCTCGGCCACGACCACCAGGCAGAAGCGCTTGCCGAGGGCGAACGATCTGCGGATCCGCTCCCGTATCCGGGCGACGTCCGTCGGGCGCTCCGGAACCAGCACCTCGGTCGCGCCACCGGCCAGCGCCGAGTAGAGCGCCAGCCAGCCCGAGTGGCGGCCCATCACCTCTATGAAGAACAACCGGCCATGGCTGGCCGCGGTGTCGCGGATGCGGTCGATCGACTCCAGCGCGGTGTTCACCGCTGTGTCGAAGCCGAGGGTGAAGTCGGTGCCGATCAGATCGTTGTCGATCGTTCCGGGGATGCCGACGACGTGGATGTGGCCCTCCCGGGACAGGGCGTCGCCGCCGCGGAACGTCCCGTCACCGCCGATCACGACCAGGCCGTCGATGCCGAAAAGATCCAGGTGCTTGAGTGCCTGCCGGCGACCCTCGGTGGTCCGGAACGCGGGGGAGCGCGCCGTGCCGAGAACGGTGCCGCCGAGGTGCAGGATCCCCGACACGGCACGGGCGCCGAGCGGTTCGACACGGCCCTCGATCAGACCGGCGTAGCCGTCGCGCACGCCGAACGTCTCGAGCCCGTGGAAGTCTGCGGACCGCACGACGGCACGCACGGCCGCGTTCATACCCGGGGCGTCGCCGCCGCTGGTCAGTACCGCGATGCGTCGCATGGCGGGCAGACTACCCGGGTCGGCGTGGCCTGACGTTCCCGGATGCGGCAGGCTGGGTGGGTGGCCACGACCGCGCCCCGCCTCCCCAGCGCCTATCCCAGCGCTCTCGTCGAGGTGGGCGAGCTCTCCGACGGCGCCCGCGTCCGCCTCCGGCCGATCCGGCCCGACGACGCCCTGCGCCTGGAGCGGCTCCTCCATCGCCTGTCGCCTCTCACGCGCTACCGGCGCTTCTTCACGCCGGTGCCCCGCCCGGACCTGGACGTCATCGACCGGCTCGTGCACGTGGACTACACCGACCGGCTGGCGATGATCGCGGAGGTGGACGACGAGGTGATCGGGGTCGCCCGCTACGACCGGGTGACAGCAGACGAGGCCGAGGTCGCCGTCGTCGTTGAAGACGCCTGGCAGGGAAGAGGGGTGGGCACTCGCCTGCTGTGGCGACTGTCGGCGGCGGCCCGGGAGCGCGGCCTCCAGGCGTTCGTCGCCGAGGTCCAGGGCGAGAATCGTCCGATGATGGGTCTGCTCCGGGTCCTGAGCGACGACGTGCGCTGGGAGCTGTCCGACGGCGCCTACCACGTGCGGATCGGCCTGTAGCGGCGTGCCCGCCTCGTGACGGCGGAGTCGCCGCCAGCGCGGACAGAACGTACGAAGACCTCGTACGAAGTGTCCGAGCTGCCGTTCCCCGGTCGGCAAGCTCGGGCGCATTCACGGGTTCAGGCTCCGGCCAGGCGCGCGAGCCGGTCCTTGGCGGCGTGGGTCACGGCGGGACCGTGGGCCAGGGCCAGCACGTCGAAGTCGCGCCCGGCGAGGGCGTGGATCGTCGCGTCCCTCGCGGCGACATCGGCGCACGCCAGCCGTGATCCGCGCGCCAGGCGCCACACGTTGAACACCGCGTCACCGGCGAGCAGCACGCCGCGGTCTGGCAGCAGGAACGCGCAGTGGCCAGGGGTGTGGCCCGGCGTCGAGACGACCTCGATCCCGCTGGTTGCCAGGCGCTGACCGTCGTCGAGCGGAACCGCGTCCGGCACCGGCTCAGCGGGTGCAGGCAGGCCGATCCTCGCCGCCAGGCGCGCCCCCGTGCCGCCGGCGGTCAACGTGTCGCGAGCCCGCGCCTGACCGCGGACCACCGCCAGGTCGGCGCGTCCAGCGGCCACGCGTGGACGCGCCGAGGAGCGCGCGAGCTTGGCGGCTGAGCCGGCGTGATCGCGATGCCAGTGCGTCAGCAGCACCTCTGTCGTGGCGCGCGGATCCAGGCCAAGCAGACGGATGCTGCGGACCAGCCTGGATCCGTGATGGGCGAGCCCGGTGTCCACGATCGTCAAGCCATCGGCGTCACCGCGGCCGTCGTTGGCCACCGCGAAGGTGTTGACGTAGAAGCCGACCTCGACGCGCCATACCCCGTCGGCGAGCTGCTCGGTGCGGTTGTCCACTGGGGGGCTCCTGTCGCGCCGACCGCCTCAGCTCGCCGCCTCAGCGTCTTATGGCCATCGCTGCGCGATGGCCACGACCGAGATTGCGAGAATCGCCCTCGAGGCTCGGGCGCATTCACGAGTCAGGCCGCCTCGCACGACAGCTCGTAGTCGGTGAGCGGCACGCCGCTCGAGCCCGCCTCGACGGGGGTGGGCGTCGCCCCGGTCGTGGCCACCGGCGAGTCGGACGGCCCTGGCGCACCGCCGGTCGGTGTCGGCCCCGGCACCAGGATCGGGACGCGCACGCAGCCGTACAGGTCCTCGGCGAGGGCGAGCGCGACCTCGTCCTGCAGGAGGCGGACCGCCTGGTCGGCCTCGCCGTCCAGGCCGTTGCCGACGACCGCGAAGTGATAGCGACGCCCGTCAGGTCCCGCGACGCTCCCTGACAGGGAGCGCACATCCGACAGCGAGCCGGTCTTGCCGCGCAGCAGCCCGTCGACCAGCGTGCCCCGCAGCCGGCGCCGCAGCGTGCCGCTCTCGCCGGCGACCGCCATGACCTCGTCCCACACGTCGGCGAAGTTCGACGCCGTCATCCTTGCGTCCAGCCCGGTCAGGAACGCGGGCGTCAGCCGATCGTCGCGCGACAGTCCCGATCCGTCGGCCAGCACCGCCTCGGACCAGTCCAGCTCGAGCGGCTCGAGCGCCTGGGGATGCGCGGCTGCGCTGCCCGCCCATGTCCCGTCGTCGTTCCATGCCATGCCGACGGCCCTGAAGATGCCGTCCGCCATGTGGTTGTCGCTGCGCTGGACGGTGTGCCGCAGCAGCTCGCCGACCGGCGGGCTGTCGACCGTGGCGAGCGCGACCAAAGCATGGGGGGCGGTTCCGGCCGCGGTCGGCTCGCCTTCGATGGTGACGTCGAGGTCGAGCAGGAGGCCGTGCAGCGACACGGCCGCCTGCAGGGCGGGGTCGGCGGCAGGGGTCGACTGGAACGTGCCGTCGGAGTTGAACAGCCGGCGGCCGGCGTCCACCGTGAGTCCCGAGGAGCGCGTGCCGTCGCCGCGCTCGGTGTAGCGGGGCAGCCACCCGGTCGGTTCCGGCTGGTCAGGAAGGATCGTCGGGTCGCCGATCACCCGCCCGGTGACGCGGGTGATCCCGGCCGAGGTGACCGCGCTCGCGAGCGTCTCCAGCGGCGTGCGCGGCCGGTCGGGGTTGACCAGCTCGGCGAACCGCGGGGTGGCCAGCGCGGGGTCACCGCCGCCCACCAGCACCAGGTCGCCCCGCAGCACCCCGTCGGCGTCCGGTTCGGCTGTGGCGCGCAGCTCGGTGGTGAAGCGGTGGTCGGGGCCGAGCACCGCCAGCGCCCCCGCCGCGGCGACCAGTTTCTGCGTCGAGGCGGGCAGCAGCGGCCGCTCGGCGTCGTCGTCGAACAGGACTGCTCCCGCTCCGTCGATGACCGACACGCCGAGGTCGGCGTCCGGCGGCAGCCCCGGCAGGTCGAGCAGCCCTTCCAGCCGCGCGCGCAGGTCCGGGTTGTCCACCGCTGCCGCAGCCGGCCCGGGGGTCGGTGTCGGCGCCGCGGTCGGCAGCGGCGGCGGGGCGGCCGTGGCCAGCGCCGCGGGCGGGAGGGTCGGCGTCGCGGTGGGCGGCGGGACCGGCGACGGCGTGGGCGCCGGAGCGCCGGCCGAGGCGACCGACGGGAGTGGCGCGGGTGCGGGTGTCGAGTCGCCGGCGACGGCGACCGGCCCGACCGGTAGGAGCCCGAGACCGGACGCCGCGACGACGCCGGCGCACGAGAGCGCACCGGCGACAGCAGCAAGACCCATTCGCCGTCGCATGGGTCAGGAGCCCGCGCCAGCGGGTGGCCCGGCTCGCGCGCACCGGGCGGCGCCTGGCGGCGTTGGGCTCGTCGTAGGTAGGCCCACTACGAGTTTCCTCGCCCGCCTTGCCATGCATCCACCCCGAGCACGCTCCCTGATCGAGCCACCTGTTGGCGCGGCCTCTATGCGGTCGAGGATAGCCGCGCGGCGCCGAGGTCAGCGTTCCATGGGGGTCGCTGTGCCACCGTGGCGGGCGAACACCGCGACCGCCTCGATGGCTGCCGTGTGCGCGAACAGGTCGACCGGGGTGACCGTGACGAGCGTCAGCCCGGCGTCGACCAGGGCGCGCGCGTCCCTTGCCAGCGCGGCGGGGTCGCACGCCACGTACACGACCGTGCGCGGCTCGAGCTCGGCGAGCCGCGCGGTGGTCTCGGCCCCAGCCCCTCTGCGCGGCGGGTCGAGCACCACCACGTCGAACCAGCGGTGCGCCGCGGCCATCTCGGCAACCGCCGCCTCGGCGGGTCCGGTGCGCACGTCCGCGTCGTACTCGACGAGGTTCTGGCGGGCGTCGCCCGCCGCGCTGGGGTCTGCTTCGACCGCGGTGACCAGCGCGCCGTCGGCGGCCAGCGCACGGGCGAACAGGCCGACGCCGGCGTACAGGTCCAGCACCGTGTCGCCGGGCTGCACCGCGGCGGCGCCGCGCACTAGGTCGACGAGAACGGCGGCGCCCAGGGTCCCGGATTGGAAGAAGCTGCCCGCCGACACCCGGTACATCGCGTCACCGACCCGCTTCGTGACCGTCGTCTCCCCGCGCAGCGCAAGCGGGCCGCGCGGTGAGGTCAGCGCCACGCCGACGTCGCCGTCGGGCACCGGAGGCACGCCCTCGGCCCCCGGAGAGACGATCCACACCCCCTGGGCCGACCCGGAGCCAGGCGGCTCCCCAGCGGGCTGGCCGGCCCTGACGGTCACCTCGTCGACGCCGATCCAGGCATCGCCCGCCAGCTCCCGCAGCCGCTGCGTCTCGTCGGTCAGCAGCAGGCATCGGTCGATCGCGACGACATCGTGGCCGCCGCGCCGTCGGAAGCCCAACTGCCCCTCGGAGGTGACCGCGAAGCGAGCCTGCTCCCGGTAGCCCTGCGTGGCGGGCACGCGGGTCTGGTCGACCGGCGGATCTGCGAACCGGCCGATCCGCTCCAACTGCTCGGTGACGATGCGGCGCTTCATCGCCGCCTGGCGCGTAGGTGCGACGTGCTGCAGCGCGCATCCGCCGCAGCGGGGCGGACCGCCGGGCTCCTCGCTGCCGTAGTAAGGGCACGGGGGCTCCACACGGTCCGCAGACGGGAGGAGCACCGCTACTAGCCGCGCCCGCGCCCAGCGTTTGCGCTGCTCGGTGACCTCGACCAGGACCCGCTCGCCGGGGATCGCGCCCGCCACGAAGCAGGCCTTGCCGTTGGGGAGCCTGCCCACTGCCTCGCCGGCATGGGTGAGTCCGTGCAGCTCGAGCTCGTGCCGTTGCGCTGGCGCTCGAGCCGTGGAAGACGCGGAAGACGACATGAACGCGGAAGCCTACCGCGGCCTCCCAGCCCGCCACCCAGGACCGGAACGAGAAAAGTCCGCAAGTCGGCAGGAGATCGGTCGACGGGTGACGAAGACCACCACATCACGGTGCACCATCGGTCCTGGGCGAAACGGCCCGGCCCGACAACGGTGCCTCGCATCTCGGGCGCGGCGGCCCGACGGTGCCGGAGGCCCCGGTTCCCACGGGACCCGGGGTCTCCTTCATGCCCGAACGTCGCCGAGGCAGCCAAACGTCCTGGCGACGGTCTACCCCGGTCGCGCGGCCCTACCTACCGGTCGCGCTGCCGACCAGCACCACCCATTCACCGCCGGCGCGGTCCCAGACCGGCAGGCCAGCGGCGGCGAAGGCCGCGACCGCTTCCGAGCGCCGTTCGACGGCGACCCCTGACGCGATGAGCGCACCCCTGGCCGCCAGGCGGGCGACCAGCGCCGGCGCCAGACTCGACAGGGTCGCGGTGTCGAGGTTGGCCAGCACCAGGTCGAAGCGCCCGTGGACCTCGTGGACCGAGCCGAGACGCACGTCGACGCGCACGTCGTTGGCGGAGGCGTTGTCGGTTGCGGCCGCCACAGCCAGCGGGTCGGTGTCGACCGCGACGACCGTAGCGGCGCCCAGCCGGGCCGCGGCGATAGCCAGCACACCCGTGCCGGTCCCGACGTCCAGGACGCTGGCGAGGACGAGATCCAGCTCGCACAGGGCCGCTAGGCAACCGGCGGTGGTCTCGTGGTGACCGGTGCCGAACGCCTGCGCCGGCTCGATGATCAGGTCGATGCCTCCATCGGTTGCCGAACCTTCGCCATGAGGTCGCGCCTTCCACGGCGGGACGATGCGCAGCGACCCGACCTCGACCGGCTCCAGCCGTGCCTTCCACTGAGCGTGCCAGTCGGCGTCAGGCACCGCCTCCCACTCGCCGGAGACCGGTAGCCCTGCCACCCGCTCAGGCAGCCACACGGTCGCCCTGCCGTCCTCCTCGGTGATCCCCAGCAGTCCTGCGGCCTCCAGGGCCTCCAGGTGGACGTTGACAGTGTCGAGGTCCAGTCCGGTCCGCAGCGCCCATGTCCCGGCCGCCATGCGTCGTCGGGCTACCTCGACTTGCTCTCGGCCACCTCGAAGGTCCACACCTCGCCGCCCGTCGCCGCCGGGGCCGACGCGGACGCCTGGGCGTGGCCCTTGGAGAAGGCCGGCGAGGACACCCACGCCTGGAATGACTCCTCGCTTGCCCAGCGGGTGTACACGAGGTAGTCGTCCTGACCGGTGACGGGTCGCAGCAGTTCGAAGTGCTCGAAGCCGTCCATCTTGTCGACCTCACCCGCGCGGCTGGCGAAGCGCTGCTCGAGCGTCCCGCGCATCTCGGCGGGGACGCGCAGGACGTTGATGGCCACGAACGACATCTTGGGGACTCCTATGCTCGGCGGGCTGCTCGGCGGCGTGCTCGCCTCTACGATATCGGTGACGGCCGCCGGAGGAGGAGACGCGCAGTGACGATGCCGGCCCCGCTGGCCGAGGGCTCCCGCTGCGTGCTGGCCGTCCGGGGCCTCCGCGGCCCGCTGGCCGCACCGATGGCGTTCTGGTTCGACGGGGAGGGCTTGTGGACGACCACCTCCGGAGCCAGCGTCAAGGCCGAGGTGCTGCGGCGCGACCCCACCTGCGTCGCGTACGTGCCACCAGCGGACCCCTCGGACCCCGGTGTGGTGGTGCGGGGACACGCCCGGGTGCACTCGCTGCGGGACCCGGTCGCGCTTGCGCTGCACGCGCCCACGATCTCGGCGGCCATGACGGCGCTGGCCGCGCGCAACGTCGGGACGCTGCTCGGCTACGCCCAGGACGCCCCGCAGATCCCGCTCCGCTGGACACCGCCGAACCGCGTGGTGGTGCGGCTGGCTGCCGAGGAGATCGAGGAGATCACGGCGCCTGAGCCGGGTCCCGGCATCGCGCCGGCCCTGCCCGCGCAGGTTCCCGCCGTGGTCCGCAGGGCGTTGGCGGGGCGGCGCCGGATCGCTCTTGCCGTGGACGGCGGCCGCCTTGACGTGGTGCCCGCGGCGTGGGGACAGGGCTACCGGCTGACGCTGCCTGTCGGGTGGGGACCGGCCGATGGCGTGGCGGCTTGCGCGGTGGTCGACGCCGAGCCGCGACGTCGGCCGACCGAAGTGCTGGGGCTGGCGCTGCGCGGCATCGTCACCGACCGCACGCTGCGGCCTGAGCGCGCCACCTGGTGGCGCGGCTTCGATCTCGCCACCGTCGACGTGCCGGCGCCCACGGATCCCGGCATCACCTTGCCTGACTGATCGGGTGTGTGATGGCTGAGGTACCGACCTGCGCCTACCGCGTCGACGCGGAACTGGTGGAGCTGCTCGATGCGCAGCTCGGGCCGCCGCTCGACTCCTACGTCCGAGGCTGGCAGGTGTGGCTCGACGACAGCGGCCCGGACGGCGAGACCCTGGAGTGGCGGCTCCACCCACCAGCGCGCTTCCGCATGCCGAGGGGCGTGAACCCGCACGACCTGTTCGACGTCGTTCTCCAGGGCATCGCGGCGGAAGGCGAGGACGGCGCGTTCGCCGCCGGAGGGGAGCAGCGCCGCCTCGATGAGGTCTGGGAGGTGCTCGAGGTGTTTCCCGCCTTCGGGCTGGTGCCGGGACCGGACGGCCTGGTCGCCGCCGCGACCGCCGCGCTGGACGGCCGCCGTCCCGATGTGGCTGGGCTCGCCGATCACGAGCGCCTTGGCGATCTGTGGAAGGGCAAGCGCGGCGACTTCTCCGTCGGGCGGGCGCTGCTCGCCCAGCTGGGTCCCGTGTGAAAGGTGGATCGCCGGAGCAAGGGTGCGCGGTAGCGTCTTCCCATGACAGCAGCTGAGGAGAGTGCCTCGCACCGCGAGGATCGCTCCAGCCGTGACGCGCTGCGTCGTGCGCTGGTCGACGGTCGCGCCGTCGCGCTCGACGACGCGGTGCTGCACATCACCGACGACGGCGTGGCGCGCGGGGACGGCGCGTTCGAGACCATCGGCGTCTGGGGGGGCCGCCCGTTCCGGTTGGACGACCACCTCGACCGCCTGGCGGTCTCGAGTGAACGGATCCTGCTGCCACCCCCTGACCTCGGCCTCCTGCGGATGGAGGCGCTGCAGCTGCTGAGCGACGTCACGGTCGACGCGGCGCTCCGCGTGTATGTCACCGGTTCGGGCGCCCGCGTGCTGACCGTCGACCACCAGCCGGCTGGGCGTCACGCCGCGCACCTGGTGCCGCAGACGGCGCCGTGGGTCCGGCCGGTCGCTGAGTACGCCCCCGCCGGCGCCAAGACGATGTCCTATCTGCCGAACATGGTCGCCAGCCGCGCCGCGCGCGCCGCCGGGGGAGACGACGCCCTGCTTGTCTCCCTCGAGGGCCACATCCTGGAGGGGCCGACGTTCGCGGTCTGCTGGGCGGCTGGCGGTGTGGTGCACGCGCCGTCGACCGAGCTCGGCATCGTCGACTCGATCAGCCGGCGCACGGCGCTGGAAGCGGCCCGCGACCAGGGCTTGGAGGTCGTGGAGGGCGCATGGGGCCTGGACGGTCTCGATGACGCCGAGGAGGTCGTGGTGTCCTCGGCGGTCCGGGACGTCATCAGCGTGCGTCGCGTCGCCGACCGGGTGTTCGACGGGCCCACTCCGGTGCGCGACGCGCTGGCGGCCGCGGTGACCGCCAGGCGTCGCTCCACTGCGAGGATCAGCCGAAGGCGGGGAGGTCGGGGACGACCGTCCGGTCGCGCTTGAGCTCCGAGAAGTTGTCGTAGCGGGTCAGCCAGACGACATGACGCCACAGCTCGACCGCGTCCTCGTCGCTGGGGACGACGCTGATGACGGGCCCGAAGATGGCTGGGCCGTCGCCGCCGTCGAGCACGATCGTGGGGACACCGAAGCTGCGGGTGCGCTCGACGAGCCGCCGATGCTCCTCCTCGACGGCGGCCGAGGTGCTCTCGTCGGCCAGCGCGGCGTCGAGCAGGCCGGTGTCGAGACCGGCGTCGGCCAGCGCCGCGCGGATGGTGGCGTCCGCCTCGATCGGCTCGCGCTGCTCGTGGTGTCTGCGGCCCACAGCCGCGTAGAAGGCTCCGACGCCTGCCGCGCCGGCGCCGTCGCGCACGGCGATGACCGTGCGCAGGGCATTGCCGGCCCTGGCGTGGCCCTTGGCGCGGGTCTCCTCGTTGTCGGCGTTGACGAGCTCGAGGGAGAACACCGCCCAATCGATGTCGACCTCTCCCAGCTCGGAGAGCCTGCGCGCCCAGCGGGACGTCTGGTAGCACCAGGGGCACAACGGGTCGAAGTGGAAGCGGATGCGTTCGGCCATCGGTCACTTTCTGCTCGGGGGGCGTGGTGTTGCAACCAGTTGGCGGAGGGCATCCTTCCCGCGCCAGCCGTCTTCGTGCGCTGTGCTTGCGCGCAGCCGCCGGGTGGGCGACGCTTTCGCACGATGCCCGCGCCGGCGCGACGCACGGGTTGACCTTTCCGGCCCAGGACCGACCAGCAGATCACAAGGGGACACGAAACCGTGAACGGACCGGACACCTGGCCGACCACCGCCTACGCAGGCTTCTGGCGGCGCTTCGGCGGCTATCTGATCGACGTCATCATCTTCCAGGCCGCTGGCTTCTTCCTTGGCCTGCTGGCAGGGTTCGCGGTCCTGGCCGGCGGAGGCGTCGCCGACGACACACTCACCGCGATCTTCAGCGTCGTGGGCGCCGTGGCGTACGCGATCTACGACGTGACGATGACGTCCAGGTTCGGCTGGACGGTCGGCAAGCGGGCGGTCAACGTCGAGGTCCGCACGGGGCAGGGCGAGCTCCCGTCGGTCGGCGTGTGCATCGGCCGCTTCTTCGCTCGGATCCTGTCTGCCCTCCCGCTGCTGTTGGGTTACCTGTGGGCCGGCTGGGACGCGAAGAAGCAGACCTGGCACGACAAGATCGTCGGTACCTACGTCCTGAAGCGCGAGGTGCTCCACGCGCCGGCGCCGACCGCGCGGAGCTACACCTACGGTGACCAGGCGTGGGGTCAGCCGCCGCAGCAGGGGTGGGGCCAGCCGCCGCCAGCGGGTCAGGGGTGGGGCCAGCAGCCTCCCGGCCCGCCGCAGCAGGGCTGGGGCCAGCAGGCGCCTGGACCGCCGCAGCAGTGGGCTCCCCAACAGGGGGCTCCCCAACAGGGGGCTCCCCAACAGGGCTGGGGCCAGCCGCCGCAGTCCGGGCAGGGCGAGTGGGGCCAGCCGCCGCAGTCCGGGCAGGGCGAGTGGGGCCAGCCCGCTGGTGATTGGGGCGCGGACGCGGCGACCGGCGCCGCGGCAGGCACCGCCGGGCCGGCGAGCGCGCCGGGTGGCGACGAGGCGGCGCGGGACGAAGGCTCGCCAGCGGCCGTCTCAGGTTCGGCCCGACCCGACGCCGGTTGGGAAGCCGACGACGCCGGCTGGGGCGTCCCACTCCGACCCGACGACGAGCGCGGCACCGACGTGGGGTCTGCCGAGACGGTCGAGCGCGAGCAGCCCGCGCAGAACGCCGACACGGATTCCGACCGTGCGCAGGAGCCCGGGCACGAGCCGGAGCCGGAGCACGAGCTGGCGCCGGAGCCGCCCGCATGGGAGCGCGGGACGGTCGAACCGGCTTCGGGGGAAGCGCAGCCGGAGGCCGACCGGTCCGCCTGGGGTGCTGGACCAGAGCCGGACGCGGCTGCGTGGCAGGGCGAATCAGCGGAGTCCGACCTCCGGGCGGAGTCGGAGCCCGCCACCGCGTCGGAGCCCGAGCCGCCACAGGATGCCGGCTGGGCCGCCCCTGGCGCCGCACCGGCCGCCCCGGCTCACGACCCCAACCTCGAGGCCATCCGACGCGCCGGCCTCAACCGCGACTCGACCGGCTGGCTCGAGCAGGTGGCGACGCAGGTGGAGCCACGCCTCGACCGGATCAACCCGGGGTGGCGGGAGCAGCCGCAGCACGACGCGGCGCGCGCCTGCGCGTTCGGCCTTCTGCTTGGCCATCTGGGCTCGATCTACCCGCACATGGAGGACGAGATCGGGCGCGTCGCCGAGGCGCACCCGAGCTTCTCGACGTTGCTCGAGGGCAGCCGGCTGGCCACGCTCCAGCAGATCGCGCAGGACCCTGGCCGCGCGACGGCGTGGCTGGGCCCGTTGATCGACGTCGACGACCGCGAGCGGGTTCGCCGGCTCCTGGAGTAGCCGCCTACCCGTCGGCCGACGAGGCCGGGCGGGAGTCGCCGGCGCGATCGCGGACGTAGCCGATCCCGCGTGCGGCGCTGGCTGCGACAGGCACCGCGAGGAACGCCCCGAGGACACCGAGCAGGACGCCGCCCGCGGTCAGGGCGAGGATGACCGCCAGCGGGTGGAGCTCGGTGGCCTTGCCGAGGACCAGCGGCGCGAGCACGTTGCCCTCCACCTGCTGCACGCCGATGACGATGGCCAGGGTGATGAGCGCCGTCAGGAAACCCGCGTCGGCGAGCGCAACCAGCACAGCGAGCAATCCCGCGACGACGGCACCGACGATCGGGAACAGGCCGCCGATGAAGACGAGCACGGCCAACGGGAGCACCAGCGGCACCCCGAGGATCGCCAGTCCCACCCCGATGAAGACCGCGTCGAACAGCGCGACGGTGAGCTGCCCGCGGAAGTACGCGCCGACCGTGGTCCAGACGCGCTCGCCGATGGCTTGCGCGTCCGACCGCGTCCTCCGCGGGAACAGGTCGCGCAGCCACCCCGCGATCTGCGCCCCATCCTTGAGGTAGAAGAACAGGACCACCAGCAGCAGCAGCAGCATGGTGGTGAACTCGGCTGCCACCGTGGCCGCGCCGATCGCGCCGGTCTGCAGCGCTCCGGACGACATGATCTCGTCCTGGAGCCCCTGGGCACGCTCGACGATCGTGGCCATGTCCAGCCCAAAGGGTTGGGTCTCCTCGATGTAGTCCTGGACGTCCTGGACCCCCTGCTCCACGGACTCGGTGAGCGCGGGGATCTCGGCCTGGACCTGCGGGACGATCAGCGTGATCGCGCCGGCCAGCACGCCGATGAACAGCAGCAAGGTGAGCAAGGACGCCACGGCGGCCGGGACGTTGCGGCGCTGCAACCATTCGGACACCGGGGCCAGCAGCGCAGCCGGGAACAGGGCCAGGATCACGGGGATGACGACGAGCCTCAGCGCGCCCGCCACGTAGGCGAGGATGACCAGCCCAGCCAGCACGCCGATGACGGACCAGCCGATGACCCCGGCGCGAACCAACGGCACGGCCGTCAGCGGGCGCGGCGCGGCGGGCTCCGCCGGTGTGGGCGGCGGGATGGGCGGTGCCGAGGGCGCGTCGCGCCCGCGGTCGGCGCGGTCGTCGCTGCGCTTGCGGGGGAGGAGGCGCACGTCAGCTCTCCTGGGCGGTGGGGGCCAGCGCAATCTCGCGCAGGGTGATCTCCGGTGGCTGCCCGAGGACGTGCACGATCGTCCGCGCTACGTGCTCAGGAGTGATGCTGACATCGGAGCCGAGGTCGCGGAGGCGGTCGCCGAGGTCGGACTCCGGGTCGCTGCCGCCAGCCTCGATGGCGACCATGCCCGGCGAGACGACAGTCACGCGGATCCGGTCCGCCAGCAGCTCCCTCCGCAAGCCCTCGCTGATGGCGTGGACGGCGAACTTCGTGCCGCTGTAGACCCCGGCCGCGGCGTTGGGCACCCGGCGTCCCGACAGCGAGCTGACGTTGACGACGTCGCCACCGCCGGCGGCACGCAGGTGACCGACCGCCGCCTGGGTCACGGCCAACAGCCCCAGCACGTTGACCTCGAGCATCGCTCGCCAGCTCTCGACGGTGGTGTCCATCACCGGGCCGCCGCGCCACAGGCCGGCGTTGTTGACGACCGCGTCGATGCCATTCAGCGCATGCGCCGCGGTCGCGACGGCCGTCTGCGCCGCGGCGGTGTCACGGAGATCGACCGTGACCGGGATGCAGCCGGTCTCGTCCGCCAGCGCGTCGAGTCGGTCGGTGCGCCGGGCGAGCCCGGCGACCGAAGCCCCAGCCGCCGCGCATGCCCGCGCGATGCCCTCGCCGATCCCTGAAGAGGCACCGGTGACGAGGATCCGGCGTCCCGCGAGGTCCTGCGCCATGTGTTCCCCCTGGTCGGTGAGGCGCTGCGACGGGTACGGTAGCGCCGATCGTCCGTAGATCGCCCGCTTCCCCGCCGGAAGGGCCCCGACGCCCCGTGCCCGCCTCAATCTTCCCGCAGAACGTGATTGCACTCGTCTGGGACTTCGACCGGACGCTGATCCCCGGCTACCAGCAGGACCCGCTGTTCGCCGCCTACGATGTCGACTCTGCGCAGTTCTGGGCCGAGGTCGCGGCGCTGCCGGGCCACTACGCCCGCCAGGGGATCCTCGTGGGCCGCGAGACCTGCTACCTCAACCACCTGCTCACCTACGTGGCTGCGGGGCGCTTCCCGGATCTGTCGAATGCGCGCCTGGCCGACCTCGGCGCCTCGCTTCAGGCGTGCCCCGGCATCCCGGAGTTCTTCGACGAGACACGGCGCATGGTCACCGAGGTGGAGAGCCTGGCCCAGCACGACGTCCGGGTGGAGCACTATGTGGTGTCGACCGGGATCCGCGCGCTGATGCGCGGCACGTCAATCGCCGCCGCCGTGGACGGACTGTGGGCCAACGACTTCATCGAGCAGCCGCTCGGCCCGGGGTTCCTGTCGGACAGCGGTGAGCCTGGCGCCGAGCCGCGCCCGATCAGCCAGCTGGGCTACGTGCTGGACGACACCACCAAGACCAAGGCGCTGTTCGAGATCAACAAGGGTGTGAACACCGACCCGACGATCAACGTGAACGCCCCGATGGCCGCCGACGAGCGGCGCGTGCCGTTCCGCAACGTCATCTACGTCGCGGACGGCCCCAGCGACGTGCCCGTGTTCTCCGTGGTCCGGCGCAACGGCGGGCGCACCCTCGGTGTGTACACGACCGGTGACCGCACCAACTTCCGCCAGGTGATGGAGCTGCAGCGCCAGGAACGCGTCGACTCCATCGCCGAGGCCGACTACCGGCCGGGCACGGCCGCGTACCTGTGGCTCACCGAGTCGATCCGCGAGATCGGCGCCGACATCGTCGCCCACCGCCAGGAGCGCATCGCCGGCATCCGCCAACCTCCCGGCCACGTCAACTGACCCCCCACCCGCCGCG
>JACDBB010000181.1 GCA_013695145.1 Euzebyales bacterium
GGCGGCGGCTTCGCCGTCGGCGGCGCCCGTGGGGGCGGCGGGCGGGACCCCGACGGCAGGGAGTCCTCACCTCCCGCGCCGCTCGTGCTGGCTGAGGTGCGGGCGGCGGTCGGAACTCCCGGTCGAGCGCCGTCGGGGGTCCTCGCGCCGTCGCGTGACGCGGCGGTGACCGGGCCGGCGGCGGTGGTCGGGCTCGCCGAGACAGCGCCGCTGGGTGACGGGGAGCACACGCTGACCTTCGACGGGCTCGGCACGTGGGCGGGCTTCCAGGTCGCCCACCAGCCCGGCCGCGGCATCCTGCTGGCCGGGGCGCTCTTGGCGCTGGCGGGGCTCGTCCCCTCGCTGCACGCCACGCAGCGACGCGTGTGGGTGCGGGCCCGCGCGGGCCCCGGCGGCTCGCAGGTGCTGATCGCGGGCGTTGCCCGTCAGGGCGGGGACCGCTTCGGCGAGGCGTTCGACGAGCTGGCGGCCGCCCTGCGAGCGGCGCTGCCGCCACCTGATCGTCAGCCGGAGGCGGCCTCACGGACCGCGTCGGCGTCGCCGGCCAGCTCAGTGCGCACCAGCGCGGCGACCAAGCGTGGGTAGTCGCCGCGGCTGACGTGCCGGGTGAGCGCCTCGGCGTCCGCGCCGAGGTCCAGGGCGCGGGCGGCGCGCAGCGCGCGGTCGTCGGCGAACGGGTGCACCTCGTCCCAGACCAGCTGCACCTCGCGCAAGAAGATGTCCGCGCCGACGTCACCGATGCCCTTGCACTCCTTCAGCAGCTCCCGCTCGCGGTCGAGGTCGCGATCGGCGGCGTCGCGAAGGCGCCGCAGGTCACCGCCATAGCGGTCAGACAGCAGGTCCGCGGTCTCTCCGAGGAGGCGGGACGTGGACTCGTCGTAGCGGGCGTACCCCGCGTCGTTCAGCACCTTGACGCGCTGCTCCCACGTGGCGCCGGCCATCTTCTCCGCGGTCGTCCAGCCCGCGTCCGACAGCGCCCGCGCCCCGGTCACCGCAAGGTCGGCGGAGATGCGCGCGCTCGCCAGCAGCGCGGCGCACAGCAGTCTGAACAGCGGCGAGGGCGTGTTGCGCCGCAGCGGGATGCGAAGCTCGTCCGCGTGGGTGCGCCCGTGGCGGTCCAGCAGGGCCTTGACAACGCGATCGACGGCCATCGCACGGCCTCGCTTTCTGGCGGCCCGGCCAGCCTTGCCGGCGCGTGCACGGTCAAACACCGGCGACGCGGCCGCGACGCGCTCAGGCGAGCACGCGACGCAGGCAGGCGAGCGCGGACGGCAGCGACTCCTGGAACAGCCAGCCAGCGTCGATCCAGAAGCCGGGGAGCACGGCCGAAAAGATGGGGCCATCCCCACGACGGTCGGTCCGGTAGGCGCCGCCCGTGTCGAGCAGGTCCAGCCGCACGCTGCGGGTCTGGGGCGAGACCAGCCAGATCTCGGGGATGCCGGCGGCGCGGTAGCGCGGCAGCCTCTCGCGCTCGTCGAACTCGGGATCACCGTCGGAGGCGATCTCGACGACCAAGTCGGCCGGCCCCTCGAGCCGCTGCGAGGTGATGCGGTGGCGATGCTCGTCCGTGACGACCAGCAGGTCCGGCTCCGGCGACCATCGCGGATCCAGCCGCATCGGGTAGCGCGACCCGAGCACCACCCCTCCGCCGCGCTCGTCGAGCCACCCGCCGAAGAGCATCAGCAGGAACCGGAACAGCTCCTCGTGCCGGTGCGACGCCGGGCTCATCACCAGCCTTCCGTCGAGCAGCTGCCAGGGGCTGTCCTCGTCCAGGGCGTAGTAGGCGTCCTCGTCGTCGACCGGCTTGACGAGCACGAACGGCGGCTCCACCTCCAGCTGCATGCGGTGAGCGTACCTGCTCGCGCCGACTGACAGCCGCGCGGGACGCCGTAGCATGGGGGCTGCGAGGATCCCCACATATGCGAGGACGAGCACCATGGAGAAGGCCACGTTCGGTGCCGGTTGCTTCTGGGGCGTCGAGGTCGCGTTCCGCAATGTCGCGGGTGTGACCGACGTCGCCGTCGGCTACGCGGGAGGGTCCGTCGACCACCCCACCTACGAGCAGGTGTGCTCCGACCGCACCGGGCACGCGGAGGTCGTCGAGGTCACGTTCGACCCCGCCAAGGTCTCCTACACCGAGCTCCTCGACGTGTTCTGGGCCAGCCACGACCCCACCCAGCTCAACCGCCAGGGTCCCGACGTCGGCAGCCAGTACCGGTCAGCGATCTTCGTCCACGACGACGCCAAGCGGGAGGCCGCCGAGAAGTCCAAGGCCGCCGAGGACGCCTCGGGCCGCCACCGCCGTCCGATCGTCACCACGATCGAGGACGCGCCCACCTTCTGGCGCGCCGAGGAGTACCACCAGCAGTACCTGCCCAAGCGCGGCCTGGCGACCTGCCGCATCTGACGGGTACGGTCGGCCTACCTCCGGCCTGACGGCATCACGATCCACAGCACGATGTAGGCGATCTCCCCCGCGCCGACGAAGCCGAAGATCACGAACCCCAGGCGCACCAGGAACCTGGGGACGCCCAAGCGATCGGCCAGGCCGGCGCACACTCCCGCGATGATCCGGCCGCGACCGCGCACCGGTCGCTCCAGGATCCGCCTCTTGCGTGCCATGGCTCCTCCTCAGCTTCAGGTCTCGGTCGCCGGTTCCTTCCCGGACAGCGCGCCGCGCAACCGGGGAGAAGGTTGGCCAGGCAGCCGAGTCCCGGGCCAGGCGGGCGCGCTAGGTTCGGGACTGGGTGCCGCACAGCGCTTCCACGCAAAGGAGAGCCAGACCAGTGCCACGGCCCGGTGAGACCATGGTCGGTGGCCGCCGCCGCACCGCGGGGCGGACCGCCATCTACGGCCTCCTCGCCCTTGGCGCCGTGGCGATCCTCAGCTTCGTCGTGTTGCGTGGCGCGCCCGGCGGCGGGCAGGACGGCACGTCGCCCGGGCCGGGCGGGGACCCCGCGGCGGCTGGCGTGGCGGTGGCCGACGCGTTCCTCGACGCCTGGGCAGCCGAGGACTGGGAGCGGCTCCAGTCGCTGACCGTCGACCAGGGGCTCGACGCCGCCGAGGTGCACCGGCAGGCCGACGCCATCCTGGGGATCAGCGAGGCGACCTACACGCCAGGCGCGCCGACCGTGGACGCCGACGGCGAGGTGCAGGTGCCCTTTGACGCCCGCTGGGAGCTCGAAAGGCTCGGCGAGGTCAGCTTCTCGTCGACCCTCTCGGTGCGCCAGCCCCAGCGCGAGGCCGCGCCCGGAGCGTCTGCGGCGCCCACACCACGGGGCGGCTACGCGGTCGACTGGTGGTACAGCGTCGTCCATCCCGACCTGAACCCCGACCGCCGGTTCCAGCGCGTCCGCGAGTACCCGCCCCGCGCGCCGATCCTCGACGCGGCCGGCGAGCCGATCGTGACCAGCGGCGAGCAGGTGGTGATCGGCGTGCAACCGCAGCGGGTGACCGAGCCCGAGCAGCTCGCCGAGGCGCTGGCGGCGGCCACCGATGTCGCGCCCGGCGAGGTGATGGCGCTGCTGGCGCGCGACGACCTGGAGCCGGCCGGCTTCTACGAGGTGGCGGAGCTGCCCCGAGCGGCGTTCGAGCAGATCCGCGCCGACCTGTACCTGGTACCCGGGGTCTCCTTCCGCGCCAGGACGACGCGCGAGGGCGATGTCCCCGAGAGCCTGGACCGCTATCTCGGCCGGCTGGGAGAGGTGACGGAGGAGCTCCTCGGCGAGCTCGACGGCGAGTACGGCCCCGGCGACGTCGTCGGCACGTCCGGGCTGGAGCGCGCCTTCGAGGAGCGCCTGTCGGGCAAGCCCGCCCAGGAGGCGCTGATCACCGAGTCCGCCGGGATCGTGGACAGTCTGGTGTACATCGAGGGCGCCGCACCCGCTCCCGTGGAGACGACGTTCGACCTTGAGCTGCAGCGCGCCGCCGAGCGCGCGGTGCAGGGGGTGGAGCAGCCCGTTGCCCTGGTTGCGGTCGACCACGCCACAGGGGCGGTCCGGGCGGCGGTGAGCGCCCCCAACGACGAGTTCGACCGGGCTTTGGCCGGGCAGTACCCGCCGGGGTCGACGTTCAAGATCGTGACCGCGGCCGCCGCGCTCGAGGCTGGCGCACGGCTGGAGAGCCGCGTCGCCTGCCCGCCCGCGCTGCGTCTGGGGGACCGCGACCTGCGCAACGCCGGCGGCATCGGCCCGGGCGAGATCAGCTTCATCGAGGCGTTCGCCGTGTCCTGCAACACCGCCTTCGCGCAGATCGGCATCGATGCCGAGGCGCAGGGCCTGGCCGCCGCCGCCGAGCGCTTCGGGTTCGGCGTCGACTACGGAGCCGGCGTGAGCATGCGCGGTGGCGGATTCCCCCTGCCCGAGAGCGGGCCGGAGCTGGGCAGGGCAGCCATCGGGCAGTCGCGGGTCACGGTGAGCCCGATGCACATGGCGTCGGTCGCGGGAGCGGTCGCCTCGGGCGCCTGGCGGGCGCCGCACGTGGTGGCGGACGCGCGGCTGCCCGAGCCGATCCCGATGGATCAGGCCACGCGCGCCGCACTGACGGAGATGATGCGCGCCGTCGTCACGGGTGGCACCGCCACCAGCGCGGGGCTCCCGGAGGGCGCCGCGGGCAAGACCGGGACCGCCGAGTTCGACCGCGGCGACGGCGAGCTGGGCAACCACGCCTGGTTCGCGGGCTGGCGCGGTCCGCTCGCCGTCGCGGTCGTAGTCGAGGACGGCGGCGGCGGTGGCTCGGTGGCGGCGCCCATCGCCGCGCGCTTCCTCGACGAGGCCGCAGAGCTGCAGGCCGGGCAGCCCGAGGGGTGAGCGAGGCGGCGGCGGTTCAGTCCGACGCCGGGACCGGGTCGGTCCGCGGGTAGCCCACAGGCAGGAGCACGACGCCGTCGGCCGCCGAGAAGTACACCTGCCAGTGGTAGTAGCCGCCGAACGCGGCCTCCTCGGCGAGCATCCGCTCGGCGTACGCCGTGACCGCACTGACGTAGCGCGCGTCCCGGTTGTAGGCGAACAGGGCGGCGTCCATGTCCCCGGGGGCGCCCGACGCGGCGAGGTAGCGGCCGGCGCCGAGGATCGCCTGGCGGTCGTCGGTGACGTCGCCGCCGTCGCCGTACGCCTCCCAGGTGGGCGGCATGAACTGCATCGGGCCCTGCGCCCCCGCCACGCTGGTGCCCTGGATGCGGCTCATGCGCGTCTCGACCAGATGGACCGCCGCGAGGTACTCCCACGGGACGCCGAACGCCGCCTCGGCCTCCCGGTAGTGCGCCAGCAGCTCCCCAGGCGGCGGCGGATCGACGATGCGCCAGTCGGGCAGGTCGGCCTGCGCGGGTGTCTCGCCGCCGCCGTGCAGCGCCGCCAGCGCCGCGCCCGCTCCCACGTTGGCGACGACGGTCTCGTGGAGCTCCGGCGGTGCGGCGGCCAGCACCCCGTCGAGCAGCTCGGGGTTGCGCGTCAGCGCCCGGTAGGCGGCCTGCTGGCGCTCGCCGGCTGAGCGCAGACGAGCCACGTCGGCACCGTCGGCCCGCAGGGCGAGCTCGGCCGCGACCAACTGCTCGGCGAGGTCCTCGGGGTCGTCCGCGGACGGCCACGGCGCGAGGGTGGGGGTGGAAGTGGGAGCGGGAGCGGGGGTCCGCGTCGGGGTGGGCGTGCGGGTCGGCGTCGGCGCGACCGTCGGAGTCGGGGCCGGGACCGGCGTTGCCGCCGCCGACGAGACCACTTCTGACGTGGGGGGACCCTCGCCGACGGTCGCGCCGCTGCACGCGGCGAGCAGCGCCACTGCGCCCAGGATCCCCGTCAGGCGGACCATCCCGGTCAGGCGTCCGCTTCGAGGTCGAGGGCCGCGGAGTTCATGCAGTACCGCTGACCGGTCGGGTCGGGCCCGTCGTCGAACAGGTGACCAAGGTGGCCACCGCACACACCGCAGCGCACCTCGGTGCGGACCATCCCGTGGCTGCGGTCCTTTACCAGCTCGATCGGCGCGTCCGGCAGGGCCTGGAAGAAGCTCGGCCAACCTGATCCGGACTCGTACTTCTCCTCGGACGAGAACAGGGCGGTGCCGCACCCGCCGCAGCGGTACGTCCCCGGTTGGTGGCTGTCCCAGTACGCGCCGGTGAAGGCCGGCTCGGTACCCGCCTTGCGCAGCACGGCGTAGGCGGTCGGGTCCAGCCGGTCGCGCCACTCCTGCTCGGTGAGATCGATACGCTCAGGCATGTTTGGGTTCCTCTCGTCGGACGTCGGTCACAGCCCAGGATGCCGAGCCGCGGGCCACCACGCCCCGGCCGGCCGGTCAGCGTTGCAGGGCCGCCCGCTCCGCGCCCAGGTTGGCGCGGGCGCGCGCCTCCGCGGCCCGCATGGCCTCCGTGTGAAACAGGCGCCCGCGCCCCAGCATCCGCTCCAGGAACGCCCCCCTGCCCCTTGCCCAGGTCGCGTCGTCCAGGTGGCGGTACTCACGCCGGATCGCTCGGGCGTAGGCGCGGTAGGCGCGCGGGTCGGTCGCCAGCACCGCGAGGTCGGCGTCGCACAGCACCGCCTCGTCGACCTCTCCCGGCGCGTGTCCCGCGGTGGCCCGCACCAGCCGGGCGACGGCGGACCGGCGCTGCGCCGGGACGTCCGGGCCTCCCAGGAGGGACTCGGCGAGGCCCGCGCTGGCCTCCTCGTTGCCAGCCGCTCGCGGGTCGTACACCGCATCGTGGAACCAGGCGGCCAGACGCACCGCGTCCGGGTCCGGCGCGACCGCCCCCGCACGCAGCAGCCGGTCGACGTCGAACAGGACCTGCCGGACGTGGACGAGCGTGTGGTAGGTCCGGTGCGCCTCGGCATGGCGCGCCACGAGCTCCGCGCCGATGCTGGCGGCGGAGGTCGTCGGGAGGCCGACCGCGCGGGCCAGCGCCAGCCAGTCGCCCGGGATCCACGGATCGGAGGTCACCCGGTTATGGTGCCCGCGATCGTTCGGCTCGTCGGGAAGGCACCTCATGGCCGTGCTGGTCGACCGGGCGATCTGGCGCTGGCGAGGCAGGCGCTGGGCCCATCTGGTCAGCGACACCAGCTACGCCGAGCTGCACGCCTTCGCCGCTGCGCTTGGCCTGCGGCGAGCGTGGTTCCAGGGCGACCACTACGACGTGCCCGAAGAGGTCCGCGCGCGTGCGGTGGCGCTCGGCGCGCAGCCGGTGGAGGCGGCCGAGCTGGTCCAGCGGTTGCGCGCTGCAGGGCTCCGCAGGCCGCGCTGAGCCGGCCGACGTGGGTCACCTCCCACCCCTTGTCGCACCGGTGGTGCACTCTGCAGGCGTGCGCCGCTCGCGCGGCGCGAGGCACACCACGCTGAGGAGGACCAGCCATGAACGTCGAGACCGACCACCTCTGCGAACTCGTGGCCGACGCCTGTGATCTGATCGACAGGTATCGGCACGCCGAGCGCGCCGACGAACGCCTGATCAGTGAGGTGGCGGGGGTGCGAGGCGAGCTGATCAGCCGCGCCTTCTGCAGTGCCGACATCGCCGTCGCCGACGACGCGCTCGGGGCGGTCGACGAGCTCGACGGCCTGCTGCGCCACCTCGATGCGGTCCGCATGACTCCGACAGCCGACCACGAGCGCGCGCTGTCCGCCTGAGCGGCGCCGACGGACGTTCACGACCGCGCCGGCGGGGGCATCATTTCGCTGCGGAGGATCGCCAGCGGTCAGGAGGAGCGATGAGTGCGCAGGAGTCCCCGGCGGCCACGGTCGAGCAGCTGCGGCTCGGCGCCGGCTTCGGCGAGGAGGAGCGGCCGCGCGTCTTGGAGGTGTTCCGCAAGCTCGACCGCCGGCTGAAGCGCTTCTCGGCCGGCGCGGTCGACATGCAGCTGTCGGTCAAGGAGCGCGACACGCCCTCGCAGAAGCTGACGCTCGAGTGCTGGATCGCCGGCAGGGGCCGCATCGTCGCGACCTCCACCGAGACAGACCTCGGCGACGCGCTGATGGACTGCCGTGAGGACCTGTGGCGCCAGATCGACGACGCGGTCAACCGCCGGATCGACCGCTCGCGGAAAGAGAGCTGAGGCTGGCGCTAACCAGCCACAGCCCGCGCCACGTCGAGGTCAGGGCCGATCCCGAGGCGGACACCGTCCTCGCCGCATGAGACCACCGCCGACTGGGCGTCGCCATCCACGGCGAGCCGCTCGTCACCCTGCGCATCGGCGTCGGCGGCTTGCGGGAACGCGGCGGCGTACCAGTCCGTGACCGAGGCGCACAGGTCGGGCTCCCCGTCGCGCTGCGCCAGGCTGACGCCCAGGGCGCTGTCGTCATCGCTGGCCCACAACCGCAGTTCTCCGCCCGCCCAGGCGGCGGCCGCCGCGGCGGGCTCCTCCAGCGCGGCCGCCGTGTCGTCACCCGGGGCCTCGAACAGCCAGCGCAGCTGGGCGGCCCCGATGGTGTCGGTGCGCGCCTCCTCCCAGTCCCCTCCGGGCGCACCGAGCTCCGGCGTGTCCGCGGGCGCCTCGCCCAGGCGGTCGGGGTAGAGGATCTCTGCGCTCGTCGAGGGCGCGTCGTCGTAGGTCGCGTTGACGGCTTGCCACCCGCCCTGGTTGAACGCGCTGCAGATGAAGCCGAGCCCGTCCTGGTAGGGGAACAGCAGCTCGGACTGCATGTAGTGCGGGAACTCGGCGAGCTGATCCTGGGACGCCGTGATCAGCGGGTCCTGGGCGAGCCCGATCTGCTCGTCGAACGACAGCGCCCCGAGCATCCACTGCTGCTGGGCCAGGACGGCGTCGCCCTCGATGACGGCCAGGTTCGCCAGCGCGGCGTCGGCGTCGATGTCCGCGTCCAGGTCGGGGAAGGTGAGGTTCTGGTCCGCGAGCGCGTGCTCCAGCTCGTGCGCCAGCGTGATCTGGGTCACGGTGTCCAGCGGCGCGTCCGGGTCGACCGCCTTGACGAAGATCTCCTTCTCCTCGGTGTCGTAGAAGCCGGCCGCCTGCCCGCTGATCAGGTCGAGGAACAGCTCCCGCACGTCGGTCCCCGGCTCGATGACGCCCAACGCGGCCAGGATGCGCCCCTCCGCGTCGGCGTCCTCGGGCGCCAGGTCCTCCTCGAAGCGCTCGAAGACCTCCTGCTCGAAGGCGTCGTTGTCGAGGAACGTCGTGGGCACGTCGGTCTCGTAGGTCAGCTCGCGCAGCTCCTCGACTTGGGCGGCGATCACCTCGATCTGCTCCTCCGCCGCGGCGTCGGGGACCGTGAGGCTGCCTGGCTCGGGGCCGCCGGCGGCGCACTGGGCCAGCTCCATCTGACCAGCGCCGCCGAGCCCGCCGAGCAGATCCTCCAGCCCGCCGCCGCCCTCACCGCCGAGCAGGCCCTCCAGGAGACCCTCCAGGTCGCCGAGGTCGCCGCCGCCGAGCCCGCCGAGCAGGTCATCCAGGCTCTCGCCGCCCTCACCGCCGAGCAGCCCGTCGAGAAGTCCGCCGGCGCCGCCGTCGTCATCCGCGTCGTCTTCGCCCGCCTCACGGGCGTCTGCGAGTTCCTGCTCGAGCTGGCCAACCTGCTCGTCGAGGGCGGTGATCTCCTCCCGCAGGTCGGTGGCGCGGCGCGCCTGCACGACGTTCATCGTCAGCGACGCGACGAGCGCCACCACTGCGACCACCGCGACCGCGATAGGCCACCCGGGTCGGCCCCTGCTCTGCGGCTCCGACCCACGGGGGGGCGGCATCGCCGGCGGCGGAGGCGGCGGAGGTGCGGGCAGCGAAGCGGTCGGGATCCCCATCATTGGTCCAGGGTATGCCCTCGAAGCGGCCATGTCTGGCGTCTGATCGTCCCTTGTGGACACATCCAGCGCTCGCTGGTCCGGCTGAGCGACCGCACCGGTCGCTCAGGCGCACCGACCGACGCCGCTCGGGGTAGCGCCGTGCGTGGAGCGCGCGTGACGCTGTTGTCCTGCTGGTGACGGCGTGTCTCCTGGCCATCGGGATGGCGCCGGCCGCGTCGGGCCAGGAGGAAGTCGATCCGGATCAGGCGCTGCTGCTGACCATGGACTCGTCCGGATCGATGGCCGAGCCCGACGCCCTGGGCGGGCTGCGCATCGACGGGGCCAAGGACGCGCTGCGGGGAGTGGTCGACGCGCTGCCGGACGAGCTGCCCACCGGCATGCGCGTGTACGGCCACCAGTTCGACGCCAGCGACCAGGCGCACGGCTGCGCCGACACCGAGCTCATCGCGCCGGTCGAGCCGCTGGACCGCTGCCACCGCCGCCGGGCCGGTAGACCCGCCGGCGGTCACGAACGGCGCGCACGCCTGCGTGACCGGTCGCGACTGCGGCCGGCCACGCGGGTTGGGG
>JACDBB010000183.1 GCA_013695145.1 Euzebyales bacterium
TGCTGCTGGGCATCGCGGCGTTGAACGTGACGGGCGTGTCCGGGGCGGTGTTCATGATGCTGGCCCACGGCATCATCACGGGCGGGCTGTTCCTCCTCGTCGGCATCATCTACGAGCGCACCCACACGATGGACCTCGCGCAGCTGTCTGGCCTGTCAGGGCGGGTGCCGCTGTACACGAGCCTCACCGTGCTCGGCCTGCTCGCGTCGATGGGTCTGCCCGGGCTCGCGCAGTTCGTCGGCGAGTTCCAGACACTCATCGGCGCGTTCGAGCGCTGGGGTCTGTTCGTGCTGTTCGCGAGCCTCGGCATCCTCGTGACCGCCACGTTCACGCTGCGGGTCATCGCCGCGATGTTCACCGGGGAGCTCGACACCCGCTGGAAGGCCATGACCGACCTGGGCGGCCGCGAGCTCGCCGCGGCGGTGCCACTGGCGGTGCTCACGGTGGTGCTGGGGATCTTCCCGAGTCTGGCGCTCAGCCTGAGCGATGCGACCGTGCGCGCGATGACCGCGCTCAGCGGTTGATCATGCGCCGATGACGACGACCACTCCCGGGAGGACGACGGCGGTCCAGCGTGCGCAGCTCGCCCGCGCACTCGAGCACTGGGGCCACCTGCTGCCAAGCCAGGGTCCGATGACGACGTTCGTCCACCACAACACCCTGCACGGGCTGCAGCACGAGCCGTTCGAGCGAGCGGTTGCCGAGGCCGAGCGGCTGCTCGGCGGCCGCGCCTACGAGCCCGTCGAACGGGGACGCGCCCGTTACCGGGCGGGCCGCGTCACCGACGCGGACCTGGACGCCGTGTTCGCGACGCGCCCCGAACTCGGCCCCGGCGAGGTGCTCGGCACGGTCGGCGGTCACACCATCTCCGACACCGAGATCCGCAAGCTGCAGCTCCTCCATGGCGCCACCGCCGTGGAGCCCGCGGTGCTGCGCAACGCGGTGCCGACCGGCGACGTCGGCCGCCGCATCGCCGCTGACGTCTCGGAGGCCGCCCGGGCCCGGCTGCTCGGCCGCTCGCAACATGAGCTCGCCGCCAGCCTCCGACGCATCGGGGCAGGCGCTGAGCCAGGCCAGCCAGCCGGCGCTGAGGCAGGTTGGACGCTCGTGGACTGGCTCGGCGCGCTGCTGGAGCTGCCTGCGCCGGCGGCCGTGCGCGGCGACGTGTCCGCGCACCTGGCGGGCGAGGAGACCACCTCAACCGGCGCGCCCGTCGCGCGGCTGCTGCGCGCACTCGGCATCCCCGCCGAGCGGCAGGACGCGTACCTCGCGGTGGTCGATGCCGTTTGCGCCGATCTGCCGGGTGCAAGCCGTGACCCTGAGCGCACCCGGCGCCTGTGGCTGGAGGCCGAGACGCGCGCCGTTCGCGGGCTGGCGCGCCGCCACTTCGGAGTTCCAGGAAGGCTCGACGCGCTCGAGGCCCACTGCGCCCGCGACCTGGAGGCCTGCGCGGTCGCGGCCTTGTGGCAGTCCTGCCTCGCCGCGTTCGGCCTCACCGATCCGTTCGGGCCCACAGACCCCGTCACGCTGACGGAGCGGGACCCGGATGCGGCCTCCGAGCGTGTCGCCGAGGGGTTGTATGACTTCGAGCGCTGGGGTGGTCCAGCCGTGCCCCTGCGCCGCCAGCTTCGGTCCGCGGTGCGCGCCGCCGCCGGTGAGGCGCTTGACGGCCTGCGTGACCGCGCCGCTGCAGGCGAGGATGCCGCGGCCGCCCTGCCCGCCGGCGCGCAAGCACAGGCAGCGCTGCGCGAGGCGGCGTGCGCGGCGTGGTTCGTCCTGGCCGACACCGAAGGCGGGGGGCTGTCGCGCCAGGGGGCGGACGCGCTCTACGACCTCGCGCGCCAGTTCGCCGGCGGGCAGGCACCGCCCGCCGGCGCGACCGGCAGCGCGCTGCACACCCTCGCCGACGAGGTCAGGGCCGCTGACCCCAGGCAGCGGCTCGCCGCTCACCTGCAGGCGGTGGCCCACGATCAGCTCGACCGCGTCGGCCGCGACCGCACGCATGCGGACCTCGTGCGCGCCCTGACCGGCGAGGACGTCGTCGAGCGGGTCAACCGCTACCTCATCCGGCGCTGTGCGGCGTTCCTCGACCTCGGCCAGGCGGCCTGGCGCATGCCGGACCGCGCGCTCGGCTTCTACGCGGCCTTGCGCGGCGCCGCGCCACACGATCATGCGCTTGACCTCGAGGGGCTGACCGGCTGGCGCGAGGAGGCGGCCGCGCTGCCCGAGCACCCCGAGGACGCCATCATGGCGCTGCTCACCCGCCTCGGCGTCGACGAGGAGCACTGGGGCAGCTATGCCGGCCGGGTCCTGACCGGCCTACCGGGCTGGGCGGGGATGATGAACTGGCGCGGCACGAACCCCGAGTTCCCTCGGCAGCAGGCCCAGCCCACCGATCTTGCGCAGTACCTCGCCGTCCGCCTGTTCGTCGAGACGCTGATGGTCGCCGCCGTGACCCGCCGCACGTGGGGTCTCGAGCCGGCAGCGCTCGTCGGTCATCTGCGGGCCCACCCGCATGAGCTGTGGCTGCGCGCCGAGACCGTCGCAGGCGCCGTGCCGCCCTTCGTGGCCCGTTCCGTGCGTGAGCTCGCCGCGGGCAGGCGGACGGTCGCAGGCTGGAGGACGCTCGCCGACCAGGCGTGGGCCCACCAGGAGCAGGTCGATAGAGGCGGGGAAGGATTCCGCGCGCACGACCACGCGTGGCGGCTGTTCCGCCTCGCGCAGCTGCAGGGGTGGTCGGCGGCCGACGTGCGGTCCCTTCCCGCGACGGTCCGCGATCGCCTTATCGCCGTCCTCGACGGCTTTCCCGAGTCCGCCCACGGCCCCGTGTGGCTGGCCGCGTTCGAGCGCCACTACCGCGAGGAGATCCTCGGCGCGCTCGCCGCCAACCGCGGACGCGGCCGCTGGCGGGACCGCCCGGAGCGACCCAAGGCGCAGGTGGTGCTGTGCATCGATGAGCGCGAGGAGTCCATGCACCGCGCCTTCGACGAGCTCGACGACGGCTACGAGACGTTCGGCGCCGGCGGCTTCTTCGGCATCGCGATGGACTACAGCGGGCTGGACGACCACGCCGTGACCCCCCTGTGCCCCGCCAACGTCACCCCCTCCAACCGCGTCCAGGAGGTCCCGCGTCCGCAAGGCGCGGCGGTGGCCGAGCTCCGCGCCGCACGCCGCGCCTGGGAGGAGGTCTTCCACAACGCCTACTGGGAGACCAAGCGCAACGCCGTGTCGGCGTTCTTCCTCACGCAGCTGACCGGCCTCGTCCAGGCGGTCCCGCTGGCCGGCCGCGTGCTGGCCCCCTGGCGGTGGAGCGAGCTGGCCGGGGCCACGCGCAGCCTGCTTCTCCCGCAGCCGCCCACGGTGCTCACCCTGGACCACGACGACCGCGGTCGGGGCTTCGAGACCGTCGAGCAGACCGACCGCGTGGAGGCGCAGCTGCGCAACATCGGCATGACCCATCACTTCGCCCGGCTCGTCGTCTTCTGCGGGCACGGGTCGGTGTCCGTCAACAACCCGCACGAGTCGGCGCACGACTGCGGCGCGTGCGGGGGCAAGCACGGTGGTCCCAACGGCCGCGCCTTCGCCGCGCTGGCCAACCGTCCGGCGGTGCGGGCGCTGCTGGCCGAGCGCGGGATCGACATCCCCGACGACACGCACTTCGTAGGGGCGATCCACAACACCGCGAGCGACCAGGCGATCTTCTTCGACACCCAGGACATCCCCGCCACCCACGCCGCGGAGTGGGAGGCGCTGCGCGCCGACCTCGACGAGGCACGCGCCCGCTCCGCTCGCGAGCGCTGCAGGCGGTTCGCCTCCGCGCCGTCCGACCCCACGCCGGCTGAGGCGCTGCGCCACGTCGAGGGTCGCAGCCGCGACCTGTCACAGGTCCGCCCCGAGTGGGGCCACTGCACGAACGCCTTCGCCGTCGTCGGGCGCCGCTGCCTGACCCAGGGCGCGTTCTTCGACCGGCGCGGTTTCGTCATCTCCTACGACCCGACCCAGGACCCGACAGGCGCGATCGTCGAGCGCATCCTGCTCGCCATGGGGCCGGTCGGCGCGGGCATCAACCTCGAGTACTACTTCTCGAGCGTCGACAACCGGGTCTACGGCTGTGACACGAAGGTGCCGCACAACGTGTCGGGACTCATGGGGGTCATGGAGGGGGCGGCGAGCGACCTGCGCACCGGGCTGCCGCGGCAGATGATCGAGATCCACGAGCCGATGCGCCTGCTCTTGATCGTCGAGTCCACCCTCGAGGTGCTCGGCGGCATCTACGGGCGCCAGCCGGCGATCGCCGAGCTGCTGGACAACGAGTGGGTGCAACTGGTCGCGATGGACCCCCACGATGGCGGGTTCACACGGTTCGTGGCCGGCGAGGGCTTCGTGCCGTGGGACGAGCACGTCCCCGCCCTGCCGGTCGTTGGGACATCGCATGCCTACCACCGCGGCAAGGAGGGCTTCCTGCCTCCCGCGCTGATCGGGGCCCAGCCCGCCGGCGGCGGGGTGGTGAGGAGGCCGTGAGCGGGGTCGAGCTGGCCGCAGTCGCCGTCTGCGCGCTGCCGCTGTGCGCCGCCGTCGCCAACGGCCTGAACGCACTGACCGGCGAGCGCCTCTACGGGCACGTGATCGTCGCGCGGATCGCGGTCACGACCGTGCTCGCCTCGTTTCTTGCGAGCCTGTACATCGCGACGGCGATGGTGGCGCGGCCGGGCGCGCTCGAGATCACGATCTACCGCTTCATCCACAGCGGCGACTTCAGCGTCGACTTCGGATTCCTGATCGACCCGCTGAGCGTGGTCATGATGCTCGTGGTGACCGGTATCAGCGTGCTGGTGACGCACTTCTCGGTCAACTACATGCACAACGAGACCGGCTTCACCCGCTACTTCACGGTCGTGTCGCTGTTCGTGTTCGCGATGCTGGTCCTGGTCATGGCCGACACCTACGTGGTCGCCTTCCTCGGCTGGGAGGGGGTCGGGGTCTGCTCCTACCTGCTCATCAGCTTCTACCGCGAGCGGCCGGCCTCGGCCCAGGCCGGCACGAAGGCGTTCGTCATGAACCGCGTCGGCGACGCCGGTCTGCTGGTCGCGATGTTCCTGCTGGTCGCCCACACCGGCACGCTGGCCTACGGCGAGGTCTTCGCGCAGGCGCCAGACCTGCCGCGCGGCGTCGTCGAGGGGGTCGGCTTCCTGCTCCTGCTCGGAGCGACCGGCAAGTCAGCGCAGCTGCCGCTTGGCACGTGGTTGGCGCGGGCGATGGAAGGACCCACGCCGTCCAGCGCGCTCATGCACGCGGCGACGATGGTGACCGCCGGTGTCTACCTCGTGGTGCGTTCGGCACCGATCTACGACCAGGCGCCGTCCGCGCTGATCGCGGTAGGCATCGTCGGTGCGGTGACAGCGCTGCACGGGCAGTTGGTCGGCTTCGTGCAGACCGACATCAAGGGCATGCTGGCGGCCTCGACCACCGCGCAGCTCGGGTTGATGTTCCTGTTCTGCGGCCTGGGGCTGTACGCGGTCGCGATCTTCCATCTGGTCGCGCACGCCTTCTACAAGAGCTACCTGTTCCTGACCGCGCCGTCGATCCTGCACCACCTCCACGGCGGCGCCGACCCGACCGCGGTGCGCCGTCCGGCGGACACCGCGCGCCCGCTTGCCGCGGCCGTCCTGGCGGTGGCCGCCGGACTGCTCGCCGCACCGCTGGTCGGCCGGGTGCTGGAGCCGACCGGGGTCCTCACCGGGAATCTCTGGGTCGTGCTCGCGCTCGCGGTGATCGCGACCTTCGCCGCGGTCTTCTCCTCGCAGCGCATGACCGCGGTCGCCTTCGCTGGCCACACCGGCGACGACGGCCACGGCGACGACGATGAAACCTCCCATCAGGCGGACCGGGCGGGCCGCACCCCCACGGCTCGCCTGGTCGCGCCGCTCGGCGTCCTCGCCGGCCTCGTCGCGCTCGGCATGGCCGCCGACGTCCTGCCCGGCGGGCTCGAAGGCTCCTGGTTCCAGCGCATGCTCGGCGAGGTCGCCGGAGGCAGCGTCGACGTGCCGCTGGGCAACCCGCTCCTCGCGACGGTCTTGACCGCCGCCATCGGGCTGCTGCTGCTCTCCGGCTGGTACGGCCCTCGCTACCTCGACCGCTTCCGCGACGAGCTCCCACCCTCGACCAGCACGGCCGCCGCCCGCCGCGTGTACTGGTGGGCGCTGAACCGCGGCTATCTCGACGAGTCCTACGACCGCGCCATCGTGGCTCCGACGACCGCGCTGGGCCGGGCGCTCGAGAGCTTCGACAGTGCGGTGCTCGACCGCGCGCCTCCTCCGCCCGCGCCGGCGACCCCACTGGCAGGGCGCGACTCCGGGACCTGGGAGGCGCGGTACCTCGCGCTCCGCGGCGCGCATGCGACCGGTGCCGCGGCACTCGCCGAACCACCCGAGCGCCTCGACTGGCTGCCAGCAGGCCAGGTCACCGCGGTCCCGGGTGGGCAGGACCACCCGCACGGCGCCGTCCCGCGGATGGGCGCCGCCGCCAGGCGCGCCTCGGCCTGGTCCGAGCGCGCCTCCGACCGTGGTGGCCCGTTCGGCGTGGTCGCCAACGCGGTTGCGGGCGTCGTCGAGAGGATCGAACGGGGCGTCTTCGAACGACCGGCCGACACGGGCGGCGTGTTCGGCGCGGTCGCCAACGCATCCGCGCGCCTCGCCGAGAGGCTTGAGCAGGGCGTCTTCCAGCCGGTCGACACGGGCGCCTTGAAGCTGGCCGGGATCATCGCCGGGATCACCGACGCGGTGGAGCGGGCGGTCTTCCAAACCGGCGTGGAGCGCGGCCTGGCGAGCGCAGGCGCGGGCGCCCAGCGGCTGCTGCTGGCGACCGAGCGACGCCTGGGCCAACCGGCGGTCATCGGCAGCATCCTCGCGCTGGCGCTGGCGGCCCTGATCGTGGGCACCCGATGAACCTCGACGAGGTCATGGCCGCCGAGCAGGTCGGCTTCCCGATCCTGTCGGTGCTGATCGCGTTGCCGCTGGTCGTCTGCGTCGCGCTGCAGCTCGTCCGCGACGACCGGGCCGCGACGATCCTGGCAATCGTCGGTGCAGGGATCGAGGCTGTCCTCGCCGCCTTCCTGGCCCTGCGCTTCAACGCCGGTGTGCCCGACATCCAGTTCGTCGAGCGTTCCGGCTCGGTGCTCGGCGTCAGCTGGCATCTCGGGGTCGACGGCGTCAACCTGCTGTTCATCCCGCTGACCGCGCTGCTCGGCCTGCTCGTGATCGTCTACGCCGAGCACGCGACGGCCAGCAGCCGCACCGGCGACGCGCGCCACTACGCGATGGCCACGCTGGCGCTGGAGGCGACGATGATCGGCGCCTTCGCCTCGCTCGACCTGATCGTGTTCTGGTTCTTCTTCGTCGTCGAGCTGGTACCGAGCTGGTTCCTCATCACGCGCTGGGGCACCGGTGCCGCGCGGCGGCGTGCCGCTGGCGAGTACGTCGTCTTCATGGCCGTCGGCTCGGCGCTCATGCTCGCCGGCATCCTGCTGCTGGGCGCCAACCACGCGCGCATCACGGGCGACGGCTACAGCTTCGAGCTGTTCGCCCTGATCGAGGCCGGCGTGCCCGCCGAGGCGCAGACGCTGATCTTCTTCCTCCTGTTCTTCGGCTTCGCGGTCAAGGCGCCGATCTTCCCGTTCCACACCTGGCTGCCGAAGGTGCTCGAGCACGGCCCCGTCGTCGGCATGAGCGTCTTCCTCGTCGGCGTCAAGCTCGGCACCTACGGGCTCCTGCGCTTCGCGATCCCGCTCCTGCCCGATGCCGCCTCGGGGTGGTTCTGGCTGATGGCGCTGCTCGGGGTCACGGGCACGGTGTACGGGGCGCTGCTCGCGCTCGGGCAGTCGAATCTGCGCCGCCTGCTGGCATACGCCAGCTTGTCGCACATGGGTGTGGTCATGCTCGGTCTGTTCTCCCTCAATCTCGACGGGTTCGAGGGCGGCCTCCTGCAGATGGTCAACCTCGGGATCGTCGGCGCCGGGCTGTTCTTCGTCGCCGGGTTCCTCTCCACCAGGGTCGGGCCGCCCGAGATCGGGGCGCTCGGCGGGGTGATCCACCACGCGCCGCTCTTGGCCGGCGCGTTCCTGGTCATCGCCCTCGCCGGCATCGGGCTGCCAGGCACGAACGGGTTCAATGGCGAGCACCTGGTCATGCTCGGCGCATACGAGCAGCACTGGTCGATGGCGATCGCCGCCGGCCTTGGCGTCTTCCTCACGGCCGCCTACTCGCTGTCGTACTTCCTGCGCGGGTTCATGGGCGCCCCGCGTCCCGCCGTGGCCGAGCGCGTCTACGACCTCACGGGCAGCGAGCGCGGCATCGTGCTCGTCCTCGCCGCCGTGATCTTCTGGATCGGCCTCGGTACCGGCCCGTTCATCCAGGTGATGCGCCCCTCGCTGACGGCCCTCGAGCAGCGCGTCGAGGCCGGATCGCCTGCTCCGATGACCGCGGGGACTGACTCGTGAATGCGCCGAGCTTGCGAGGCGATTCTCACAATCTTGGTTGTGGCGGTCGCGCAGCGATGCCATGGAATGCTGACGAGGAGGTGCATGGCAGGTGAACGAAATCACCGCAGCCGAGCAGGTCGGCTTCCCGATCCTGTCCACGCTCGTGTTCCTGCCCGCCGTCACCCTGGTCGCGCTCGTCTTCATCCGCAACGACCGTGCCCTGCGCCGCTGCGCGCTGGCCGGTGCGGTCGCCGTGCTGGGCCTGTCGCTGTTCCTCGTGGCGGCGTTCCATCGGGGCGCGACCGACTTCCAGTTCGGCGAGCAGGTGCCGTGGGTCCCCTCGATCGGGCTGAGCTATCACCTCGCGGTGGACGGGGTGAGCGTCCTGTTCGTGCCGCTGACCGCTCTCCTGGTCGTCCTCGTGATGCTCTCGTCCTGGTCAGCGGTGCGCCAGGCGCCCAAGGCGTACCTGATGGCGGTGCTGGCCTTCGAGACGGCGGCGATCGGCGTGTTCACCGCCGTGGACCTGATCCTGTTCTTCGTGTTCTGGGAGCTCATGCTGATTCCCACGTATGTGCTCATCAGAGTCTGGGGGGCCGGGCCGCAGCGCGGCCGGGCCGCGCTGCGCTACGTCCTGTCGATGCTGCTGGGATCCGCCGCACTGCTGGTCGGCTTCGTCCTGCTCGGGGTGAGCTACCGGTCGGCGCCGGGGTCCGGGGGCGTGCTGTCGTTCGATCTTCTCGCCCTCATGGGCTCGACGGTGCCGGCGCCCACCCAGACGGTGGTGTTCTTCCTGCTCGCGTTCGCGTTCGCGCTCAAGGCCCCGTTGTTCCCGTTCCACGCCTGGCTGCCGGCGACCCTGCTGGAAGGCCCGATCGGCATGGCGGTGTTCCTCGCCGGGCTCAAGATGGGCGTGTTCGGGTTCATGCGCTTCGTGCTGCCCCTGGTGCCAGAGGCGTTCGCGGCATGGAGCTGGCTGATCGCGGTCCTGGGCGTCGTGGCGGTGCTCTACGGCGCGCTGATCGCGCTCGTCCAGCCAGACCTGCGGCGCCTGATCGCCTTCGCCAGCGTCAGCCACGTCGGCCTGGCCATGCTTGGGCTGTCCACCCTCAACGCGCAGGGGGTGCAGGGGGCGCTGTTCCTGATTACCAACCTCGGCCTGGTCTCGACCGCGATGCTGCTCGCGGCCGGCTTCGTCCACCAGCGCGTCGGGAGCACCGACCTCGCGGCGCTGGGCGGTCTGGCCCAGCGCACGCCGGCGCTGGCGACGTTCGCCCTGGTCGCCTCCCTCGGCGCCGTCGCGCTGCCCGGCACCAGCGGCTTCCCCGGCGAGTTCCTCATTCTGCTCGGCGCGTTCCGCGCCTACGGCTGGCCCGTGGCCATCGCGGTCATGACCGTGATCCTCACCGCCGCATACGTGCTCGTGTTCTTCGAGCGCGCGTTCCACGGGCGCATCAGGAGCACGATCGTGGAGGCCGCCGCGGACCTGCGGGCGCGCGAGGCTGTCACCGCCGGCATCCTCGGCGTCGCGATCGTGGCGTTCGGCTTCTTTCCGGCAGCCGTGCTGAACTACTCGAGCGCGTCGGTCGATGACCTCGTCCGCCGGCTCGACCCCGCGAGCACCCTCGCGACTGAGGACTAGAGGGAGACGCGCGTGGACGCCGCCGGCCTCGCCCCGCTGCTCGCGCTCCTGGCGCCGCTCCTCGGCGCGGCGGGGGTCGTGCTGCTGCGCCATCGCACGCCCGCCCGGGAGCTGTGCGGCGTCGTCGCGGGCATCGCCCAGTTCGGGCTGGTCGCGACCATGGTGCCTGCGGTGCGCGACGGCGGCACGATCTCCGTCACGCTGTCGACGTTCCTCCCGGAGGCGTCGATCGCGCTGCGCGTCGATGCGCTCGGTGTCGTGCTCGCCGGCACCGCAGCCGTCCTGTGGGTGCTCACGACGCTCTACGCGATGGGCTATCTCGGGACTGCCGCCGACCCGGCGCTGACCCGCTTCCACGCCTTCTTCTGCCTGACGATGGCGGCCACGGTCGGGGTGGCGTTCTCCGCGAACCTCATCACGCTGTACCTGTTCTACGAGGCGCTGACGTTCATCACGTATCCCCTCGTGACCCACACCGGCACTCCCGATGCCGCACGGGGAGGCCGGCGCTACCTCGCGTACCAGCTCGGATCGGGCATCGCGTTCCTGCTGCCGGCGATCGTGCTGACCTACATCGAGGCCGGCACCTTCGACTTCGTCCGGGGCGGGATCTTCGGCCCGGACGCCGGCGGCGCGCTGCTCGTGGTCGTCTACGTGCTCTACCTGCTGGGCATCGCGAAGGCCGCACTGGTGCCGGTGCACTCCTGGTTGCCAGCCGCGATGGTCGCGCCCGTGCCGGTGAGTGCCTTGCTGCATGCGGTCGCCGTCGTGAACGTCGGCGTGTTCTGCGTGCTGCGCGTCGTGCTCGACGTGTTCGGCGCGGACCTCGTCGCCGAGCTCGGCCTGGGTGTCCTCACGCTGGTGGTGGCGTCGGTCACCATCCTGTTCGCGTCCTTCTTCGCGCTGCGTCTGGACAACCTCAAGGGCATCCTGGCCTACTCAACGATCGGGCAGCTCTCGTACATGATCCTGGGGGTCGGCCTGCTCTCGCCGGCCGGCCGCACCGGCGCGGTCCTGCACCTGGTCGGGCACTCGTTCAGCAAGATCACGCTGTTCTTCGCGGTGGGGTCGGTGTACGCGGCGTCGCACCGGACCCTCGCCAGCGAGCTGCGCGGCATCGGCCGGCAGCTGCCGTGGACAATGGCCGCGTTCGCGATCGGCGCGCTCTCGATCATCGGCCTCCCCCCGACCGTCGGCTTCGTCGCCAAGTACTTCCTGTTCGTCGGTGCCGTCGAGGCCGGTCAGTGGGCGGCGCTGGTCGTCCTGTCGGTCTCGACGCTGCTGTCGGCGGGCTACTACCTGCGGATCCTGCGTTCCGCGCTGTTCGACGCGCCCCTGGCCGTGCCCGCCGGCGGCTCGGGCGAGGGCGCCGGGCCCCTGGGGGGTCCGACCGTCACGGAGCGCGGCGCCCTCGTGGTTGTCCCCATGCTCGTGACCGCCGCCGTGACGCTGCTGCTCGGCGTCGCGCCGGGCTTGCTGCTCGACCTGATCAGGGTGTCGAGCGGGTGACCTCGGTGCGGATGATCCCGCATGCCGCTCATATCCGGCCGTTCGAGCAGCGCGACCTCGACGCGGCCGTAGCCCTGTGGGCCGAGGCCACCGAAGGCTGCGAGCCCGCGGTCTTCCCGCTTGCCGACGTGGTCAGCGCCCTGGCCGCCGACCACGTGGCGCTGGTCGCTGAGCGCGACGGGGCGCTGACCGGCGCGGTCGTCGCGCGCCTGCAGCAGGATCACGCGTGGATCCTGCGGATCGGGGTGCTGCCGGGCGCGCGTGGCGAGGGCATCGGCGGGGCGCTGCTGGACGCCCTGGTCGACGGGCTCGCGGCGCGAGGCGTCCGCCGGGTCTCGGTGCTGCTGCCTGACGGCGAGGCCGGGGCTGAGGCACTCGGTGCGCACCACTTCACTCGCCGCGGCGGGGTCAGCTACCACCATCGGGAGCTGACCAGCGGTGGGGGCGGCAACGCCGTGGAGCGTCTCGGCGGGCGCTATGTCCCCCAGGGGCTCTTCGACAGCCTTGCTGGCATGGAGCGGGAGAAGGCCCTGATCGAGCGCCGCGTCATCCTCCCGCTCGCGCGCGCCGATCTGGCGGACCACCACGGGGTACGTCCGCCGCGCGCCATCATCCTGTTCGGCCCTCCAGGCACCGGCAAGACGACCTTCGCGAAGGGCATCGCCTCGCAGCTACGATGGCCGTTCGTGGAGCTGTTCCCCAGCCGCCTGGCGGTCGGTGGCGCGCAGGCCGCGGCGCTGCGGGAGTTCTTCGCGAGCATCGTCGAGGTTGACGAGGTCGTGCTGTTCATCGACGAGGTCGAGGAGATCGCCGCGACCCGCGACGGCCGGCCGGTGACCCATGCGGTCACCAACGAGCTGCTCAAGCTGATCCCGGCCTTCAGGGAGCGGCCGCGCCATCTGCTGGTCTGTGCCACGAACGCGATCCACGGCCTCGACCCGGCGTTCATCCGCCCTGGGCGCTTCGACTACGTGCTGCCGGTCGGGCCGCCCGACGAGGCGGCGCGCGCGGCGATCTGGCGCAACTACGTGGCCCAGATCACCGACGAGGACGTCGACATCGACCGTCTCGTGGAGGCCACGAAGCTGTTCACCCCCGCCGACATCGACTTCGCGGCGCGCAAGGCGGCGCAGGCGGCGTTCGAGCGGGCCGTATTCGGTGACACGTCCACCGAATGCCGCCTCAGGCCGGACCCCGCACGTGCGACCGTCGGTGACTTTCTCCGCGCGATCGCCGACACTCGGCCGACGCTGACCCGCGCGATCGTGCACGAGTTCGAGACCGATATCGACACCTACGCCCGGATGTAACGCCAGGCGACCGGGGCCGTCGTCGATGCTGCCTGGAGACGTGCCGGCGCGCGTCATCGTCACGAACGAGACGCGCCTTCGGCGCTGAGGTCGACGAGCTCGAGCCCCTCCACGCGCGTGAAGTGCTCGTGGTTGCGGGTCGCCAGGGGGCAGCCCGAGCGCCCGGCAGATCCCCGCCTGCAGGGTGTCGGCCACGCCGATCGGTGTTCCTGCGGCGCGCAGCTCCGCCTCGATCGCCCCCGCGTGCAGGGCCGCCTTCGGATCGATCACCAGCGGGCCGCCCAGAAACAGCGCGTCGATCCTGTGGCCACGGCGCGTCCTGTCCTGGCCGCAGCGCAGCTCGAACAGCGTCGCCACCGACAACCACAGGCGACAGGCCCGCAGCCACCTCGGGAGCACCTCGGCGCCCGTTCCGCGACCCCGCAGGAAGTCGATCACCAGATCCGTGTCGGCGACCAGCAGGCCGCTCACGTGTCGCGCTCGGCCCCGGTGTCCGCCACGGTCCGTCCCGGCCGTGACCGCACTGAACGCACGTGGTCCTCGAGCGCGTCGGCCTCGCGATCGTCCAGGGCCCCGGCGCGCGCGAGCGCCTCGGCGATGGGATCCCATACCTTCTCGAAGCCGAGCCCGTCGAAGTCCCCCACGTTCCGGGTGGCGAGCCCCCTGACGCCGTGATAGCGGAGGGTGAAGCCGAGGCGGGCGTCAAAGAGCCTCCGGCGGGCGGTCCCTGGCCGCGCGACGAAGGACCAGACCTTGTTCATAACCGGACCATTCTCTATCAGGGCCCAGTGTGGGTTGTGGCGGAAGCCCTGGCAGACCTCGGCAGCCTCTGGCGCGTCGAGGGGACGCTCCACCACGGCCGGATTCCGCAGTAGCTGATACAGCTCGGCAAGGACCAGCTCGCAGATCGCCACGTCTTCGCGGCGAGCGCACTCTGCCAGGAACGCCGAGGCCGCCACGTGCTCGGCGCAGTCCTGGTTCTGGGCGTAGAGAAGGATGTTGGTGTCGATCGAGATCATCAGGACGCCCGCGGCTCCTCGTTAGCCAGCTCCCGCCACCGCTCCACCGGCGTGCGAAACCGCCCCAGATGGCGTGGTGCCGGAAGCTGCCAACCGCCCCCGGTGTCGTCTCTCGGTGGGTAGATCCGGAGCATGTGCTCGAGTCCCCTGCGCACGACCTCTGCCAGGGTGATCTCTTGCTCCGCCGCGACCCGCTTGGCTGCGCGGTAGAGCTCATCCGGGAGCTGAACCTGCGTCCGAACCATGATGTATAATCTACATCTACATGGTTTTGCCGTCAAGCCATCGCGCCCGCCGGCTCCGCGGCGCAGCGATGCCCGGGCGTCACGTCCGGGCCTGGACCGCACAGTCGGTGATCACCAGCTGGCCAGGATGAAACGAACTCAGTGGTCGTGCTTGCCGCGAGGGCGGGGTCTGGCGCGTACGTGCATGCGCTCCCCCTGGCGGCCGAAGAGGCTGAGGATCTCGACGGGGCCGTCGCCGGTGCTGCCGAACCAGTGCGGCAGCCGGGTGTCGAACTCGGCGGCCTCGCCCGGGCTCAGGACGAGGTCGTGGTCGGCCAGGATCAGGCGTAGGCGGCCGGTGAGGACGTATGTTTGCGCGATTCGCGGGATGACGTTGGCGCGGTCGTGTTCGGTGTCGTTGGGTGGGCGCGGCTGGTGAACCGCTGCTTGGCCAGGGTCAGCGCGCGTTCGTAGTCGGCGCGGACGGTGGCGTCGAACAGCCGTCCGTAGCGCAGGCTCATCGCGGCGCTGGTGTGTTTGATATGCGGGTGATCCGCGCCTGCAGCGACACCCCTGCGTTGATACTGGGCGGTCGCATAGGTGTGCCGGAGCTGATGGAGGGGTGACGCGGTCAAGGCCGGCGTCGTCGGCGGCACGGGCCAGCTCGTCGCGCAGCGCGGCGGTGGACACGCGCTTGCCGTGGTGGGTGAGCAGGAACTCGACCGGCTTGCCGGTGCGTGGGTGCGGCAGCGGCCGGCCGGGCGAGCGCGTCCGGGCGATCCGGTCGACGATGGCCAAGGTGTCCTCGTCGAGGGGCACCATGCGTTCGCTGTCGAGTTTGCCGAGGGGGACCTTCAGCCAGGCGCCGTGGCCGGTCAGCTCGTGGACGCAGTACAGCTCGAGGTCGAACGCGGCTGGCGGGACATGAAGTCGACCCTGGACCTGCGCCCGGTCTACCACCGCCTCGAAGACCGCATCCGCGCCCACGTCATCCTGTGCTGGCTCGCGCTGCTGCTCATCCGCCTCGCCGATAACGCCACCGGCGACACCTGGCGCAACCTGCGCCACGAACTCGACCGCCTGCACGCCGGAGAGTTCAGCGGCAACATCGGCCGCATCCTGCACCGCCACGACCTCACCGCCAACCAACAGGCCATCCTCGCCGCCCTCACGGTTCGCGACCCCCCCCCCGCTTCCTCGACTTCACCCCCGCCTGACCGCCTCGGCTGTAGGCACTACACGCCCAACTCGCCCTGCCCGCATTTCCGCAGGTCAACCTCCCTATTCATGCCTACCCGCGACACTCAAC
>JACDBB010000192.1 GCA_013695145.1 Euzebyales bacterium
GGGGGGCTCGGGCGCATTCACATGTCAGCCAGAGACGGCACGGATGAGCTCCAGCTCACTGGTGACGACCTCGGCCAGACGGCGGACGCCCTCACGGATGCGCTCCTCCCGGGCGGAGGAGAAGCACAGACGCAGGTCGCGGGCGCCGCCGCCGTCGGCGTAGAACGCCCGGCCGGGCACGTACGCGACGCGGGCCGACAGCGCTCTGGCCAGGAGTTCGCCGGTGTGGATCCCCTCGGGCATGCGCGCCCAGACGAACAGGCCACCGGTCGGGACGCTCCAGGTGCACGCCGCAGGGAGCTCGTTGGTGAGCTCATCGATCAGCGCGGCGCAGCGCCCGCGGTACAGCTCGCGGAAGTGGCCGACCTGGACGAGCCACGGTTGCGTTGCCAGCCAGCGCTCCGCCACGCATTGAGCGAGGTTGGACTGGCAGAGGTCGGACGCTTCCTTCAGCAGGATCAGTTTGTCCCGGAGCGGTCCGGCCGCGGCGACCCACCCAACCCTGATGCCCGGCGCGAAGATCTTCGAGAGGGTACCGACGTACACAACTCGTTCGGGGGCTAACGATCTTAGGGTGGGGTGCTGCTCGCCCTTGAAGTCGATCAAGCCGTAGGGGTTGTCCTCGACGACCAGCAGGTCGTGCTCCTCGGCGATGGCGAGCACGCGCTGCCGCCGCTCGGTGGACAGCGACACCCCCGCGGGGTTCTGATGGTTCGGGATCGTGTACAGGAACTTGGGACGTCGTCCCGCGTGTCGCAGCCGGGCCAGCACGTCGGCGAGGGCGTCCGGCATCAGCCCAGCTTCATCCATCGGGGCGTGGACGACCTCGGCCTGATAGGCCGAGAAGGCTCCGAGCGCGCCGACGTAGGACGGTCCCTCCGCGACGACGACGTCGCCGGGGTCGCAGAACAGCTTGGTCACGAGGTCGAGCGCCTGCTGACCGCCGGTCGTCACGACGAGATCGTCGGCGTGTGCCGGTGTGTGCTCGGCGGCCATGACCTCGACCAGCTGCTCCCGCAGTGCTGGCAGGCCCTGCCCGCCACCGTACTGCAGCGCCGCGGGGCCGTTGGTCCGGGCGATCTCGTCGAACACCGCGGCTACCGCGTCGTAGTCCAACGCTGCGGTGTCGGGGCTCCCGCCGGCCAGCGACACCACCTCGGGGCGGCTCGCGACCGAGAACAGCGCCCGGATCTCGGACGCGCCCATGCCTCGGGTGCGGGCGGCGTACCGCGAGAGGTAGGGGTCGAGATGGATCTCGCTCACGACACCTCCTGCACCGGGATGAGGCGTGAGCGTACACGGGACCCGCAGCGTCCCGACCCGCCCTGTCGGGCCTGTGGAGGGCCTCGCTACACTTGCAGCGCTTGAGGTGACCAGCGAGCAAGGAGAGGCGCATGCGGGGGCCCGTGGGTGTTGGCGAGCCGGGGCCTCGGCCATTCGTCAGGGCCGTGCTCGGGCTGGCGCTGGGCTTCGTCGCCGGTGTGATCGCCGCCGCGCTGATCCCCAGGGAGCGGGAACCAGGCGGCGGCACAGGATGAGCCGCCGAATCCACGACCTGACCCTCGCGCGTTTGGACGAGCTTCCCGACCCGTGCCGTTCGTGCATGTTCTGGGAGAGCGCGCGGGCACGTCGAGGCCCTCAGCGACCGGATGGCCTGCAGGCCAAGGAGGCGTGGCTGCAAGCCACCCAGCTCGAATGGGGGGCCCCGGGAAAGGTGGTCGAGATCGACGGCCGGACGGTGGCCTACGGGCTGTTCGCTCCGGCAGGGCACTTCCCCCGCGCCAGGCGGGTGGGCCGGGTCGCGTCCGAGGACGCGCTGCTGCTGGCCACCTGCTGGGTCGCGCCCGAGGTCAGGGGGGGCGGCGTTGGCAAGGTGCTGCTGCACGCCCTGCTGCGCGAGACGCACAAGCGCGGCGCCAGGGCGCTGGAGGCGTACGGTGCTCGCCCGGGTGACCCGTCGGTCACCTGCGCCATCCCGGAGGGCTTCCTGCTGGCGAACGGCTTCGCCATCCTGCACGACGACCCGGAATGGCCCCTGCTCCGGCTGGATCTGCGCCAGACCGTCAGGGACTCGGTCGGGCACGCGCTCGATACGGTCCGCTCCGCTCTGGCGCCCCGACGCGAGCCGGCACCCGCCCCGGTCCGCAGCAACTCGGCGGCGCAGTCACCGCAGCAGTGAGTACGGATTCGAGGGGAATTGCAGGACTCACTCCGCAAGGCACCGCGAGGCGCGCCCTCTTAGCCCGCGGCGCTGTCGAAGAAGCCGGCCACGGCGTCGGACAGCGTGGCCGCCAGCTCGTCCTGGCAGGTGGGGTCGGCCAGGCGGGCCTCGTCATCTGGTGCGGTGAGGTAGCCCGGCTCGAGCACGACGACCGGCATGCGGGTCTCTCGCAGCAGGGTCCAGGTGCGCGGATGGACGCGCCCGTCGGGCCCCCAGCCGACCTTCACGGCGGCCTCCTGCACCGCCTCGGCGAACCGCATGCCCGCCTCCGACGTGAATCGCGGCGCACCGAAGTAGTAGGCGCTGGCGCCGGTGGCGGCGGGCGTGGCGTGTGCGCTGAGCGCGAGCGACAGACACGCGTCGACTCCCTGCTCGTTTGCGAACACGGCCCGGCCGTGGTTGCTCGGTGTCGAGGCCGGCCCGCGGGACAGCAACGCGTGCGCGCCGCGGGCGGCCAGTCGCGCCACGAGCCGGGTGGCCAGCCCCCACACCACAGCGTGCTCGGCCACGCCTGACGGGCTCACGTTGCCGGGATCGTCGGGGCCGTGCGCAGGATCGACGAGGATGCGGGCACCCACCAGACCCCGCGCGGCCAGACGCCGCATGGATTCCCGCTCGCGGACGCGCGCGGCCACGCCACCCGTGTGGTGCTGGCGGTGCAGGCGCCGCAGCGCCGACACGGTCAGGGGCCCAGCGACGCCGTCGACGTCGAGCCCGACGTTGCGTTGGAACTCCTCCACAGCCGAGGAGGCCAGGCGCCCGAAGATCCCATCCTCCCCGCCGGCGTCGAAACCGAGTTGGTTGAGGCGGTGCTGGAGCTCCACCACGTCGTCGCCGCGCATCATGCGAGCGGAGTGCCACAGCAGCCGGTCGCCGAGGGTGTAGCCAGCCTCGACGAGCGATCGCCAGGTCTCCGGGCCCACGACGCCGTCAGCGGCGAGGCCGCGCTCGCGCTGGAAACGCCGGACGGCCTCCAGGGTCTGGATCCCGAAGATTCCATCCACGTCGAGACCTGACGCCGCCAGCCGCGCCAGCCGCGCCTGGACGTCGCGCACAGCCTGTCCGGTTTCGCCCAGGCGCACGGCCCAGACGAGACCAGGGGACGAGCCGGCAGGGCCAGCGGTGGGGGACGGGGTCACGGGGGTCGAGTGTAAACAGCGGCGTCGCCGCGCGACCCTGGCCATGGGTCTACCGGCCAGGGTCGACCCGGGGCTCCTCGACAGCAGTCGGCCCGCGGCTTCGCCGCGGGCCGAGACGCGTCAGCGTCTTAAGGGCGCTGGTCAGGCGATGAACTCGGAGACCTCGTCGAGCAGTTGGCTCTTGCCCCGCGCGCCGACGATCCGCTTGCGCTCCTCGCCGCCGGCGAAGACCATCAGGGTCGGGATCGACATCACGTTGTAGGTGCGGGGGGTGTCAGGGTTCTCGTCGATGTTGATCTTGACCACCTTGAGCTGCCCCGCCTGCTCGCCGGCGATCTCCTCGACGACGGGCGACACCATCCTGCACGGTCCGCACCACTCCGCCCAGAAGTCCACGAGCACGGGGGTGTCGGATCCGAGCACCTCGTCCTGCCAGGTCTGGTCGGTGACGGGTTGTGCGTTGCTCATCGCGTGCCTCTCCATGTGTCATGTCGTCGTCCTGCGTGGGAACGCCCGCATGATCAGCGGTATTCCCATCCCGGGCGGGACCCAACGCCCAGCGGGCGGGGGCGACAAAAAGATGCGAGGGGCGCTGCAGCGCCCCTCGCGCGCGGTTCGGATGACGGGGGGACAGCCGAACCGCGGATCTGCGCCGGTCCTGGAAGACCGGACTCGCTGTGCACTCTACATCCGCGAGGGTACGCAGACCAGATGGCTCCGAACTATTTTTCGCGTAGCCGTGGCACCAGTCATGATGTTTCCGACAGGGCGAGGTCCGCGGGGTGAGCCTCGAGCCAGCGTTCGGCGTCCATGGCGGCCTTGCAGCCCATCCCGGCTGCGGTGACAGCCTGGCGGTAGACGTGATCAACGACGTCACCGCCGGCGAAGACGCCGTCCACGCTGGTCGCGGTGCCGGGCTCGGAGACCAGGATGTAGCCCTCGTCGTCGAGGTCGAGCTGACCGGAGAACAGCTGCGTGGTGGGGTCGTGGCCGATCGCGAGGAACAGCCCGTCGGCGCGCAACTCGCTGCGCTCGCTGGTCTGGGTGTCCTCGAGGACGACGCCCTCGACCGACTCCTCCCCCAGGACGTCGACTACGACCGTGTTCCACACGAAGGCGATCTTGTCGTTGGCGAACGCTCGATCCTGCATGATCTTCGACGCGCGCAGCTCGTCGCGCCGGTGCACGACGGTCACCTTGGACGCGAACTTGGTGAGGAAGGTCGCCTCCTCCATGGCCGAGTCGCCGCCACCGACCACGACGATCTCCTTGTCGCGGAAGAAGAAGCCGTCGCAGGTCGCGCAGCTGGACACCCCGCGGCCGATGAGCCGCTGCTCGCTGGGCAGGTGCAACCAGCGGGCGGTGGCGCCGGTGGAGACGATGACCGTGCGGGCCCGCAGCTCCTGCTCGCCTGCCGCGATCGTGAACGGCGAGCCGTTCTTGAGGTCCACGCTGTCGACGTCGACCGTGAGGAACCGGGTGCCGAAGCGCTCAGCCTGCTTGCGCATGTCCTGCATGAGCGCAGGCCCCATCTTCCCGTCGGGAAAGCCGGGGTAGTTCTCCACGTCCGTGGTGAGCATCAGCTGACCGCCCGCCTCGCGCCCCTCGATCATCAGCGGCCGCAGGTCCGCCCGGGCGGCATACAGCGCGGCCGTCAGTCCAGCAGGCCCGGAGCCGATGATGATGACGTCGTGGATCTCCGCGCTCATTGAGCAGTCCTCGTGTGATCGGTTGGTGCTGCATCCAACGGTCTGTGAGGCCGAGCCTATTCCGCGGCTCCGGGGGCGTCCTGCACCAGCCGCACGACGCAACCCTCCGGCGCGGTCAGGACCACTTCGATCTGATCGAGCACCTCGGAGGCGTCATCCGGCGTGACCAGCAGGTAGGCGATCACGGGCTCGTCAGCATAGGTGAGCGCTTCGACCCGAACAGGCAGAGCCGGGTCGTTGACCTCGCTCGTGGCGGCGCCCAGGCAGTCTGGCGCTCGTGTCCCGTCGCTGAACGGGGGCGCGCTCTCCAGCGCGCGCGCGGCCCGCTCGGCGCGGTCTGGCACCTCCGGCAGTGGCACGCCGAGCGCGGCGACGGCCTCCTGCCTGCCACCCATGTGGTCAGCAAGCGCCTGGCCGTCCGCCAGCGCCACGCCTTCGTCGATCACGGACGGGGCGGTGCGGAGGCCCCCAGCCGCGGGAGCGTCGTCTGGCGGCGCGCCGTCGTCGGCCGCGCTGTCGCCGGCGGCTGCCTCCGTACCCGGGTCGGCCATGAAGGCGCGGCTCTCCTCACCGTCAGCGTCGCTGTCCCCTCCCTCCGCCTCGGCGACCTCGGGTTCGGCGGCCGTGCCGGCGTCGTCACCGCCCGTGTCGGCTTCCCCAGCGCCGCTCGCAGCCGTCTCATCCCCGCTGGTGGCGCCGAAGAGCACGCCGACGAGGCCTCCGCCCAGGACGGCGAACAGCACGAGTGCCGCCGCGATCCCCATCCAGGGCCGTGCCTCGCGGACCCGGTGACGAGGCAGCGAGAACAGGGACGCGGGAGGCTGGGAGCCGGCCGCCGGACCCTCGTCCGCGAGCTGTCTGGGCTGCTGGTCGCGGACCTCGGCCAGCCTGGCGCGCAGCCGGTCGCCATAGCCTGGCGCGGGTTCGGCGGCGCCTACGCCGGCCAGCGACTCCAGCGCGGCCCTGGTGCGCTCCAGGGTGCCGCCCAGGGTGGGCTCGTCGGCCAGGCGGGCCTCGAAGGCGATCGCCTCGGCCGCGGTCAGCTCCCCTTCCAGGTAGGCGGAGCAGCGCGCGTCGTCTTCGGCCGAACCGTCGGCACGTGGGGTGTGGGAATCGCTCATGGTGTCGGGGGTTGGAGGTCGCGGAGCCGATCGGGGTTCCCAGCGGGGTCATGGCCTGGCGCCAGGGCGGCGGCGAGCCTGGCGTGGCCGCGGTGGATGCGGGACTTGACGGTGCCCACGGCGACGCCGGCGCGCTGCGCGATGTCGGCGTAGGGCACGCCATAGACGTCGTGGAGAACGACCGCGTCGCGGGTGTCGACGTCGAGCCCGTCGAGCGCCAGCACCAGCGCCGGATCGAGGTTGGAAGCGCCGAAGGCCTCCTCGGCGCTGCGGTGGGAGACGCGGCTGTCGAGCACCTCGGAGACCTCGGCGTCCACGGAGCGGGGCCGCCGCGCCCGTTTGCGGGCCAGGTCGTTGCAGGCGTTGGTGGCGACCCGGTACATCCAGGTCGAGAAGCTAGCAGCGCCCGAGAACGTGTGCGCCCGGCGCAACAGCGCCACGAACGCGTCCTGCGCGGCGTCCTCTGCGTCGTGCGCATCGCGGAAGTAGCGGTAGCAGATGGCGAACACCCGCCGCTCGTAGCGGCTCACCAGCGCGTCGAACGCGTCGCCGTCGCCGTCCACGAACGCCGCGACGAGCTGCTCGTCACTCGGGTCGACCGTCCGCATGGCCATCGGCTAGCCGCCCGCCCCCCGGGTCGCGCTCCCCGGCATCGTCCGGGCCGCCCTAACCGGCATCCGCCGAGCCGTCCGAGCCCGGAGCCCCGGTGACGGTCACCTCGGAGAACCCACCACGGAACCGCCCGCCGTCCGGCTGCAGCTGGCGGATGTAGACGAGCAGGAAGCGAGCGGTGATCTCACCCTCCGGGCCGATGGTCGTCCGCTCACCGGCGCTCTCGGTTCCTCCCAGCACCTGCCAGCCCTCGGCGTCGTCGCTCACCTGATCGGCAGCGCGCACGTCGAAGGCGATACCCGGCCGCGTGGCGGTCAGGGCCACGTCGTCGACGCGGGTGGGGGCACCGAGGTCGAGGATGAACCCCACGCCGGGCTTGAGGTTGCCGAAGCCCGCCGAGTCGTAGCCCACGGTCTCCCACGAGGTCGTGGGGTCGCCGTCGACCAGGTTCGGCAGGTCGGCGTCGTTCTCTCGACCGTCCCCCCCGGTGAACCCCGCCACGGTGGCCGGGTCGAAGATCGACAGCGCGGCCGCGTCGAGCGGCAGCGGCCGGCCGTCCTCAACGGGCGCCTGGAGCGCCTCCTCTGTGGGTTCGGCGCGCTCGCGGGCGTCGAGGATCGGGAAGCCCTCTGGCGCCTGGATGACGCCACTGAACAGCGCAACGCCCACCAGCACGGCCGCCGCGGCCAGCAGCAGCAGGACCGCGCCGATGCCCCTTCGCTCGGTGCGGCGTCGCTCGTCGTCGGGACCCCCGCGACTTCGCAGCGGCGCCGGACGAGACTCATCGCCCACCGCGGTCAGAGCCTCGTCGTCCAACTGTGGGCGGTGGGCGAACGGTGTGGTCACCAGCGCAGCCGTGGCGTCGTCATCATCGTTGGCGAACGGGGCCAGGGCATCCGCGAACGCGGCGGTCGTCGGGTACCGGTCGGTTGGCTCCCTGGCCATGCCGCGCGCGAGCACCGCGTTTAGGCCACGCGGAGCGTCGGGCCGCAACGAGCGGACCGGTGGGGCGTCACGCTCCAGGCGCTGCGCCGCCGTGGCGACCGGGGAATCGGCTTTGAAGGGCTGCCGGCCTGCCAGCACTTCATACAGCACCAGAGCGAGGGCGTACTGATCGGCCGCACCGTCGACCTTCTCGCCACGGATCTGCTCCGGCGCGACGTAGGCGGCCGTGCCGAGAACCATCCCCGTCTTGGTGAGGTCGTCGGCCTGATCGGCTTTGGCGATCCCGAAGTCAGCGACCTTCACCGTCCCGTCGGAACCGATCAGGATGTTCGCGGGCTTCACGTCCCTGTGGACGAGGCCGCGCTTGTGCGCGTAGTCGAGGGCACGGCCCACCCGCTCGGCGATGCCGCACCCCTCGGCGACGGGCAGGCGGCCGCGGTCGGCCAGCAGGTCCTTGAGGGTCGCCCCGTCGACGAACTCCATGACGAGGAACGTCGCGTCGCCGTCGCGCCCGGTGTCGTAGAGGCTGACCACACCGGGATGGGCGAGCTTGGCCGCGGCGATCGCCTCCCGCCGGAAGCGCTCGCGGAAATCGTCGTCGGCGGCGAGGTGGTCGTGCAGCACTTTCACGGCCACGGTCCGAGCGAGAACCTCGTCGTGGCCGCGCCACACCGAGGCCATGCCCCCGCTCGCGACCCGCTCCTCGAGCAGGTAGCGGTTCGCGAGCATCCGCGCGGCCTGCGTGGTGGAGGCGTGCCTGCCCCCTGCACGGTCAGCAGGCACCGAAGGCCCAGCCCCGTCCGCGGAAGGGGGCGGTCCCGCGGCCTCGCTGGTCCTCTCGCTCATGCCCCTCCACACCCCCACCCTCCGGGCTCGCTGGGAGATCGCCGTTGTCGTCCGTGCCGCGTCACCCACTGGTCACGATGGGTGTCGTACACCTCGCCGCAGAGTGTAGATCAGCCCCCGACCAGGCTCGCGAGGCGCCGCTAGGGCCAGCTGGCGCGCTTGGTGGCGCTGGCCATGGCCCAGTCCGCGACGAGCGGCAGGCGGTCGAGCAGCACGACACGGGCCGTCCGGGTCACCGTGACGGTGAGGCCGGCGCGGTCGACCTCGAGGTCGTCCAGCTGTGCGCCCCGCAGATCGGCGACGACCGCCATCGCGACCTGCTCGGCTCCAGCCGGGCTGCCGCGGGCCGCGTAGTCGCGCGCCGCCGACCGCGCGACGTCGCCTGCCGCCTCGTCGACCTGGACCACATTGACCAGCACCGCGCCACCATCGAAGAGCATGGCTGCGAGCACCGCCAGCGCGGCCAGCACCTTCACCAGACCCCATGACACGGGGGCACCTCCGAGCGACTAAGGGCGCAGGCGCGCCCGCTGAGCTAGGCGTCGGCTGTCGGCCCACAGACCTTGAGCGCCGGTCGAGCCGGGCGGGGCGTCACGTCGCGGGCACCCGCTCCACGACCCGCTCCGCGACCCGCGACCGCCGCCGGCGTCGCGCGTCACGCATCCACCACACCAGGAGGAAGATGAGCGCGCCCGCCGTCAGCGTCATCGCCGCCGGTGAGAACGCCGTGGAGCGCACCACGATCGTGCCGGCCGCGAGCGGCAGGACGCCGTCCGGGTCGGAGACCACCACACGGACAGGCGCCGTCGCGCCGGGCGCCACGGCCCGTACGCGGAAGGTCAACAGCCGAGTCTCCCCCGGCGCCAGCACGACTTCCCGGAACCCCGCGCCATCGACCTGGTAGCGGTCGGACCGGAGCGACACCCGCACCCGCAGCGGCACCTGCGCGTCCGATCGCACGGCCACCGGCAGCTCCTCCTCCACACTGGTCAGCGTCAACGGGGCCGAGTCGACGACCGAGACCGTGGCGTAGAGGTCGTCCACAGCGTCCCGGACGCTCCCGACGAGTTCGAGCCCCCCATCGGTGCCGGCGTCCCGATAGTGGACGGAACCCGCCTGCAGCAGGATGCGGTCCAACCGGCCGGGCGTAGCCCGGTCTCCGGTCAGCACGCCTTCCAACGACCCCACCCTGGTCCGCGCAGCGCTGAGCGCGGCCACGTAGGCGGGATCCAGCTCGCGTCCCCGCGCCTCGGCGGGGTATGCCAGGCGGGCGGCCGCGGGCTCCGGCGCGGTGGTCCGAGCCAGCGTGGACAGGGTCACCGGTTCCAGGATGCGCGCACCGTCCAGTTGCCGGGACAGTGCCGCGATGAGGCCGGGCGGCAACCGACGTTGCGGCGACCGTGGTGCCAGCAGCACGCCGCGGCGCGGCGTCGATGGACGCTCGAAGTACACGGTGGCCAGCTCGCCGAGCAGGCGCTGCGCGGTCAGCGCCGGCGCGGCGTTCGACCAGTCCTCCAGCGTCTCCTCCAGCCACGGATCTCCGACGAGCGCCGTGAAGGACCCACCGGCGGAGGTGCGCAGCTCGCGGACCGGAGCGGGGGACACCTGGGTGCGCCGAGGGTCCGCCAGGGTGGACTCACTGAGCACCACAGCCTCGACCCCTGTGGCGGGAAGCTCGAAGAGCGTGTCGACGTCCAGCCCGTCAGGCGGCCACAGGATCTGCGCGTTCGGCGTCGTCGTGAGCGACCGCTCGACGGCGTCGACCCCGTCGGTGACCTGGCGCAACGCCTCACCGCGCATGCCGGCTCTCACCAGGGCGACCAGGTCGGCGGAGGCGAACGGCATGGCCAGCGTCTCGACGTGGGGACGCGCCGTCACGTCGGCCAGGACGTCAAGGAGCGCCCCGGCCTGCCGGGCCGGCAGGCTGTCGGGTCCGCGCGGACTCGACTCCTGTCCGGAGGCGTCGAGGAACCCGGCTCGCAGCTGCGCCGTCGACTCGAGGGTGAGTCCGTCGAACGCGATGGTCAGCGGCAGCTCACGGGCCGCTCCCACCTCGGATGCCAGTCCTCCCAACGTGCCGCTGGTCGGCAGCGCGTGCACGAGCGCGGCGTCGGTCACGGCACCGTCGGCCCGCCGCGCCGGTGGTGCGGCGAACGGGGCCAGCAGCGCGACACGTACTGGCTCGGCGACGCCTGCGGGAGCCAGCACGAGGCTCGACATGTGCTCGGCCACAACCTCCTCCCCCACCTGCAGCCGCAGCCGCACCGGGTACACGCCCGCCTGGGTCGCGGGCTGGGCGAGGCCCAGCTCGGCGACCGTCTCGGACAGCTCGACCACGCGTGTGCCGTCGGCGGGCAGCTGGTCGAGATCCGCGGCGAACGCGTGCACGACGTCTCCGACCACACCGTCGTCGAGCGCCTGCTGGTACCGCCATCGCTCCGCCGTGCGTTGGTGCACCGACACGAGCAGGCGCACCCTGCCGCGCGCGAGGCCGCCGGCGTTGTGGACCCGGGCGCGCAGGTCGAAGGAGCCGCCTGGCTGCACCACACCCGTCAGCGCGTCGACCTCCAGACGCAGACCCCGCTCGTCGACCTCGCCCGGCCGCACCTGCCCGGTCGCCAGCCCACCTGGCAGGACGAGCAGCCAGGCGATGAGCAACGGCAGCGCGGCCACACGGCGCCGGGTCACGCGCTCTCGCCCCTTGACCCCAGCCCGCCAGCCTCGCTGCGCTCGTCCTCGGCCTTGTCCTGAGCCTGGATCCATGCCAGCACGAGGTCGCGCTCATTGGGATGAGTCAGCCGGTCGCAGGCATCGGCGAGCGGCAGCCAGGCGACGTCCTCGGCCTCGTCGTCCCTGGCTGCCATGTCGCCGCCACGGTGGACCATGACGAAGTAGTGCACGTACTTGTGGTACCGGACCTGGTCGGGCCGCCACACGAACCAGTAGTCGATGACGCCGAGCCCGCCGATGACCTCGGCCTCCAGCCCGGTCTCCTCGCGCACCTCCCGCACTGCGGCGGCCTCCAAGTCCTCGTCGTCCTCCAGCCCGCCCTTGGGCAGGGTCCACTGCAGGTCCCCGGCGGCGTTGCGGTGGGCGATGAGGACGCAGGACCGCGCTGCGGGCAGATCGTCGACGACGAGCCCGCCCGCCGACGTTGCGCGGCGTGTGGGGTAGCGGGTCACGAGGGCTGGAGGATAGACGCCAACAGCCTCTCCTGGCGGTCATGCTGGCTCAAGTGCGACCTGCTGCCCGCCGACCCAACTACCACGGCGCGCGGTGTTGCGCGCCACCCCAGGGCAAGGACGACGCGCGTGCACATCGATGATTACCTACGACTCTGCGCTGAGAAGGGCGGCTCCGACCTGCACTTGAAGGCCGATGGGCCGGCTCACGTGCGCATCGACGGGCAGCTCAGCGAGGTGCACGATCTCCCGCCGCTGACAGGCGACGACACCGCGGGATTCGCGGCCTCGATCATGGACACGGCTGCGCGCGAGCGGCTCGCGGCGGGGTCCGAGGCCGACTTCGCCTACTCGCTGCCGGGCGTGGCACGCTTCCGCGCGGCGGTCTTTCACCAGCGCGGATCCATCGGCTGGTCCTGCGTCGCGTCACCCTGGGGAGCCCGGGCTTCGCTGAGCTCGGGCTGCCGCCCGCCGTCCGCAAGCTCGCCGAGGAGCACCGCGGGCTGGTCCTGGTGACCGGACCGACCGGCTCGGGCAAGACCACCACCACGGCCGCCATGATCGGTCACATCAACGCCGCCAGGCGGCGCCACATCGTCACCATCGAGGACCCGATCGAGGTGCTGCACCGCGACGAGCTGGCCATCATCGACCAGCGGGAGGTGGGCGTCGACACGCACGACTTCTCCACGGCGCTGCGCGCCGTCGCGCGCCAGGATCCCGACGTGATCTTCATCGGCGAGATGCGGGACCTCGAGACCGTCACCGCTGCGCTGCAGGCAGCGGAGACCGGCCACTTCGTGCTGTCGACGCTGCACACGACCAACGCGCAGGAGACGGTTATCCGGATCATCGACATGTACCCGCCGCACCACCAGCAGCAGGCGCGCATGTCGCTGGCGAACTCGTTACAGGGCATCGTCTGCCAGCGGCTGCTGCCGTCCGCGTCCGGCGGGCGGGTCGCCGCCATCGAGTGCCTCGTGATGACCACCCGCATCCACGAGTTCCTGGTTGACCCCGCAAAGACGAACCAGGTGGAGGACGCGATCGCGGAGGGCGCCTACTACGGCATGCAGACGTTTGACCAGCACCTGTTGCAACTGTACGGCGAGGGGCGCGTCGCCCTTCCGGACGCGCTCGCGACGGCCACCAGCCCGCACGATTTCAGGATCGCCGTGCGCGCGGCCGGCCTGCCCGCCTGAGCCCACTACCATGGCGCCACCATGGCCCAGACCGCACTCACCGCTGAGCAGGAGCGTGCCCTGGTCCAACTCGTGGCGGTCTACCCGGTAGCGGACGAGCTCGGACGGCGCTTCGCCGCTGCCGGCCACGAGCTCTACCTCGTGGGCGGCACGGTTCGTGACACGTTCCTCGGCCGGCGCCAGGACGATCTCGACTTCGCCACCTCCGCAGCCCCGGCCGACACGGAGGCGCTGCTGCGCGGCTGGGCCGACGCGGTCTGGCTGACCGGGGCGCGGTTCGGCACGATCAGCGCGGCGAAGGGCTCCTACAAGCTCGAGATCACCACGTTCCGGGCCGACGCCTACACGCTGGACTCCCGGCACCCCGAAGTCACGTACGCGCGCGACATGGACGCAGACCTCTCGCGGCGCGACTTCACGATCAACGCCATGGCCCTGAGCCTCCCCGAGCACCGCTTCGTCGACCCCTTCGGGGGTCTCGGCGATCTGCGCGACGGGCTGTTGCGAACCCCGGTGGAGCCCGAGACGAGCTTCTCCGACGACCCCCTGCGCATGGTGCGGATGGCACGGTTCGTGGCGGTGCTGGACGCGCGAGCCGACGAAGCCGCCGTCAAGGCCGCGGCGGCGATGGCGGACCGGCTCGACGTGATCAGCGCCGAGCGCATCCGCGACGAGCTGGACCGGCTGGTCTGTGGCCCCGCCCACGCGGCCGGGTTCGATCTGCTGGTCGACACCGGACTGGCCGACCGCTTCCTGCCCGAGTTGGGTGCCCTGCGCATGCAGCGCGACCCGATCCACCACCACAAGGACGTCTATCGGCACACCCTCGCCGTGGTCGACGGCGTCCCGGCTGACGACCTCGTCCTCCGCCTGGCGGCGCTGCTGCACGACGTCGGCAAGCCGGCCACCCGCGAGTTCCATCCCGGCGGCAAGGTGACCTTCCACCACCACGAGGTCGTGGGCGCCCGGATGACGCGCAAGCGCATGGCCGCCCTGCGGTACCCGAAGGACACCATTGAACAGGTCGCGCAACTGGTGCTCCTCCACTTGCGCTTCCATGGCTACCCCGAGGGCGAATGGACCGACGGTGCGGTGCGCCGGTACGTAAACGATGCGGGCTCCCCGGAGCAACTGGTGCGGCTGAACCGTTTGACGCGGGCGGACGTGACCACGCGCAACCGTCGCAAGGCCGAGCGGCTGCGCCGCGCGATGGGCGACCTCGAGGAGCGGATCTCCGACCTGCGGGAGCAGGAGGAGGTCGACCGGATCCGCCCCGCGCTCGATGGCCACCAGATCATGGCCCACCTGGGCATCGAGCCGGGCCCACAGGTTGGCAGGGCGTGGAGGATGCTCAAGGAAGCACGCTTGGAACGCGGCCCGATGACCGCAGACGAGGCCCGCGCGCTGCTGGACACGTGGACTGCTGCGCAGGCGGGACTCAGCGACAACCTGTAAGAACCTCCCAGTCTGGATGAGGCGGCGATGCGCCGATAGATTCTGGCGATAACGAGCATAGTGCACGCCAAGTCCGCTCGCTGCGTCCTCCGCTCTGAATATCCTCCGTGTAGTCCAGGTCGAGCCTTGGCCGGACTTACAGTTTCTGGGAGGACGAGAATCATGCGGTGACCGGCCGGATCCCGGGCACGACAACCTTGCGCGGCGTTGCGGAGTGGATTAGCATCGGTAAGGCAAGCCTCACCATCGACCCTGAGCGAGGCGTCGTGCTCGTCTGCCACTGCAAGGCCGTCTACGACCGTGAGGTCCGGCACGCGATCGAGGACGGCGCTCGCGACGAGTTCGACGTCGCCGAGGCGTGCGGTGCAGGCAGCGTCTGCGGCGGCTGCGTGCCCAGCGTCACCAGGCTGCTGGCCGAGGCCGGGTGCGCCCCCGGTTGCCCGGTCGTCTCCGCGCTCCGTTCACCGCTGGCGCGGGAAGGGTCGCGGCGGTGAAGGGCAAGCGGCCCTTCGTGGACGCTCCTGCCACGGCGACCTAGGCTGCGCAGCAACCGCTGTACCCCATCGCACCCACGCGAGGTCGCCGAGCCATGCAGGGAAGCCCACAGGTCATCGAGCTGCTCAACGAAGCGCTCACCGCGGAGCTCACGGCGGTGAACCAGTACTTCATCGCGTCCAAGGTCGCCCAGGACTGGGGCTACCACCGGCTCGCCAAGGAATACTACGACGAGTCCATCGCCGAGATGCGCCATGCCGAGACGCTGATCGAGCGCGTGCTGTATCTCGAGGGCGTGCCGAACATGCAGCGGTTGTTCACCGTGCAGGTCGGCGAGACGATCATCGAGCAGTTCCGTCTCAACTACGACATGGAGAAGAGCGCGGTCGAGCGCTACCAGCGGGGCGTCGCCGTGTGCGTCGAGGAGGGCGACCCGGGCACCCGCGCGCTGCTCGAGCGCTTTCTCGCCGATGAGGAGCATCACGTCGACCAGGCGGAGAGCGAGCTGGACAACCTGGATCAGATCGGTGAGCAGCTATGGCTCGCCAAGTGGACCGGAACTCCCGAGTAGCGAGGTCGCAGGGCCCGGGAGCGGTCATCCTCCCCGCGCGGACGGGCTACGGGGCCGCGCGGCCGTCCGCTAAGACGTCGATCAGCCGTCGGACGCGCGGGTGCTCGAGGAATGCCTCCAGCAGCATCGGTCGGTGGCCTTCCGGAGCGGGCTCGGCGACCGGCAGCATCCAGTTGGGGTACTCATGGCGGGTGCCAGGGAGGTTGGGCTGGCGGCGGTCGCCGACCGCGTCGGCCGGCTGCACCGCGACCAGCCGTGAGCGGGTGCGGGCGAGGAAGGCGTGCAGCGCGATGGCGAGGACGTCGGGGTCGTCCTCGGCGGCGTCGTCCAGCACCCCGCTGTCGTGAAGCAGGGCACGCATGTCCTCCCGCTCCTCGGCTTTGCGGGCCAGTTCGGTCTCCAGCGTCCTGCCGGCGCCCAGGAGCCCGAGGCGGTCCTGGGTGCGCAGCTCCTCGTCCTCCCACCAACCCGCGGCGGTCGGCAGATCGTGGGTGGTCACCGAGGCCAGTGCCGCGGCGGGGTACTCCTCGGGACGGAGACGCCTGGGCTCCTCGTCGGCAGCGACGCGCCCGTCGAGCGGCAGCGACGGGTCGGAGGCCGGTGCCGTGCGCGCGAACCACACGACGGCGCTTGAGGCCACGCCCCCCTGATGCAGCGCCTCGCGGGCGCCGTCCTCGACGGTGCCGAGGTCCTCACCGATCACCACGGCGCCAGCCCGGTGCGCCTCCAGCGCCAGGACCGCCAGGAGTCCTCGCGCCGGGTAGCGGACGTACGTTCCTGCGGTCGCATCCGCTCCTGGCGGGATCCACCACAGCCTGAACAGCCCCATGACGTGATCGATGCGGATTCCGCCAGCGTGTGCGAGGACCGTGGCGACCATCTCGCGGAACGGGGCGTAGCCGGTCGCGACCAGCCGGTCGGGCCGCAGCGGTGGCAGTCGCCAGTCCTGCCCGTGCTGGTTGAACGGGTCCGGTGGTGCGCCCACGGTCACATCGGTCGCGAGGTCGGATTGCAGCGCCCAGGCGTCAGCTCCGCCCGGATCGACGCCGACGGCCAGGTCGTGCACGACGCCGACCGGCATCCCGGCGTCCCGCGCCCGCCGCTGCACCTCGGCCAACTGCTCGTCCAGGCACCACTGCAGCCACGCGTGGAACGCCACCCGCTGTGACAGCGGCCGTCTGGCCGCCGTGACGGCCCTGCCGCGGGGACGACGCAGCTCGCGGGGCCAGGCCTGCCAGCCTGCGCCGTGCTCCTCGGTCAGGGCGCAGAAGGTCGCGTGGTCCTCCAGCGCCGGTCCACGTGCCGCCTTCCAGGCGGCGTAGCGCAGGGACCGCTCACGCTCCATGGGCACCCCGTGCAGCAGTGTCAGCGCGTCTCGCTTCGCGGCCCACGCCCGGTCGCGGTCGATCCGCGGGTCGCGGTTGTGCGCCTGCGACGCCTCGGCGAGCCTTCGCACGCGCGCCTGGACCACCGCCGGCGCCGCAGCGAATTCGGGCAGATCCTCTACTCGCAGGTAGAGGGGGTTGAAGAACCGCCGACTCGACGGGTAGTAGGGGGATGCCTCGACCGGCTCGACCGGCGCCATCGCATGGAGCGGGTTCACGAGCACGAAGCCGGCGCCGCGACGGGCGGCGTCCACGGAGAGGTCGCGCAGGTCGGCCAGGTCCCCGACCTCCCAGCTGCCCGCCGAGCGCAGCGCGTACAGCTGGAGCATCCAGCCCCACGTGCGGTCGAGCGCGGCGACCGAGGGGCACGCCTCGGGTGCGACGATCAGCACCGACTCAGCCTCGTCGTCGGCCTCGCCGCGGGTCGTCACGGTCAACCGGTGGACCCCAAGGGGCAGGTCCGCGGGCAGGCGCAGGGTGCGCCGTCGTTTCTCCCTCCCGGCGACGGCACGCTGTCGCGTCGGGGCCGACACCTGGCCCACAGCGCGATGCGTGCCGTCCTCGAACGCGACGCTCGCCTGGATTCCGCTCCCCTCGGCGACGTGCAGCGGGACCGCCAGCGTCGCGGGCGCACCCCGCCGAACGACGACGGAAGGAGGGAGCGGGTGGCGCCACGGCGCCTCGCGGTGGTCGGCGAGGGCCGCGGTCACCGCCTCGGAGGTGCTGGCGTCCACGCCCATGGCCGACAGCACGGCGACCACCGTGTCGGGGTCGACATCATGGCGCCGGCGCTGCGCATCGAGGTAGTCGGTCGCCACACCGTGCGCATCGGCGAGGGCGGCCAGGTCGGGATCGATCGGCTGCATGATCCGACAGTCTCGCCTGCGCGCGTCAGCTCCGCGCGGCGTTGCCCAAGGCCCAGGCGAGGTCGCGGTCAGCCCTGCTTGGTCTTGACGAAGACGCCGTCGATCTCGGCGATCAGGTCGAGCAGCTCCTGCCCGACGGCCGGATCCATCGACTTCTTGGCATCGCCGGCCTTCTTGATGGCGCGCCAGAACAGGTCGTGCAGCTGCGGGAACTGCTCGACGTGCGGCGGCTTGAAGTAGTCGGTCCACAGCACCGACAGGTGGTGCTTCACCAGCTCGGCCCGCTCCTCCTTGATGAGCACGGCACGCTGCCGGAACACCTCGTCGTCCGAGTCGTGATACTTCTCGGCGATCGCCTTCACCGACTCGGCCTCGATCCGCGCCTGCGCCGGGTCGTAGACCCCGCACATCAGATCGCAGTGGGCGTGAACGGTTCGAGGCGTCGAGAACGTGTCGAGCAGGCCGAGAACGCGTGCGGCCAACGTCATGGGATGCTCCTTGTCGCGAGTTGCTTGCGATCCGGGTGTCCTTACGCGCCTACCCTATCCCCATGCGGACAGCCTCAATCCGGCGGCGCGGACTTGTTCTCTGGGTTGCCGTCGCGGCTCTCGCGGTCGCCCTCGCGCGGCGCTCAGAGCGGGTCGAGGTGGCGGGGGGCAGCATGCGTCCCACGCTCCAGCCCGGCGACCGGGTGCTGGTGTGGCGGACGCGGAGGGTCCTGCCGGGGACGCTCGTCGTGCTGCCCGACCCCAGGGTTGGAAGCCGCCCGCTGGTCAAGCGGGTGGCCGCGGGGCAGGGGGCAACCCTGTTCGTGGGCGGCAAAGACCTGCGCGCCGGTCCCGACGAGGTGCTGCTGTTGGGGGACGATCCGGGAAGCAGCACCGACAGCCGCACGTTCGGTCCCGTGCGGGTCGACGCGCTCGGCGGGCGGGTGGTCTACCGCTATGCGCCGCGCACGCGGGCCGGACGCGTGCGCTGACCGGGTCGTCGCGCCCCCGCAGCACTAGATCAGCATCTTCACGGCCGTCGCTGCGCGACCGCCGCAACCGGTAGCCGGTCAGCCGCGAGGTGCGGCGCGCTCGACGAACGAGTCGATGCTCACGTCGACAGTGGCCGGGGGGGAGCCGGCGATGAACTCCTCGACCATCTGGTGGCACACGTCGTCGTGGAACTGGGCCGGCGGGGACTTCATGAAGTAGCTGGAGGGACCGAGCAGCGGGCCGCCGATGCCACGGTCCTTGGCAACCTTCGCGCAACGGACAGCGTCGATGACGACACCCGCTGAGTTCGGCGAGTCCCAGACCTCGAGCTTCAGCTCGACGTTCAGGGGCACGTCTCCGAAGTTGCGGCCCTCCATGCGGATGTAGGCCCACTTGCGGTCCTCGAGCCACGGGACGTGATCACTGGGCCCGACGTGGATGTTGCCCTTGCCGATCGGCGCGTCCATCTGACTGGTGACCGACTGGGTCTTGGAGATCTTCTTCGAGCTCAGCCGCTTGCGCTCCAGCATGTTCATGAAATCCATGTTGCCGCCGAAGTTGAGCTGATAGGTGCGGTCGATCGCGACGCCGCGGTCCTCGAACAAGCGGGTCAGGATGCGATGGGTGATGGTCGCACCCACCTGGCTCTTGACGTCGTCTCCCACGATTGGCACGCCGGCGTCGGAGAACTTCTGCGCCCAGGCGGGATCGCTGGCGATGAAGACGGGCAGGCAGTTGACGAGGCCGACACCGGCGTCCAGTGCCGCCTGCGCATAGTGACGCGCCGCCTCTTCGCTGCCCACGGGCAGGTAGCTGATCAGGACGTCCGCGCCTGCCTGCCGCAGCTCAGCCGCGACATCGACAGCCGCGGCGTCGGACTCCTCGCTGACCTGGCGGTAGTACTCGCCGTAGCCGTCGAGGGTGGGCCCGCGCTGCACCTCGATGCCGATCGGCGGCACGTCGGCGAACTGGATGGTGTTGTTCGGAGGGGCGACGATCGCCTCTGCGAGATCGCGGCCCACCTTCTTGGCGTCGACGTCGAACGCTGCCACGAACTCAAGATCACGCACGTGGTAGGCGCCGAGCTCGACGTGCATGAGCCCTGGCACCGCGCTACCTGGCTCGACGTCGCGGTAGTAGTGGACTCCCTGCACGAGCGAGCTCGCGCAGTTACCCACCCCCACGATCGCGACCCGTACCTTGCCCATCGGTGCTCCTTTTCCTGTCTTCCCGGGCCGGCCTGCACCCGTTTCGTCTCCCGGGCCGGCCTGCGCCCGCTGGGTCATGCGTCGCGCGCGGCCTGCGCCGTGCGCCCCTCCTGATTGGTCGGTCGCTGCGAGACCGTGGCGCCGACGTCGTAGGGCTCGGCAGAGCCCGGACTGGCTGACGGCGCCTCGGTGCTCTCTCGCGACTGCGGGGCCTGCTCGCGCGCCGGCGGGTGGTTGGCCTCGGCGAGCGCCGCGCGTTCGGCGGCGATCAGCTCGTCCAACCAGCGGATGTCGTGCTCGGTCACGTCGACGCCGTGTCGCATCAGCGACAGGGTGTAGATGTCCAGACGACCGCCTCGCTTGGCCCGCGTCAGCGATCGCTGGCCCTCATCCAGCCGGTCCTCCAGGTAGCCACGCCTCCGCTCCAGCAGCCGCAAGCGCATGTCGGGGCGGAGATAGCGGAAGAACGCCAGCCGCAAGGGGAACTTGTCTTCCTCCCACGCCGTGGTGGCGGTGCCCTCCTCGAGCAGCGCAAGGAACTGCTGCTCACCGTTCGGCGTGATGCGGTACGCCTGCTTGCGGCGCGTGCCGGCGTCGGTGGATCGGACCTTCTCGATCGCGCCGCGCTTCTCCAACCGGCGCAGGGTGGGATACAGCGACCCGAACGACACGGTCCAGAAGAAACCGAGCCGCTGCACGAGCTGCTTGCGGAGCTCGTAGCCGTGGACGGCGCGCTCCTTCAGCACTCCGAGGATGGCGAGTTCGAGCATCTGGTGGGTTCCGGTCGCGAGTTCGTGTTCGTGATGTGATGAGATGATACCTCAACGCGATGTATCAGCGCGATATGTCGGCGTGGCACTTCAGTTTCGGCGCGCGGGCGTATCATCTCGGCATGGGACGCGTGACGGACTACCGGATCGCGAAGCGCGCGTTGGTGCGCGCGGTGTCGGATGGCGCGGTGCGCGTCGACGACGTCTGTGACGCCCATCCGGAGTTGCTGCGCGCGGCGCGTCACGTCGGTGTGGAAACCGATCGAACGTGCCCGATCTGCGCGCTGGCCGACGAGCGCGCGGACGTCCCCCCCGATGACGCGCCGACACTGCGCCTGGTCACCTACGTGTACGGCGACGACCTGAAGCGCAAGTCCGGGCACATCGTCTGGACGCGCGAGGAGCTGGCTGGGCTCGCTGCCCAGCATCGCTCGTTCGTGGCCTACGTGGTCGAGGCCTGCCTGGTCTGCGGTTGGAACCACCTCGCCGAGAGCCAGCTGTTGGGCCACGCTCACGCCGTGTGAGGACTTCGCGCGCGTCAGCGCGCGTGTCCGACGTCCAGTTGAGGACTTCGCGCGCGTCAGCGCGCGTGTCCCGCATCGTCCGGCCAGGTCGACGGTCCGCGCAGGCATGGCACAATCGCTGGCCATGAGCCCGCAGCGGCAGCCTCCTCGGAGGCCGTCTGGCGCCCCCCGTCGTCCCGCCCCCCGCCGCCGCCCCCCTTCGGTGTCCGGTCAGGATGGTGCGCCCGCGCGCCCGCGCCCACTGGCGGGCGAGCCGTCGAACGCCGCGCCTCGGCGACGCCCGAGGAAGCGCACAGCGCCCGCGCGGAGCCAGCCGCGTTCCCGTGCCGTCCGCAGCGCCTCGACCTCCAGGCAACGCCGAGGCGCCAAGCCGAGGAGCCAGACCGGGGGCAACGGGCGTCCTCCCGGTGGGCGGCCGCGCGGCGGCAGGCCCGGCAGGCGGCGACCGCCTCGGCGACGCTGGCTGCGACGGCTGCTGCTGGGGCTGCTGCTCTTCCCCGCGTTCCTGCTCGCATTGGCGGGCGTCGTGCTGTTCAGTTATTTCTTCAACTCGATCCCGCTGCCGGGGGAGATCGGTACCGAGGCGACGGTGGTGTACGACGCCGCCGGCGAGGAGTTGGGGACGCTCGAGCCTCAGGCGGGTCAGCGGGAGATCGATCTTGCTGAACTGCCACAGCACGTCCCGCAAGCCGTGCTCGCGGCGGAGGATTCCGAGTTCTATGAGCACCGCGGCGTGAGCTTCGGTGGGCTCATGCGTGCAGCGATCCTGATCGTGCTGCGCCGCGAGATCACGCAGGGTGGCTCGACGATCAGCCAGCAGTACATCAAGACCGTCACGGGCGATGACGAGCGCACGCCTCTGCGCAAGATCCGCGAGGCTGCGCTGGCGGTCAAGCTCGAGCGCCAGTTCAGCAAGGACCAGATTCTCGAGTTCTACCTCAACACCATCTACTTCGGCCGGGGCGCGTACGGCATCGAGGCGGCTGCGCACGCCTACTTCGGCAAGCCCGCGATCGAGCTGACCGCAGCTGATGCCGCCCTGCTCGCAGGGATCATCCCCGCCCCCTCGGCGCTGGATCCGCTCGACAACTCGGATGGCGCCTCGCGCCGCTACGCCTACGTTGTCGACCGTCTCCTGGCCACAGCGCGGATCGATCCGGCCGAAGCCGGGGTGCTCTCGGCGAGCCAGCCGGAGGTGACTACCCCGCGCAGGCTCTCGTCGACGATCGCCCCCTACTTCGTCGACGTGGTCAGGCAGGAGCTCGGCGACCTCCTCGGCGAGGAGAACATCTACCGGGGGTACAGCGTCAAGACGACGCTGAACGCCGGGGTGCAGGCCGCGGCCCGCAGGGCATACGAGCCGTTCATGGGGATCGAGCCCACGGCGGCGCTCGTGGCGATCGACCCCGGCACCGGTGGGATCAGGGCGCTCATCGGCGGGAAGGAGTCCACCACCGACGAGTTCAACGCCGCGGTACGGGCGAAGCGGCAACCGGGATCGACGTTCAAGACCTTCGCCCTGGCCGCGTGGGTGGAGGCGGGCCGCGCCCCTGAGAGCTTCTTCTCCGCGCCCGCCGAGTTCACGTACAACCCGTGCCGTGACCCGAGCGGCGACTGCACGGTCAGCAACTACAAGGGCGCGGCTTACCCGAACCTGTCGCTGCGTGAGGCGACGTGGAAGTCGGTCAACACCGTGTACGCGCAGGTTGCTCAGAGCGTCGGCAACGACCACCTGATCGACGTCGCGGAGGCCGCGGGGATCGGCGAGGGTCAGCTCAGCGCCGACATCGACTCGCTCGTGCTCGGCTCGCAGGGGGTCACCCCCGTCGAGCTCGCCGAGGCGTACAACACGTTCGCGACGGGTGGAGTCAACCACGACGCGATCTCCGTGCTCGAGGTGACCCGCGGCGACCGCGTCGTGTACCGGGCCAACACCGAGGGCCGCCGCGCGTTCAGCGAGGACGTCGCCTGGACGGTGACCGACGTGCTGAAGGGCGTGATCACATCGGGGACCGGATCGGCGGCTGGCATCGGCCGGCCCGCGGCCGGCAAGACCGGCACGACCTCCAACTACGCCGACGCGTGGTTCGCGGGCTACACCCCTGACCTGACCGCGGTGGTGTGGATGGGCAACCGGGACGGCAACACGCCGATGTCAGGGGATCCGACGGGCGCGGACCTGCCGGCCGAGGTGTGGGGCGAGTTCATGCGCACGGCCCTGGAGCCGATCGAGCCGCGCGACTTCCCCGCACCGGGCGGAGGGCTGACGCTCGTGAACCCAGAGCTCAGCCCCACGCCGACGCCCGAGCCGGTTCCAACTTGCGTGGAGGGTCAGGAGCTGACCCAGGGAGCGGATGGCCTCGTCTGCGTCGAAGTGACGCCGACACCGACGCCGACGCCCACGCCGACGCCCACGCCGACGCCGACACCCACGCCGACCGCGACGGCCCCGCCGGAGCCGGAGCCGACGTTGGACCCTCCGGAGGAGTCGGAACCGCCTCCGCCGCCGCCCCCTGAGCCGACCGAGGAGCCCCCGCCCCCCGAGCCGACCCAGGAGCCGACAGAACCGCCTCCGCCGCCGCCCCCTGAGCCGACCCCGGATCCGACCGGCACGCCGCCGCCCTAGTTCTGGGTCGGGGGCAGCTCGCTCAGCGCTCGCTGTCGTCGCTGGCCCCTTCGCCGCTCGTGGACCACGGCGGCCCGACGCCCGCGGCCGAGACCGGCTCGTCGGTGGGGCCCGCGCGCAGGCTGGCCACGACCACGACGACCAGGACAGCGCTGATCACTGACAGGCTCTGCAGCGGCGTGGGGTGATAGATCCCCTCGATGTTCTCGGTCAACAGCTTCACACCGACGTAACCGAGGATGATCGCCAGCCCAGCCTTGAGGTAGCGCAGCCGGTCGGCGAAGCCCGCCAGCAGGAAGTACAGCGCGCGCAGTCCCAGTATCGCGAAGATGTTCGAGGTGAGCACGATGAACGGGTCGCGGGTCACGGCGAAGATCGCCGGGATGGAGTCGACCGCGAAGATCAGGTCGGTGAACTCCACGAGCACCAGCACCACCAACAGCGGCGTCGCCATGAGCCTGGTCTTCGATCGTTGACCTGCGGGTGTCGCTCCGGTCGCTCCCACGGGTTCGCGCACCAGGAAATGCTCGCCGCGGTAACCGTCGGTGGTGGGCAGCACCCGGCGGATGCGCTTGAGCAACGGTGACTGGTTCACGTCGGGGTGCTCGTCGCGCGCGCGCCACGTTCGCCATGCGACGTACAGCAGGAAGGCGCCGAACACGTACAGCACCCACTCGAAGCGCTCGATCAACGCAGCGCCGGTGAAGATCAGGATCGTGCGCATCACGATCGCGCCGAGGACGCCGTAGAACAGGACCCGGTGCTGCAGCTCCTTGGGCACTGACAGCGCATTGAAGATGAGCACGAAGAGGAAGACGTTGTCGACCGACAGCGACTTCTCGATGACGTAGCCGGTGAAGAACTCGGCAGTGGTGTTCCCGCCGGGCGTGGTGGTCTCGTGGAATTGCGCGATGAACAGGCCAAACAGGATCGACACGCCGATCCAGATTGCCGACCAGGTCGCCGCTTCCTTGATCGACACTGCGTGCGTCTTGCGGTGGACGACCAGGAGGTCGACGGCCAGCAGGACGATGACGATGACGGCGAAGGCGCCGTACAGCATGGGATCGGAGAGCACGGGCGACCTGAACGGTTGCGGCGCCGGGCGACACCGGCGCGGGTGGTATTTACGGTAGCGTGCGTGGCGTTGTGGCGGCGTGCACCACAGGCCACCTGCGCACGAGCCGGGCTCGGACGGTGCTCGCCCAGGGTGCCGTGGGCCGTGCCGGTGGGCAAGCTCGGCCACGATCAACTGGAAGGGTGCACGTGCCGGCGGTCGAGATCAAAGCGTTCCCACAAGGAGTCTGGCGATGACCGACGTGCAGATCCGTCCCGCCGACGACCACGAGCTCGACATCGTGGCGTCGTTGATCGTGGACGCCTACGCCGAGCATGCCGAGCGCATGTCGCCGGACGCGTGGTCCTCGTTCGCGCAGCACATCGCCAACGTGCGTGGTCGGCTCATCGACGCCGAGCTGCTGGTGGCCATGCGCGGGGAGCGCATCGTCGGCTGCGTGACCCTGTTCACGCACTGGCGCGGAGCGCAGGAGGACTCCTACGGAGTCCGGATGCTTGCGGTGCCGCCGCGCGAGCGCGGGACGGGCGTCGCTCGGGCGCTAATGGAGCATTGCCTTGACCGCGCCCGTCAGGATCACCGAAAGCGAGTCGTGCTCACGACCACCCTCGAGATGGAGTCCGCGCGCGATCTCTACGAGAAGCTCGGGTTCGTGCGAGAGCGCGAACTGGACCACGAGCCGGCGCCGGGCGTCCGCGCCGAAGGGTACGCACTCACGTTGTAACCACAGTTTGCATGATGCTGCGCTCGGGCACACAGCACCTCCACCGCTGACCGGTTCGCCCGCCACGCGCACGTGTCCGGCCGAGCTGGCGCAGGTGGCAGCAGCCGCGGGCGGGACCCTGGGGGCTCGGTTCCGCCCGCGGCGTCGGGGGACAACGGCGTTCTCGCGTGCGCCACGCCTACGCGGCGTCGCTGACCGCGATGCGGATGCGCTTGTTGGCCCTGCCCTTGGATTCGGTCTTTGTGACGGTCACGTGCCCGACCTCAGCGGTCGAGGCGACGTGCGTGCCGCCGTCCGCCTGTTTGTCGAGCCCGACGATGTCGATAACGCGCAGCGGGTCGATCGCCTTGGGGATGAGGTTGGCCTTGATGCGGATCAGAGCCGGATCGCGGTCCGCCTCGGCCCTGTCGACGAAGTCCACCAGGATCTCGCGCGCGCGGGCGATCTCTTCGTTGATGCGCCGCTCGACCTGTTGGCCGAGCTCGGCGCTCATCGCGTCGAGCTCGAAATCCAGTCGGCCATGACCGGGCTCCATGTTCCCCCCGGTGACGGCGACGGCGAAATCCGCCCAGATGACACCGCACAGGACGTGCAGGGCGGTGTGCGTGCGCATCAGCAGGTGCCGGCGCTCCCAGTCGAGGTCTCCAGCCACCCCTACCCCTGGGTCGGGCACACCGGCATTCGGTTCCAGCCAGTGCCACACGACGCCGCCCTCTTTGCGCACCTTGGTGACGGCAGCGCGGCCGGTGTCCCAGCCGAGCTCGCCGATGTCGTGGGGCTGCCCGCCGCCGCCGGGGTAGAACGCGGTGCGGCGCAATGCGACGCGCCCGCCGGCCTCGTCGACGTCGGTGACATCGGCCTCGAAGGTCCGCAGGTACGCGTCGGTCGCGTAGAGCTCCTCTGTGGGTTCCGCGATCGACATGCCGAGCATCGTAGGCCCAACCGCGACCTGCCGAGGGCGCGCAGCTCGTCGCCCAGCTCGGGCGGGTCCAGGACGTCGAACCCGCAGCCGTGCGGCGTCGTGCGGTCCGAGGTGCTCTACGCTGGCGCCCTGCGATTCGGAGTGCGTGGGATCTGTGGACATTCTCGGGGCGAGCGGCGAGCAGCCGGCCACTTTGGTGGGGGCGCGGCGCTTCGCGATCCACGCCACCCAGATGGTCGACGTGACGGTCGAGTGGCCCGACGGCCGCCGCGAGTCGCACAGGCTGGGTGCGGAGTCGGTCGATGACAGCCTGGAGCCCGGCGACGCGGTGCTCGTACAGCGGGTGATGGCGATGATCACCGGTGTACGGCGCGCCGTGGAGGGGTAGACCGCTTGAGGTCCCCCGTCGTAGTCGAGAGGCGCTGATGTTCGCACTGTGGATGCGCCGTTGGCTGCTGTTCGCTGTCGGGGTGCCGGTCGCCGCATGGCTGCTCGAACGGATCGGTGAGTCGATCGAGTCCAGCCGCGGCGAGTCCGGCGTCACCCGCACGCTGCGCGGCGGCGCAGAGAAGCTGAGAGGGTTCCGAGGCGGCCGCCGGGGCCGCTAGCCAGAGCGGGCGCGCAGGAGCGCGGCGTACAGCGTGAGGCCGGGACCGAACGCCATCGCGACGACGTGATCACCGGCCTGGACCGCGCCGCTGCGGCGCAGTCGATCGAGGATGAGCAGGACGGTCGCCGATGAGCAGTTGCCGTGGTCGGCGAGCGTGGCGCGGCTGGCCGCGACCGCTTGCTCGTCGAGGCCGAGCCGGTCGGCCACCACGTCGACGATGCGCGGGCCGCCGGGGTGCACCGCCCAGTGGTGCACCC
>JACDBB010000216.1 GCA_013695145.1 Euzebyales bacterium
CGTCCAAGCCCGACTGGCGCGAGAGGAACGCGCTGTCACGCTGCCGCTGCTCGGCCCGTCGGGCCGCCTTGGGGCCGCGCAGCTCGTCGGCGGCCTCGCTCACAGCCCACACCAGCGCGTCGGCGTCCAACCCCTCCAGCCCCCCGCGCTGGTCGATGGTCGCCGCCACCCGCGCGTCCAGATCCTCCCGCTGCGCCACGCGCAAGCCCTTGGCGGCGCTCACGATCCCCCGCACCTGGCTCCACGACAGGGCGCCGTCGGCGAACAGCCCGGCCGTCACCGGCATCGCCGCCAGCGCCTCCCCAGCGCCGATCAGCATCCTCCGGTCGCTGTGGGTCAGCCGCGCCGCCAAACCGAGGAAGTGCTCCAACGGGAGCCCCTCGACCGTCTCGCACACCCCCGAGCCGGCCAGCCGGCCCGCCAGGGCCACCGCCCGAGCGATGGCCCGGTCAGCGGCGCGCAGCTCATCGACCAGCTCCTCGAGCTGCCCCGGCTCCGCCTGTTGCGAACGTGTGTACGACTTCATGGCCACACCCTACACCCACCCTGTGACAGGCCATCGAAGGCTCGGAAATCAGCTGTGGAGAAGTGGGCCCTCACTCAAGCGACGTTACGGACAGGGCCTGCCAGGCCGCCGCCTCCGCGTAGGACCGGCCGCTCAGGCTTCGCGGCGGGGCTCCGGGCGGCCTGGCTGGCCGTCGAAGGCGTGCCCGCGCTTGGGGACCAGCACCTTGCGGGTGAACTCGCACACGATGGTGCCGTCCTGCTTGTAGCCGATCGTGCGCACCCTGACGATGCCGCGGTCGGGCTTGGACCGCGACGGCCGGGTGTCGAGCACCTCGGTCTCGGCGTAGATCGTGTCCCCGTGGAACGTCGGGTTGGCGTGGGTCAGCGACTCGATCTCGAGGTTGGCGATCGCCCGCCCCGACACGTCGGGCACGCTCTGGCCCAGCACGATCGAGTACACGAGGTTGCCGACGACCATCGCCCTGCCGTGCGGCGTGGCGTCGGCCGCGTAGTTGTCGTCGGAGTGCAGCGGGTGCTGGTTCATGGTGAGCCCGCAGAACAGGATGTCCTCGGCCTGCGTGATCGTCTTGCCGGGCCAGTGCTTGTACACGTCGCCGACGGTGAAGTCGTCGAAGAACCGCCCGAACTCCATGCGTTGACCCTCCTGTAGACCGTCGTGTCGAGGCGGCAGCCTACGGGCGCAGGACGTCGGCGAGGAACGCCGCCGCCTTGGGGTAGGCGTCGACGCGGTTGGCCAGGCGGGCCAGGCCGTGGCCCTCGTCGGGGTAGACCAGCAGCTCCGTGCGCACGCCCTTGGCCTTGAGCACCGCGTGCATCTGCTCGGCCTCGCCGAGCGGCACCCGCGGGTCGTTGGCGCCGTGGATGATGAACAGCGGCGCCCGCAGGTCGTCGATGTGGGTGATCGGCGAGGCGTGGACGAGGAAGTCGCGGTCGGTGTCGAGGAAGCCGTACTCGCGCTCGCGGAAGCGGCGGCGGTACACCGAGGTGTTCTCCAGGAAGGTGACCAGGCTGGACATGCCGACGATGTCGACGCCCGCGGCCCAGCGGTCGGGCTGGAACGCCAGGCCCGCCAGCACCATGTAGCCGCCGTAGGAGCCGCCGTACAGGGCCGCGCGGTCGGGGTCGAGGTCGTCGGTCGAGGCGATCCAGTCGTGCAGCGAGGCGAGGTCGGCGATGGCGTCCATGCGGCGCTCGCCGTCGTCGAGGTGCTCGTAGGCCTTGCCGTACCCGGTCGAGCCCCGCACGTTGGGCGCGATCACGGCGAAGCCGTGCGCCACCAGGTACTGGGTCAGCGGGGTGAAGGTCGGCCGGTACTGGCTCTCAGGGCCGCCGTGGATCACGACGACGACCGGGCGCTTGCCGGGCCGTTCGCCGCGGGGCCGGAACACGAACGCGGGGACCTCGACACCGCCGACGCCACCGAAGCGCACCAGCTCGGGCTCGACGAACGCGGCCGGGTCGACCTGGTTGGGGCTGGCCGTCAGCCGCGCCGACTCTCCTGTCACGGTGTCGTAGCGCCAGGTGTCGCCCGGCACCAGCGGCGAGGTGTAGGCGTAGGCCAGGTAGCGGCCATCGCGGGAGAACGTGAAACTGCCCGCGACCCCGTCCCCGGGCAGCGGAACCTGGGCCGCCACCTCGAGCGTCTCGGGGTCGTGCAGCCGCGCCCGGCTGATCCCGTCGGTGTTGGCCACCACCAGCAGGTGCGTGCCGGTCCAGTCCACGCCGCAGGCGAGGTCCCACTCGCTGGTCAGCACGTAGCGCCACGTGCCGGCCCGCGGCTCGTAGCGGGCGATGGCGGTGGTGTCGCGGTCAACGGAGGTCGCGAAGAAGAAGGCGGACTCGTCGGGCAGCCACGCCGGCGCACCGACGCCGGCCGACTCCTCGTGCGGGGCCACCTCGACCGCCGAGCGCGTCTCCAGGTCCACCAGGTGCACGCGGTTGTCGCCGCTCTCCTCGGTCAGCTCGCTGGTCGCGAGGTAGGTGCCACGTGGCGAGAAGCCGGCTGCGCCCGCCCAGCTGCCGGGCGCGTACACGCAGTCCTCGTCGCCGGAGGCCATGTCGCGGACCCACACGTCGAAGTCGGTGCCGTTGCGCCGGTTGGTCGCGTACGCCAGCTGGCTGCCGTCGCGCGTGATCCCGCCGGGGGAGTGGATGAAGTCCGGGTCGACGACCAGGTCGGCGAGCGGCGCGGCGGGCTCGTCGTCGGCCAGGTACAGCTGGTGCCGCTCGTTGCCGCCGGTGTCCATGGCCACCAGCAGCCGCTCGGTGTGCGGCAGGTAACCGCCGCCGACGGGCTCGTCGAAGTCGGTCAGCTGCAGCAGCCCGTCGCCACCGGTGGGGCCCAGGTCCAAGCGGTACAGCTGGGCGGTGCCCGTGAGATCGCTGGAGACGAGCAATCTGCCGCCGTCGGGGGAGAAGTTGGCGGGGGCGGCCGTGCGGATCTCGAGGTAGGCGCGGATGTCGTCGGTCACGGTGGCCCTTCAGGACAGGAGCGGGAAGCGGGGGTCATCGGTCGGCAGCCTGCCCGTGGCGGCCAGGATGAAGCGGGTGCGACCCATTGCCCGGGGCCTGGGCTGGCCCAGCCGGGCCTCCAGGATCGCCATCGTCAGGCGGCCGCCTTCCGGAGTCGGCGTCGGCGGCAGGTCCAACGCCGCGCGGACGTCCATGTGATGCACGGTGACCTCCAGCACGCGCGTCGCAAGGAACTCGAGCGCCGCCAGCGGCCCCTTGACCGTGGGCACCAGACGCTCGGGTCCGATCTCACCGAAGCGCGCCACCGATGCTCGCCAGGCGCTACCGAAGCGCTGCGACCATTCGGCTGGCGGCACACCCTCGGCCTGCGCGCGGGCACGTTGCGCGACGTCGGCAGCCAGATCGGCGGTTCCGTCGAAGTAGGACACGCGGTCGGCCGCCGGGTGCTGCGCAGCGGGCGTCGGCGCAGCGCCGTACACGTCGAGCCGATCCGCCTGGCGCACGAGGTGGGCGGCCAGCTCATGCAGGGTCCACTCGCCCAACGCGGGGCGGGCCCAGGCGTCGGGGGGCACCTGGTGCAGGGTGTCCTCCACCGCGCGGCACTCGGCAACGAACGCGGCCAGCTCAGGGGTGAGGTCGTCGGTCACGCGGCGACCAGCAGGATCAGGCCGATGACGGTGACGGCGCTGGCGGAGGCGAACGCGACGATCCCCCAGAACACCAGCCGCGGCCGTCGGGCGGCGCGGCGGGCGAGATCCTCGCCGGTCACAGGTGCCTGACCGAACAGCGGAGGGTCCTCGGGCGACCTTGCGGCCTGCACCACCAGGAACCGCAGGGCCAGCACCTGACCGAGCACGCCGATGAGCACCAACTCCACCTGCCGTTCGCCCCCCTTCGCTGTAGGTGGGATGACGCGCGACCCCGGTTGGGGCTCGCCGATTCTGACCCGATGATCGCAGCCCATGGCCCGGATTGGCGCGGGTGACGCGGGCCGCGTTCAATCATCGCCGCGACCGGCGATAAGGAACCCTCGTGGACGTCTCGCTCGACCAGGCCCGCACCCTTCTCTCGGCCTGCCGGGACGTGATCGACGCGGCGGCGGCCCGGCTGGCTGCCGACAGCGCCGAGGATGGGCGCATCGACGTCGACCTGATGGACCGCGAGCAGGTCCTCGCCTACGACCTGTCGTCCGTCGCGGGGCAGGTCGCGGCGGGCGAGCAGATGCTCGGCTACGGCGAGGGCGGTGACCTGGAGCGGCTGCTCGCGGTGGCGTTCGCCGGGGACGTGGCCGCGGACCTCGGCGCGCGCCTCGCGGGACGCGAGGCCTCATGGGGCGTGGACGCCGGCTGGCTCGGCGCTGACGGCGCGCAGGCCCTGCGGGCCGCACGCTCGGCCGAGCTGCTGGAGACGATCGCCGATCGCGTCGTCGCCGACCCCGAGCTGCCCCGGCACCTCGACGAGGAGCAGGAGCTGATCCGTCTGACGTTCCGTGAGTTCGCGGAGGAACGGGTCATGCCGGTCGCCGAGGGCGTGCACCGCGAGGACACCGACATCCCCGAGGAGATCATCCGGGGCCTGGCCGACATGGGATGCTTCGGGATGTCCATCCCGCAGGCCCACGGCGGCTTCGCGGCCGGCGCAGGCCAGGGCCAGGGGGAGGGTGAGCGCAGCGAGCCCGGATCGGGGCAGGACCACTCGACGGACGACTTCATGGCGATGGTGTTCGTCACCGAGGAGCTGTCGCGGGGCTCGCTCGGTGTGGCGGGCAGCCTCATCACCAGGCCGGAGATCCTGTCGAAGGCGCTGGTCAAGGGGGGAACCGACGAGCAGCGGCTGCGGTGGCTGCCCGGAATCGCGTCCGGCGAGCTGATGTGCGCCGTGGCGGTCACCGAGCCCGACTACGGCTCGGACGTGGCGAGCATCCAGGTCACCGCCACGCGCGATGGCGAGCACTACGTCGTGAACGGCACCAAGACCTGGTGCACGTTCGGCGGCCGCGCCGACCTGCTGATGCTGCTGGCCCGCACCGGCGGACGTGACGATGGCCATCGCGGGCTGTCGCTGTTCGTGGTGGAGAAGCCGCCGTACCCCGGCCACGCGTGGACGCACGAGGGGACCGACGGGGGGACCATCCAGGCCCGCGCGATCGGCACGCTGGGCTACCGGGGCATGCACAGCTTCGAGCTCAGCTTCGACGACTACCGCGTGCCTGCGGCCAACCTGATCGGCGGTGACGACGGGCTCGGGCAGGGCTTCTACCTGCAGATGGACGCGTTCGCGAACGGGCGGCTGCAGACCGCCGCCCGGGCGCTCGGGGTGATGCAGGCGGCGTTCGAGGCGGCCGCCGGCTACGCCGGCCAGCGCCACGTGTTCGGGGTGCGGTTGGCGAACTACCAGCTGACCAAGGCGAAGCTGGCGCGCATGGCCTACCTCCTGGCGGCCTGCAGGGCCGGTTCGTACCACGTGGCGCGGCTGCTCGGGGCCGGCGACCCGGCCGGGCAGCTCGAGGCGTCGATGATCAAGTCGTTGTCGTGCCTGGCCGCGGAGTGGATCACCCGCGAGGCGCAGCAGATCCACGGGGGCATGGGCTACGCCGAGGAGTACGCCGTGTCGCGGTACTTCGTGGACGCCCGCGTGCTGTCGATCTTCGAGGGCGCCGACGAGACCCTGGCGCTGCGCGTGATCGCTCGCCGGCTGCTGGCCGACGCGCTCACCGCATAGCCTTCGTCGCCGCGGGCCGGGTGCGCTGGCGGCTCCGGCGCGCCACCCGCCGCGTGCGAAGATGGGGGACATGCGAAGCATCCAGGAGACCAAGCTTCCGGGCGTGGGGGTCAGGCACGATTTCGTCACCCGTTCCGGGGACCGGCTCGGCGTCATCGCCCACAAGACGGGCCGACGCGAGCTGCTGGTCTACGACGACGCCGACCCGGACGCCTGCCAGTCCGTGGTCCGCCTCGAGGAGGAGGACAGCCACGCGCTGGCGGAGCTGCTCGGCGGGTCAGGCGTCGCCGAAGCCCAGTCGTCGCTCATGCAGTCGGTCGAGGGCCTCACCCTGGACTGGCTGCCCATCGGGGCAGGGTCCCGCTGCGTCGGCACGCCCCTGCGCGACACCGGTGTCCGTGGCGAGACCGGCGTCTCGATCGTGGCGATCGTGCGGGCAGGCCGCACGATCCCGACGCCGGGGCCCGACTTCGTGCTCGCCGCTGACGACACCGCCGTGGTGATTGGCACCCCCGAAGGCATCCAGGAGACCTTCGCCCTGCTCCAGGGCGGCTAGGTGGCCATCGCGGCGGCGGCTGCCGAGACGACTGGTCTCGTCTTCGTCGAGCTCGGGCTGATCGTCGTCGTGCTCGCCGTGCTGGCGCGCGTCGCCCTGCGCTTCGGCATCTCACCGATCCCGCTGTACCTGTTGGCCGGCCTGGCGTTCGGTGTCGGCGGTGTCGTGCCGCTGTCGCTCACCGAGGAGTTCGTCGAGGTGGGAGCCGAGATCGGCGTGGTCCTCCTGCTGTTCATGCTGGGGCTGGAGTACTCCGCCGAGGAGCTCCGCGCCAGCCTCAAGGTCGGGGTGCCCGCAGGCGTCGTCGACGCGGTCCTCAACTTCGCGCCTGGCCTGGTCGCAGGGCTGCTCCTGTCGTGGTCACCCGTGGCTTCCGTCCTGCTGGGCGGCGTCACCTACATCTCATCCTCCGGCGTGATCGCGAAGGTCCTCGGCGACCTGGACCGCCTCGGCAACCGCGAGACCCCGGCCGTGCTGACCATCCTCGTGCTCGAGGATCTGGCCATGGCGGTGTACCTGCCCGTGGTGGCCGTGCTGCTGCTCGGAACCGGGGTGGCCGCCGGCGCGATCTCCCTCGGCGTCGCCGTGACCGCGGTCGCGGTGGTGCTCCTCCTGGCCCTGCGCTTCGGGCAGGCGGTGAGCCGCGCGATCGAGAGCCGCTCGGACGAGGTCGTCCTGCTGACGACCTTCGGGCTCGTCCTGGTCGTCGCCGGCGTCGCCCAGCAGCTGCAGGTGTCGTCTGCCGTCGGGGCGTTCCTGGTCGGCATCGCCTTGTCCGGCGGCGTGGCGGAGCACGCCCGCACCCTGCTGGGTCCGCTGCGGGACCTGTTCGCGGCCACCTTCTTCGTCTTCTTCGGCCTGCAGGTCGACCCGGCGGCCATCCCGCCGGTCGCCCTGCTCGCCGTGGCGCTCGGCGTGGTGACCGCCGCCTCCAAGTTGGCCACCGGATGGTGGGCGGCGCGACGCGTCGGGGTGGCGACCCGCGGGCGCTTCCGGGCGGGGGCGGCACTCATCGCGCGCGGCGAGTTCTCGATCGTGATCGCAGGGCTCGGCGTCAGCGCCGGCGTCGAGCCGCAGCTCGGACCGCTCGCGGCGGCCTACGTGCTGCTCATGGCCATCGTCGGCCCGGTCGCGGCTCGCGCCGTCGACCCGTGCGTCATCTGGCTGCAGCAGCGTCGCGAGGTGCGGGCGGCGGCAGCGGCGCGGGAGTCGCTGTAAGGGGGGTCAGGCTCCATGACCGTCGCTGCGGCGCATGCCGGCGACGCGGCCGCGCAACGCGGTGACCTCGGCCATCTTGCGGCTGGCCTCGTCGATCATCTCCTCGCCGAACATGACCGCCCCCGCCCCGTCGACGTCGGTGGCCGTGCGGTAGGCGTCCAGGATGTCCTCCGCGCGCTCGAACGCCTCCTGCGAGGGGGCGAACACCTCGTTGGCGACGTCGATCTGGCCGGGGTGGAGCACCCACTTGCCGTCGTAGCCCAGCGTCTGCGCCCGGCGCGCGACCTGGCGGTAGCCGTCGAGATCGCGGATCTTCGCGTACGGCCCGTCGATGGCCTGCAGGCCGGCGGTGCGGGCTGCGACCAGGATCCGCATCAGGATCCAGTGCCAGTGGTCGCCGGGATAGTCAGGGATCATCTCGCCGACGACCAGGCTCGGCATGCCCATGGCGGCGGCCATGTCGCCCGGCCCGAAGATCAGGGTCTCGAGGCGGTCGGAGGCGTGCGCGATGTCGTCGATCAGGGTCAGGCCCGGCCCGTTCTCGATCTGGGCCTCGATGCCGATGCGGTGCTCCAACCCGGTGGTGTCCTCGATCATCCGCAGCAGGTGGTCGACGAACTCGACCTCGCCCGGGGACTGCACCTTGGGGATCATGATGCAGTCGATGTGCTGGCCGGCGCCCTCCACCACCTCGATCACGTCACGGTAGGCCCAGCTGGTGTCGATGGCGTTGATGCGCACGACGACCGTCTTGTCGCCCCACTCGCCCGCTTGCAGGGCGGCGATCACATTGCTGCGCGCCGCCTCCTTCTCGCCGGGCGCCACCGAGTCCTCGAGGTCGCAGAACACCTGGTCCGCCGGCAGCGAAGGGGCCTTGGCCAGCATCTTGGGCGAGCTGCCGGGCACGGACAGGCAGGAGCGGCGCGGCCGTGCGGAACCCGTCGTCTCGACAGCGCGGTCGCTGGCCATGGGCAAATCCTGACTTGTGGGGGATCGATCTAGGTCACCCAGCGGCGGCATCGAGGCGGGCGCGGCGGGCGGCGACGCGCGTCGACACCGCGTCGACGAGCTCGCCGAGCGTGGTGATGGTGGCGACGTCGCGGTCGGCCATCCCGATGTCGAAGGCGTCCTCGATGACCATGGTCAGCTCGACCTTGGCCAGCGAGTCCACGAGCAGCTCGGCGTCGAGGTCGGTCTCCATGGGCAGCGGCCGGTCGCCGAGATCCAGCTCTGCGCGCAGCAGGTCGGCGATGCGCGCAGCGACGCTCGCCTCGGTGCCCAGCCGCGCGCTCGCGCTCATCGCCGCTCCGCGGCGCGCCGCAGGTGCGGCAGCTCGTCGAGGAGGCGCTGGCGCAGCGCGGGTTTGGAGATCTTGCCGATCTGGTTGCGGGGGATCGCGTCGACGACACGCACCTGTCGGGGCACCGCGTAGTCGGCCATGTTGGTGGCCACCCACTCCTTCACGTCGCGCGGGGATACCTGCTCACCGACCAGCGGGACGACGAACGCCGCCACGGCCTCGTAGGCGAGCGCGTCCGGGATGCCGACCACGGCGGCGTCGCCGATCCGCGGGTGCCGGAGCAGCAGCTGCTCGACCTCCACCGAGAAGATCTTGTTGCCGCCCCTGGTGATCATGTCCTTCTTGCGATCGAGGATCGTGACGTACCCGTCGGCGTCGAGCCTGGCCAGATCACCCGTGGCGAACCAGCCGTCGCTGTCGATCGCCGCCGCGGTCCCGTCTGGGTCGCCGTCGTAGCCCGTCGTGACGAGCGACCCGCGCAGGTGCAGCTCGCCCGCCTGGTCCGCGCCGAGCACCAGGCCCTCATCGTCGACCACCCGCGCCTCCATGCATGGCAGCGGACGTCCGACCGAGCCGGGCTTCCTCCGGAACTCGATGTCGGTCAGCATCGTCGCGGGGGAGTGGGTCTCCGACAGGCCGTAGATGTCGAACAGCCGCAGCTGCGGCATGCGCTCCCGGATCTGCGCCAGCGCCCCGGCCGGGAACGGCGAGCCCCCGAACGCGCCTCGTACCACGTGGCCGAGGGCTGGCCAGCGAAAGCCTTCCTCGCGCAGCAGCAGCAGCCAGAACGACGGCACGACGTACATCCAGGTGATGCGCTCCGCGGCCAGCGCCGCGACGTACTCGGGGGGCCTGGCGTCGGCCAGCAGCACGCTGGTACCGCCGACGAGCATCATCGGAAGGAGATGCGCGTGCAGCCCGGTGATGTAGTACAGCGGGAAGGCCACCGCCGTGCGGTCGGCGCCGGTCATCCCGATCACGTGCACGTAGGTGGTCGCGGAGTGGATGCTGCAGCGATGCACCACCCGGCTCGCCTTGGGCCTGCCCGTGGTGCCCGAGGTGTAGACGACGGCGAAGGTCGCGTCCTCGGCCGGACGCTGTTCGGCGGTGAAGCCCCAGGTCTGCCGGCGGCCGGTCATCAAGTCGTCGACGTTGCGCACCCGCTCCGGCTCCAACCCCGCTTCCTTGCCCGCGGCGGCCAGGTCGACGGCGAACTCGTCGGCGGCGATCGCCAGGCGCGCCCCCGAGTGGGACAGCATGTACGCCCACTGCGGAGCGCGCAGCCGGACGTTGAGACCGACCATCACGAACCCGCCGCGCGCGCAGGCCAGCAGCGCCACGGCGAGGTCGATGCCGTTGCGCGCGGCGATCGCCAGCCGGTCGCCGGGGCGAAGGCCCTCCTCGCGGAGGCGCGCGACCGCGCCCTCGACGAGTTCGCCGAGGTCGGTGTAGGAGAAGCGCCCCTCGGGCGCCACGATCGCTTCACGGCGGCCGAACTCGCGGATCGCCCGGTCGAGCGCGTCGACCACGGTCGGGACGCGGTCGGGGTAGGAGAGCGCCGTACCGCCCAGCCATGGCTCGCGTGCGATCCGCAGGCCGGCTACCGCGACGCCTTCCGCGACATGTGGCGCCGACCTCACCGAAGCGGATGCTTGAATCATGCGCGCCATGCTACTAAGCGGAGTCCTGACGCTGTGTGCGACCCGCGAGCCCGACGGGCCTCAGCGGAGGCCCCGCCGACGTGTCTACTCGGTGTCGCAGACCTCGGCGACCTCGAGGGCATCCTCGGGGACGATGGCGCCGATGAGCTGGCCGATCTCGGCGTGGAACGCCTCGATGGCGTCCCGTTTCGCCGAGTAGCAGGCGTACGGCCCCTTCTGCTCGCGGGTCACGAAGCCGGCCGCGATCAGCGTGGTGAGGTGATGGGAAGCCAGCGACGGCGAGATGTCGAGCGCCTCGGCGAGACGCCCGGCGTACTGGTCGCCGCGGCGCAGGTGACGCAGGATCATCAGTCGGTGAGGTTCGGCGATGACCTGCAGTCGTTCGGCGACGCTCATGGCGCGCCTCTGGGTCCCCGTGAGCGTTTGCATCCCGGGAGTCTACGACCAGGCGGCGGCCGTCGTCACATGTCTTGGTCTAAACGGATCTAGACGTGTGCGTCAGCCGGTCACGGCGCCCAGCTCGGCGCCCGACACGAGCTTGGCGTACTTCGCGAGCACACCGTGCATGTAGCGCGGTTCGGGGTGCTTGAGCCCGGCACGGCGGCGATCGAGCTCGGCCGCGTCGACATCCAGATCGAGCCCGCGCGACGGGATGTCCAGGACGATCCGATCCCCATCGCGGGCCAGCGCGATGGGTCCGCCGTCCACCGCCTCGGGCGCCACGTGCCCCACGCACAGACCGTGGGTGGCGCCCGAGAATCGCCCGTCGGTGACCAGCGCCACGTCCCCGCCGTGACCGACGCCCTTCACCGCGGCGGTGACCGCCAGCATCTCACGCATCCCTGGCCCGCCCTTCGGCCCCTCGTAGCGGATGACGATGACATCGCCAGCCACGAGCTTGCGGTCCAGGACGTAGGCCATGGCGTCGGCCTCGCCGTCGAACACCCTCGCCGTCCCCTCGAAGCGCTCATCGTCCAGGCCAGCAACCTTCACGATCGCGCCCGCAGGCGCGAGGCTGCCCGTCAGCACGGCCAGCCCGCCGTCGACGTGGATCGGGCGGTCCAGCGGACGGATGACCTCGCCGTCGGCGGCGGGGATGTCCCCGAGTTCGTCGAGGTTCTGCGCGACGGTCTTGCCCGTGACGGTGAGGCAGTCGCCGTCCAGCAGGCCCGCGTCGAGCAGCAGGCGCATCACCGCGGGCACCCCGCCGGCGCGGTCGACGTCGGTCATGAGGAAGCGGCCGTGCGGTCGCGAGTCCACCAGATGCGGCACGCGGCGGCCGATGCGGTCGAAGTCGGCGAGCGCGAGGTCGACGCGCGCCTCGTTGGCGATGGCCAGCAGGTGCAGCACCGCGTTCGTCGAGCCACCGACGGCCATGACGACGGCGATGGCGTTCTCCAGTGACCGCTTCGTGATGATCGCCCGTGCGTGGATGCCCGCCTCGGTGAGGTCGAGCAGCACCTCACCTGAGCGGCGGGCGTGCTCCTCGCGCCGCGGGTCCACGGCGGGCGGCGACGCCGAGCCCGGCAGGGACAGGCCCATCGCCTCGACCGCCGAGGCCATGGTGTTGGCCGTGTACATGCCAGCGCAGGAGCCCTCCCCCGGGCAGGCCGCGGCTTCGATCGCGTGCAGCTCGCCGTCGTCGATCGTGCCCGCCGCGCGGGCGCCGACCGCCTCGAACACGTCCTTGATGTCGATGTCGCGGCCGTCGAGCTGGCCGGGCAGGATCGTGCCGCCGTAGAGGAACACGGCGGGCAGGTCCAGGCGCGCGGCGGCCATCACCATGCCGGGCAGCGACTTGTCGCAGCCGGCGAGGGTGACCATGCCGTCGAGGCGTTCGGCGTGCATGACCGTCTCGACGGAGTCGGCGATGACTTCGCGGGAGACGAGCGAGGCCCGCATCCCCTCGTGCCCCATGGAGATGCCGTCGGACACGGCGATCGTGTTGAACTCGATGGGGAAGCCACCCGCGGCGCGGACGCCCTCCTTCGCGTGCTGGGCGAGCCGTCTCAGCGACAGGTTGCAGGGCGTGACCTCGTTCCAGGAGGTCGCGACGCCGACCTGCGGCTTGCCGAAGTCGTCGTCGGTCATCCCGACCGCGCGAAGCATCGCCCTGGCGGGGGCCCGCTGATAGCCGTCGGTCACATCGGTCGAGCGGGGTCGCTGCATGGCCGGCTCCTCAAGAGTTCCGCGGTGCGTGCGGCGCGGCGCGCGTGTGCGGCGCATCCTCGCACAGGGCAGCTATGTGCTGCGGGCGAGCCCCCGCAGCCGCTGGCCGATGGCGTCGATCGCCACCGTCGACGCGTCAGTGACGGCGGTCCAGCGGAGATAGCCGTGCAGCTGGCCCTTGGCGGTCAGCAGGCGCACGCGGACGCCAGCCTCGCGCAGCCTCCCCGCGTACGCGACACCCTGGTCGTGGAGCAGATCGCACGCCGCGACCAGCACCACCGCGGGGGCCACGCCAGTCAGGTCGCCGGCTCGCAGCGGCGAGGCGTCGGGGTCGTCGCGCTCTTCGGGGTCGGGCACGTAGCGGTCCCAGTACCAGCGCATCGCCTGAGTCGTGAAGTGGTGCACGTCGCCGTGACGCCCGACCGAGGGCCAGTCCAGCGAGTGATCGGTTACCGGGTACACCAGGACCTGGCCCGCGAGGTGGGCGGCGCGGGCGTGGCGCGCCACGACGGCGGCGAGGTTCCCCCCCGCAGAGTCCCCGCCGACCACGACGCGGGCAGCGTCCGCGCCCAGCTCCTCGGCGTGATCGAGCACCCAGTCGGTCGCTGCGCGGGCGTCGTCGACCGCCGCGGGGAACGGGTGCTCGGGGGCCAGGCGGTAGTCGACGGACACGATGGTGCAGCCGGCCGCCAGCGCCAGGTGACGGCACAGCACGTCATGGGTCTCGAGGTCGCCGACGACCCACCCGCCGCCGTGGAACCAGACCAGCACCGGTCCTGGCGCGCCGTCCTGGTGTGCGCGATAGACGCGGAGCGTCAGCGGCCCGCCGGGCCCCATGATCCGACGGTCGGCGATCGACGCGACCTCGGGTGGTGGTCCGACCAGCCATCGGGTGGTGGCGGCGTTGTCCGCCCTGGCCTGGGCCGGGCTGAGGGTGTGCAGCGGCGGTCCGCACGCGGCCTCCAGCCGCGCCAGGAGCTCCCGGGACTGCGCGTCGGGGCCGTCTGGGTCGACCTCGGCCGGATCCGGGTCAGCAGCGGCAGCGTCGTCGACGCTGCGTCCGGACTCGACTCCCATGTCCCTGTCAGACCCCCGCCCGCGTCACCGCAGGACGTCGAGGACATCCTGGACCGGGGCGCTGTCGCTGTAGTCGTCGTTGACCCACGCGAACGGCACCGCCCCGTCGGGGCGGATGACATGCGTCGCGCCGAGCATGAGCGGGTGGCGCCCCGTCCTGCCCTGCAGGTTGCGCCGGCGCAGCGCCCGGAAGCCCGCCCGCAGCGTGGACAGGCTCGCGAACTGCACGATCGTGCCGCGCCGCGCGCCAGCGACCCGGAACGACGCCAGCCGCGGGTCGACCAGCAGCGGGAACCCGATGTCCTGCTCGGCCTTGAACGCGGCGGCGTAGGCGCGGCCGCCGGTTCCGACCGCGGCGATCGCAGCGCCCGTCGCCGTGATGGCGGCGTCGTTGTCGCGCAACTGCGCGACGTGCTCCCGGCAGAACAGTCACCCGAAGTGGCGCAGGTGCGCCAGGACGAGAGGGACCTCGCCCCACAGGTCGCCGAGGCGAACGTCCGTTCCGTCCGCCTCTGGCAGCGTGATGTCGCCGAGGCGTCGCGCCAGGTCGGGGGCGGGGCTCGTGCGCGGCATGACGCCATCATCGCATCTCGACCGCGCGGCGCCGTGCCGTGCAGCCGCGAGTTGCGGGACGGACCCGCGAAGACGGTAACGTCCCGGTCGTGCTCGCCGCCCCCCGCTCCGACGACGAGATCCCCGCGTTCGCCGCGGCGCTCGACCGGCCCGGCCTGGTCGACGTGCACACCCATTTCATGCCCGAAGCCGTCATGGAAAAGGTCTGGGCCTACTTCGACCGCGTCCGCACCCCTGATGGGGCGCCGGGCTGGCCCATCCACTACCGGGCCGATCCCGCCCGGAGGCTGGCGACGCTGCGTGGCTTCGGTGTGCGGGCGTTCACGTCGATGATCTACGCCCACAAGCCCGGCATGGCCGTCTGGCTCAACGAGTGGGCGTCGGAGTTCGCCGCCGATACGCCCGACTGCGCGCACACGCTCACGTTCTTCCCCGAGCCCGGCGTGGACCGCTACGTCGCGCAGGCCATCGAAGCCGGCGCGCGGGTCGGCAAGGTCCACCTCCAGGTCGGGTCGTTCGACCCGCGCGAGGCGCTGCTGCAGCCGGTCTGGGCACGGCTGGCCGCCCACGGAATCCCGGTGGTCGTGCACTGCGGCTCAGGCCCCAACCCGGGTCCGCACACCGGTCCGGGGCCGTTCGGCGAGGTGCTGGCCGCCCATCCGGACCTCGTGGCGATCATCGCCCACATGGGAGCCACGGAGTATAGCGAGTTCCTCGATCTGGCGCTGCGCTACCCGTTCGTGCGTCTGGACACGACCATGGCGTTCAGCGCCTTCATGGAGCGCATCGCGCCGTACCCGCGCGCCGCGCTGGACACGCTGGCGGCCCACCCCGAGCGGGTGGTGCTCGGAAGCGACTTCCCGAACATCCCCTACCCCTACGCCCATCAGCTGGACGTGCTCGTCGGGCTGGGGTTCGGCGACGACTGGCTGCGCGCCGTCTGCTACGACAACGGGGCTCGGCTGCTCGGCGTGGCGCCGCCCGACTCCGGCAGCACCTTCGCGTAGCAGCGGCTGTCGGGGTAGTCGCGGTACTCACCGTACGGCGCGATCGGCTCGTACCCCGCCGAGGCGTACAGGCGCCGCGCCTCGGGCTGGGCGGTGCCGGTCTCAAGCCACAGCTCGCGGTAGCCGGCGTCGACGCAGAAGGACTCCAGCGCGCCGAGGAGCAGGCGGGACAGGCCGCGGCCGCGGTGCGAGTCCGCGACGAACATGCGCTTGAGCTCGGCGATCCGCCCGGAGTCGGTGGTCGTGACACCCGCCGGCACGGGATACGGCATGCGGCGCACCCCGCCGCACGCGACCGTGGCGCCGTCGACCGCGACCAACCGGAACGACCCGTGAGGCGGCGCGAACTCCGACGGGTCGGGCTGCTGGCCAAGGCCGTCAGCGCCGTAACGGCAGTCAAGGTCGACGCCGAGGGCCGCCACCAGCCGCTGCGCCCGTTCCTCGTCGTAGCGCGCCGGGACGATCGTGATCGTCACAGCGCGTCCTGCAACGGCTCGAGCACCTCCGGCTGGTGGGTGCCGAGGATCACCGTGCCGACGCGGGAGGACTTCCAGGCCGCGAGCCGATCCACGATCCGGCCGACAGGGCCGACCAGCGCCAGCTCGTCGACCAGCTCGTCGGGGACCGCCGCCGCGGCCTCGTCCTTGCGGCCGTCGAGGTAGGCGTCCTGGACGCGGTCGGCGGCGGCCTCGAAGCCGTAGCGGCAGGCGAGGCGGTGGTAGAAGTTCCGGCCCCGCGCGCCCATGCCGCCGATGTACAGGGCGAAGAACGGGCGCAGCTGGTCGCGGCACGCCGCAATGTCCTCCCCCGCAGCCACGTGGACGGTCGCGGCGACGTCGAGGTCCGCGGGGTCGCGGCCGGCCGCCGCCAGTCCCTCGTGGAGCGCTTCGTTGAACACCGTCTCGCGCTCAGGGGAGTACAGGATCGGCAGCCACCCGTCGGCGATCTCGGCGGTCAGCGCGACGTTGCGGGGACCGATCGCGGCGAGGTAGATCGGGATGCGGTCGCGCAGCGGGTGCAGGATCGACCTCAGTGGCTTGCCCAGACCGGTCGCGTCGTCCCCGCGGTAGGGGATCTGATAGTGCGCCCCGTCGTGCTCGAGGGGCGCCTGGCGGGCGATCGCCGCGCGCACGATCTCCACGTACTCGCGCGTGCGGCCGAGCGGCTTGCCGTACGGGACGCCGTGCCAGCCCTCGACCACCTGCGGGCCCGACAGGCCGAGACCGAGCAGAAGGCGGCCGCCGGACAGCGCGTCGAGGGTCATCGCCGTCATCGCGGTGTTGGCCGGCGTGCGGGCCGGCATCTGCAGGATGGCGCTGCCGAGCTTGATCCGCTCGGTGCGGGCGGCGAGGTAGGACAGGACCGTCACCGCGTCGGAACCGTATGCCTCGGCGACCCACACGGAGTCGATCCCGATGCGGTCGGCGTGCTCGACCAGCGGCAGCACCGAGCGGATCGCGGCTCCCGAGTAGCCGATGTTCAGGCCCAGTCGCATCGTGGCTTTCGTGTCGTGGCGCGCGTCAGGTTTGCGGCGGGCCGGCATCCTACCCAGCCGCGACCGGGCGGCCAGACCAGGCGCCAGCCGCCGCTACCATCCGCGGCATGGTGCCTCTCGCCGTGCTGGCCGGCTCCGCGGTGGCGCTGGTCGTGACCAGCCTGTTGACCGCGCGGCGTCCCACGGAGCCGGTGCCGGACTTCGCCGGCTACCTCGAGCGCTGGTCGGTGCTGCACCACGGCTATGACCCGAGCGGCAGCTTCATGCTGCGCGGATGGCTGGAGATGACGTTCTGGATCGGCCGTCCGTTGGCCCGTCGCGGGATCTTGCCGGACATGCTCACCGTGTGGTCGGTCTGGTTGGCTTTCGCCGTGTTCGTGCCCGCGCAGGCGGGCGGACACTGGCCAGTCCTCGCCGGTTGGCTGCTGGTGGTCTCGGGCCTCGGCGACACCCTCGACGGGTGCGTCGCCGCGCTGACGAACCGGGCGACGAGGTGGGGGTACGTGCTCGACTCGGTGGTGGACCGGATCAACGACATCATCTACCTGGTCGCGGTGTGGTCGGTAGGCGGGCCGGCGGCGCTCGCGATCGCCGCGGGTTGCGCGTTGGGTCTGCTCGAGTACCTGCGCGCCCGAGCCGGCAACGCCGGCATGGGCGAGGTGGGGGTGGTCACCATCGGCGAGCGCGCCACGCGGGTCATCCTGTGCGCCGCGTCGATCCACTTCGGCGGGGTGTTCGTGGAGCACGCGGAGCTGGTCGCCACCATCGGCCTGGCGGCGCTGACGGCGGTGAGCGTGATCGCCGTCGTGCAGCTCACCGTGGTCGTCCGCCGGGCGCTGCTCGGCCAGCCGACCGCGTCCTGAGAACGGGGTCTTCTCCACGATCCGTGGGTCGAATCACGCTGTTGTGGCTCGGCCGGGGAGCGGGGGATCACGGCTGGGAGAAGGCAAGGTGGCGCCATGATGCGCTTCATCAAGGGTCGACGACGATGTCGTCGACCATGCCGTCGACGAAATGGGCAGGCCCGCCGGCCATGTCGGGGGTCCCTCGGAGCCATCGCCGACCGCAGTGAAGCCTCCTTCGCCGGGTGGCGCAACGATCACGAGGTCTGGTGGGCCGGCGAGAAGGACGTCAAGCTCGCTCTCCGGGAGCTGACGGAACTCGTCGACGGAGCGGCCCTCGCCGTCGGGCAGCTTGAATGCGACGATCTCGTGGACCTCGGCGGTGGAGTCGTTGCGCAGCGACAGCGTCGTGCCGGCGGCGACCCGGTCGGGGAGGTCTGCGAAGGCGTAGTCGACGGCACGGATCTCGATCGGCTGCTGTACACGATCTCATGTCTGCACCGCATGACGGTGTCGCTGGCACGGGACGGCGTTTGGCCTCGGCGCGATGTGGGGCCGCGACCGCGCCCCGCGACTGTTCCGCGTCGCGGGCTTCTCCGAAGTGCAGGTCCATGCCCTCGACCACGACCCCAGAACGCCTACTATGTCTGCTTGCCCGTAGTCCACACCCGTGGGCACCGCCCGCCGCTCCGCCCATCCAGCATTGGCACATGGCGGTCGAGTCCTTCGAGGAGACCCTGGACGGCCTGCGGACGAACCCACGCTGGCTGTCCAGTGGCGGGCGCTGGTGCTGACCGAGCAGCTGCTCCCCACCCGTGTGAACCCCACGCTGAGCTTTGCCGCGCGGGCGTACCAGGTCCGGAGTGCGGTGCTGCTGGCCAGGGGCGAGTCGACCAGTGCCACGCTGGAACGAGACGCGGCCGGTGCCCGCTCGCTCGTCTGGGGTCCCGCTCCGTGCCCTGAGCGCCGCGACTGCCCCGAACCGTGCCCCCCGCGACGACGGGCTGACACCCCGCGAGGCACAAGGTCCTCGCCATGGCCACCGTGTACCAGAAGCTGAGGCAGGGGCGCAGCGCCAGCGCCGCCGCCGTGCGCTAGCGCTAGCCGAAGAGACCGGACGTCGAGAACGACATGCGGCGATAGCATGTACGGCATGGATCACACGGTTCCGCTTGAGGACGAACGGGGCGTGGACCGTGCGGCGGTCCGCGAGTTGCTGCGCATGACCCCGGCGGAGCGTGTGGACCGGCTGATCCAGGTCGTAGCGACGTGGAATGCGATGCATGACTCCGCAGGCGCTGCTGCCCGCCCGAACGCGTGACATTCGATCCACGTCGGATCTGTCGGGAGCTGAACGCGCACGGCGTCCGGTACGTGCTCGTCGGCGGGTTCGCGGCGGCCGTCCACGGCTCGCCCCTGCCGACTGACGACCTGGACATCGTGCGGCCCGCGACGCCGACAACCTGGATCGGCTCGGTGCTGCGCTCACTGCCTTGGGCGCCCGGATCCGGACTGGTGGCGAGGCGGTCCAGACTCGGATCGACGGCGCGTTCCTCGCCGCGATGCCGTTCATGCTGAACCTGACCACGCCCTTCGGCGATCTCGACCTCACCTTTCGCCCAGCGGGACCGCTCGACGGGTACACAGGGTGGGCTGAGGGCGCCAGTGAGATCACGATCGCAGCCGACGTGAACGTCCGTGTCGCGTCGTTGGATGACGTGATCGACTCGAAGCGGGCGGCAGGCCGCGACAAAGACGTCCGAGCGCTGCCGTACCTGGAGTCACTCCAGGACGAGTTGCGCGACCGACGCCCCGACTGAACTCCTACCCGAAGCATCTCCGCTCGTTCAGGTGAGCAGGTCGTGGTGCATGGCGAACATCGCGGCGGTGGCGCGGCTGGTCACCCCGAGCTTGGGTGTAGATGTCGGCGACGTGGTGTTCGGCGGTGCGGGGCGAGAGTGACACTCAGTGGCAGACGTGGGCTCCCCCCGTGGGCGGACAGCCCTCGCACCCGACCATCTCGATCGTGCCGAGGTCACGAGCCCAGGCGTACAACTCAGCGAACCCGGTCGTGACCACCGCGCACGTGAGTTGTCTGTCCTCAGCGTTCCCAAACGCCCTCCCGAGCGGCAGCAGCGCGTCGCGACCGCGCTCGCGGTGTTCGCAGGGCTCGAGTCGCTGCCCAAGGCGACCGCGCTGGGCTCC
>JACDBB010000051.1 GCA_013695145.1 Euzebyales bacterium
GCGCCGGAGCCCGCCCCTGCGCCCGCCCCTGCGCCTGCGCCCGACAGCCCTGACTCTCCCGCGTCGCCCGACAGCCCTGACTCTCCCGCGTCGCCCGACAGCCCGTCGTCGGTCGACAGCTAGACCACCTCCACCCCCCAGCCAGCGGCGTCGACCCCGTCTCGGGGTCGGCGCCGCTCGCGTTGCAGGGCAGTCCCGATCATGAACGAGTTCTCATGCCGGCCTAACGTTCGCCTAACGGTGGATGACGAGACTCTGAACGACCGCACCACAGGCTCTCCTCTCTCTAGGACCCCGCCGTGACCCTCGCCCCCCGGATCGCCTTCCCGCCCCCAAGGGTCCGCCGCCGACGACGCGTGGCGCTGTACTCACACGACACACAGGGCCTCGGGCACCTGCGCCGCAACCTGATGATCGCCGAGGCGCTCGCCGGCGGCGACGACGCCCCGGCCATCCTGCTGTTGAGCGGTGCCATCCAGCTGCGGCTCTTCGCCCTCCCGCCGGCCGCCGACTGCGTGACCCTGCCGGCGTTGCGCAAGGACGTCGACGGAACGTACGCCGCCGAATCGCTGCACCTGTCCCTCGAGGAGGTCGTCGCGCTGCGGTCCGCGACCATCGAGGCGGCCGTCACCGCGTTCGCGCCTGACGTGCTGATCGTCGACAAGGTCGCCCGCGGGTCCTTCTCCGAGCTGGAGCCCACCCTCGCGGCGCTCGCGGCGCGGGATGACGCCAGGGTCGTCCTCGGGCTCCGTGACGTGCTCGATGCCCCCACGGCCGCCCGACGCGAGTGGGCGCAGGACCGGACGTCGGAGGCCGTGGAGCGCTACTACGACCAGGTGTGGGTGTACGGCGACCGCCGGGTGTACGACCCCGTCCTGGCCTACGGCCTGCCCGACGCGGTCGCACGCAAGGTGACCTTCACCGGCTACCTCGGAGGGCCGGGCCGTCTCGCGTCGCACGGGAACCTGCCCCCGCCCGCGGACGCCTACGTGCTGTGCGCTGTCGGGGGTGGCCAGGATGGCTACGCGCTGGGCGCGGCGTTCGCCGAAGCCCGCATGCCCCATGGGGTCGTCGGCGTCCTGCTGTGCGGTCCCTACATGCCCGACGCGGCCCGGCAGGATCTCGAGCGCCGCGCCGCCGCCACCGACCGCCTGCGCGTCATGCGGTTCTCGGCCGACCCGGGCCCCCTGGTGGCCAACGCCCGCGCCGTGGTGGGGATGGCGGGCTACAACACGGCGGTCGAGCTCATGTGCGCCGGCGTGCCCGCGCTGCTGGTGCCCAGGGTGGAGCCGCGGCTGGAACAGCTCGTCCGCGCCGCGCGGCTGGCCGAGCTCGGGCTCGTCGACGCGCTGCACCCCGACGATGCCTCACCCGCGGCGCTCACCCGCTGGATCGCAGGCGCTGTCACGGCCACACGCCCCCGTCGCGCCGATCGGCCAGGGAAAGCGGTGGACCTCGAAGGTCTCGCACGGCTGCCAGGTCTGGTGGCGTCGCTCACGGGAGCCCCGGGGCTCTTCGGCGTTCGAGGGGGGCTCGACCGTGCCTGTTGAGCGCCCCGCACGCGTCGGGTACGTGATGAAGGTGTACCCCCGCTTCAGCGAGACCTTCATCGTCAACGAGATCCTGGCCCACGAGGCCGCGGGCCAGCCGCTGGACCTGTTCTCGCTGCGGCCACCGGCGGACCCTCGTTTTCACCCGGCGCTGGCCGAGGTGCAGGCTGCGGTCACCTACCTGGGCGCGCGCGTTCCACGGGGCGCCGGGGTGTGGGAGCAGTTGGCCGCCGCCCGAGCCAAGCTGCCGGACGTGGACGCCCACCTGGACGACCTGCTCCGCGAGGATGTGCAGGACGCGCTGCAGGCCCTTGAGCTCGCCGCTCTGGTGCGCGCGCGCGGCATCCGTCACCTGCACGCCCACTTCGGCTCGTCGGCGACCACCGTGGCGCGCCTGGCCGCCAAGGTGGCCGGGATCAGCTACACGTTCACCGCGCACGCCAAGGACATCTTCCACGAGTCGGTCGACCCCACCGACCTGCGCCGCAAGCTCGGCGACGCGCAGCGGGCGGTGACGGTCAGCGACTTCAACCTCGCCCACCTGCGCGAGACGTACGGACCCGCCGCATACCGGGTGGAGCGCGTCTACAACGGGCTGGACCTCGGCGCGTTCGCCTACTCGTCCCCCGCGGACCGTCCGCCGGTGGTCGTCGCCGTCGGCCGGCTGATCGAGAAGAAGGGCTTCGCCGACCTGCTGGACGCCATGGCGCTGCTGTCCGAGCGCGGCGTGCATGCCCGCTGCGTCATCGTCGGGACAGGGGATGAGGAGACCCGGCTGCGGGAGCGGGCCTTTGCCCTGAACCTCGGGGGCACGGTGGAGTTCACCGGCGCCCTTCACCAGCGCCGTGTGAAGGAGCTCATCGCCAGCGCCGCCGCGTTCGCCGCGCCGTGCGTCATCGGCGCCGACGGCAACCGTGACGGGCTCCCCACCGTGCTGCTGGAAGCCATGGCGCTGGGCACGCCGTGCGTCTCCACGGACGTGACCGGGATACCCGAGGTCCTCGTCGACGGCGTCACCGGTCTGATGGTGCCTCAGCACGACCCAGCCACGCTGGCCGAGGCGCTGGCACAGCTGCTCGCGGCCCCGGACCTGCGCGTCCGGCTGGCGGAGCGGGGGCGGGCAATGATCGAGGCGGACTTCGACGTGCGCGCCCAGACCTCCCGGTTGCGCGAGCTGTTCGCCGAGGCCATGGCGACCAGCCAGCCCGAACCCGCCGGTGCGGCCGTGAAGCTCCCGGCCCCTGTGGAGGTGCGCGCCTGATGCGCGTCGCCTACGTCTGCACCGACCCCGGAGTCGGCGTGTTCGGACGAAAGGGCGCGTCCGTCCACGCTCAGGAGGTCGTCCGGGCGCTGCGCCGGCGGGGCGAGGTCGTCGAGCTGTTCGTCGCACGTGTCGGGGGGAGGCCGCCTCCCGACCTCGCCGACCTGGCGGTCCACGACCTCGGACGCCCCAGTGACCGTGACCAAGCCCGCCGCGAGCGGTCGCTCATGGCGGCGAACGACCGGCTGCGCGACCGGCTCCACGCCGCCGGCCTCTTCGACCTGGTCTACGAGCGCTACGCGCTGTGGGGCCACGCCGGCATGGCCTACGCCTGCGGCGCGGGGATCCCCGGTGTGCTCGAGGTCAACGCACCGCTGATCGACGAGCAGGCCGCGCACCGCGACCTCGTCGACCGGGCCGCGGCCGAGCGGGTCGCCAGGACGGTCCTCGGCGCGGCGACCGCGCGCATCGCCGTCTCGGCCGGCGTGGCCAGGTGGGTGCGCCGTCGGATCCGCGCGACGCAGACCGTCCATGTCGTTCCCAACGGTGTGGACCCGGGACGGTTCGCTCCCCGTGCGCCGGCCGCCAGCCGGTCCGCGGTGACCGTGGGCTTCGTGGGAACCTTGAAGCCCTGGCACGGGACCGACGTCCTGCTCGAGGCCTTCCGCCGCCTGGCGGCCGCGGCCGACGGGCACGACCTGGGCCTGCTCGTGGTCGGCGACGGCCCGCTGCGGCAGACGTTGGCCAACGCCGCGGCAGCCGCCGGGATCGCCGATCAGGTCACCTTCACCGGCTCGGTCGAACCCGCCGAGGTGCCTGCGCTGCTGGCTGCCACCGACATCGCGGTCGCGCCGTACCCGCCGCGCCAGGACGACTACTTCTCCCCGCTCAAGGTCTACGAGTACCTGGCGGCCGGGGTGCCCGTCGTCGCCAGCCGCGTGGGCCAGGTGCCCGACGTGATCTGCGACGGCGTGACCGGGCTGCTCGTCGAGCCGGGCGACCCCGCCGAGCTGGCCGCGGCCATCGCGACCCTGCGGCGCGACCCTCTCCTGCGGACCCGCATGGGGCACGCCGGCCGCGCTCACGTGATCCGCCACCACACCTGGGACCGGGTCGTGGACCGCATCCTGACCCTCGCGGCCGGCGACGCCCCCGCGCCGTCCACGGAGATCCTGCCCGCGAAGGGGGTGGCGTAGATGGCGACCAGGATGCCAGCCGGCGCCGCCACCACGACGACGCTCCGCGCCGCTCTGCCCAGCCTCGGGCGCGTGCTGATCCGCTTCAGGCGCGACGTGCGCGGCCAGGCGCCCCTGATCGGCGCCGGCTTGTTCGCGCTGCTCGCCGAGGTCGCGCTGCGCCTGCTCGAGCCCTGGCCCCTCAAGTTCGTCCTCGACCGGGTGATCCAACCCGATCCCGACACCGCAGCCACCGGCATCGGCTGGGCCGACGCGCTCGACCCGATGACCCTGCTGATCGCGTCGGCGGTCGGGATCGTGGCGCTCACCGCGGTCCGGGCTGGCGCCTCCTACGCGTCCACCGTGACGTTCGCGCTGGCGGGAAACCGCATCCTCACCGACCTGCGCGCCCGCCTCTACCGGCACCTGCAGCGCCTCGACCTGGGCTACCACGACGCCTCCCGCGGCGGCGACCTCATCACCCGCTTGACCGGCGACATCGGCCGCTTGCAGGAGGTGACCGTCACGGCGGCCCTGCCGCTGGCGGGCAACGTCATCACGCTCGTCGGCATGGTCGGCGTGATGCTGTGGATCGACCTCCCGCTCACATTGGTCGCGCTCGCGGGCTTCCCGCTGTTCTGCGTGACCGCGTCGCGGATGACCCAGAGGATCTCCGCGGTCGCGCGCAAGCAGCGCAAGATCGAGGGCGACCTGGCCTCCACCGCCGGCGAGTCCCTCAGCGCCATCAAGGTCGTCCAGTCCTACTCGCTGGAGTCCACGATGGAGGACACCTTCGGGGCCGCGAACCGCAAGAGCCTCAAGGACGGAGTCAAGGCCAAGAAGCTGGCAGCCGGTCTGGAGCGGCGCACCGACGTGCTCGTCGCCATCGGGACCGGGCTGGTGCTGTTCGTCGGCGCC
>JACDBB010000053.1 GCA_013695145.1 Euzebyales bacterium
GGCCCAGGCAAGTGTGCCACTTGAGCGTCGCCCCGCGGTCGTCCCGCCCTGGCTGGTCCTGGCCGCTATTCCGGGTCGCGGCTGGCGTGGTTCATGCCTTCATCTGGTTGCCCAGGAACGTCCTGACGTCACGAAGTGACTCACGCGACGGACGTTCCGCGGGAAGGCCGATCATCGGAACGCCCGCGGCTTCCAGACCGTCGATGGTGCGCTCCAAGAGGGACGCCATGCGATCCATGAGCCCGGTCTGCATGAACCCATCCCGTCGCAGGGTGACGCGCTCGACGGCCACCTTGAGGGGAAGGTCGAGGAGGATCGCCCCGTCGAGCGGTGGCACCGTCTCGAGGGCCATGGCGAGGAACTCGTCGGCTGGCTGGTCGGGCACGAGCGCAAGGAGGAAGATCAGGCGTTGCCAGATCCCCTCGTCGAAGAGGACGGCCTCGCCGGTGGAGCAGACGCGTTCGGAATAGCCGTAGTAGGACCAGGTCTCGAATAGCAATGCGACGCCCAGCTCCCTGTCTGTGGGGTCCGGGATGCTCTCGCTGGCGGTCAGCACCACCTGGTGCAGCCGTGGATGCCTCACGATGAACGACGCGGCGTCCTTGGCATCCGGAGGGAGGCGCTCGAGGACGTGCAGCTGCAGGCGCTTGGGCATGCGCCACCAGATCTGGCGGTACCGACGCAGCGCTGATCCGCGACTCCTCGAGGTGATCAGCCGCCTGATGGGCACCACGCCGAGGTCGGTGTCGATGGACTTGATGAGCGTCGTCTTGCCCGCTCCCGGGAGCCCGACCATCTCGAAGTACCGCACACGACTCCTATCGCCGGCGGGACATGGCTGACAGCGGCGGCTGAGGCCGCGGCCAGGGGCAGCATAGTGCTGGGCGGTCTTGCCGCGCCACGAGCGCTCGGGTCAGGGGAAGCCGCGGAACCGCTGGTCAGGGCTGGTCCGACCGTGCGTGCTCACCGGGAAGAAGCAGTCTCTCAGCTGCGCGCCGACGGACTCCAGCGAGTACCGGTCCGCGGCTCGCTTCCGGGCTCGCAACGCCATCTCCGTGCGTCGCTGCCCGTCTTCGAGGAGGCCGCCGAGCGTCTCGGCGAGCGCCCTGGGATCCTCGCGAGGGACGACGATCCCCCCTGAGAGCTCACCGTCCAGGATATCCGCCACCCCTGGCGCGTCGGTGCAGACGACGGGGAGACCCGCAGCCATCGCCTCAATAGGCGCCACGGGGAAGCCCTCGTGGCGCGACGCCAGCACGTAGACGTCGGCCGCCGAGAGATACAGGCTGAGTTCGGCGCGGTCGGACACGTACTCGTCCCGCCAGCGAATGCTGTCCAGACCGAGCGCGTCGATGCGCCTGCGGAGTTCCGCCGCGTCCCGGCCTGTCCCGACCAGCAGCAGGAGCAGCTCCTCGAGGGGACGCTGGTTGCAGAGGATCGCCCAGGCGTCGAGCAGCACGTCAAGACCCTTGCGGTGCACCTCAACTCGCCCGTGCCACTCGGCGACCCTGGTCGCGTCCCCGATACCCAGCAGCCGTCGCGCGGTGGAACGCTCCGTGGGCTGGTAGCCGGCGACGTCGATGGCGTTGGGTATGGCGGCGATCCGGTCGGGTGGGAGCCTGTAGGCCCTCCGCACCCGCTCCCGCTCGACGCCTGATGCGATGACGACGCCCGCGCAGGCGCGGATGGTGAACGGCCGTATCGGCCGCTCGAGGCGGCTGTGAGGCTCGATCCCACCCTGGAAGGTCGCGAAGACCGGCCGCCTCGCGAGGCGACCGAGAAGCACGCAGAGGTCGAAGCGCGCGTGCTCGTACTCCTGCGTGAGCACGGCGTCTGCTCCCTGTTGCGTAACTCCTTGATGAAGCGCCAGGCGGGCAGCGACAGGTAGGAAGCCACGGATGAAGCCACCTTCCTGCGTGGCAGCCGCCGACCGATAGCTCTCACCAGGCGATGGCGTCTCGGCGCGGGCAGAATGCAGACGGGGGTACCGCTCGGCACGTGCATGAACCGCTCGGTCGCCTCGACCCGCTCGGACACGTGCACAAGGACGGTGCGCACCCCCGCCGCGGCGAGGGCATCGACATAGCCGAACAGCCACGTGCCCGTGTACGCGGTCCTGAAGTGCTCGAGCGAGACGCCGATGGTGTCGTGGAAGTCCTCGAACAAGTCGCCCCACATGAGCAGCGCCACGGTCTTGATCTCAGGTTGGCGTTCGGACACGCGCCGCTCCCTGCTCATCGAGGCGCTCCCGACGCCGAAGCGCCAGTGACTCCAGAACGACTAGGACGCTCACCGCGGATCGGCGGACCGTCGTGCTCGGGTCAGCAGGCTGGCCAGCCCGCGGTGTGTCGCAGCCAGCCAGGGGTGCCGGTAGGGCAACCCGGCACGTCGCAGGGCAGCCCAGATCGCACGGTCCTGGATGCCCCGTTCGCGTAGCTGCGCTTCGTACCATGCGAGGAAGTAGCGCCGTACCTCGTCGTACTGGGCCCGCGACGTGCTGAGGGTGACCGCCCCCGGGTGTCGCCGGTACAGGTCCCAGCACCGGCTGGACACGTAGACGGGGGTCTCCAGGTACGCCTTGGCCAGGAACCCCTGGTCGTCGTACAGGCCTGGCATGTGCTCCTCGAAACCACCGATGCGCTCGTACTCGGAGCGCCGCACCATGCACGACGACGGACAGGGCGACGTCCCAGCTCCCAGTGGGTAGAGGACGGTGACGAGGCTAGGCGGCTGATGCACGACGTCCTGCGCCGCGCCGATCGGCATGTCGCGGTCGGTTCTCCCGCCTTCGGACCAGCTCCACCAGTACGTGGAGGCACCGAAGACAAGGCCGACCTCGGGTTGCGCCTCCAGGAGCGCCAGCTGCTCGGTGAGCTTGTTGGGGCGCCAGACGTCGTCGGAGTCAAGGAACGCGATGTAGCGACCCGCGGCGTGAGCGGTGCCGAGATTGCGGGTGGCGCTGATCCCGCGGTTCACATGCCCTTCGTGCTCGACATAGCGGACGCGGTCTGGACGCGCCTCGGCATGTCGGCGGGCGATGGCCGTCGACTCGTCTGTCGAGCCGTCGTCAGCGAGGATCAGCTCCCAGTCGCCGAACGTCTGGCGATGCGCGCTGGTGATGGCCTCCTCCAGGAACGTTCCGTCGTTGAAGAAGATGACGACGATCGACACCGTCGGCGCCCCGCTCACGCGGTGGTCCATACCGCGGCATGGGTGGCTTCGGGGTCGGCGGCGATCGTATGGCCACGACGAACACGGCGGCACCTGTGCTTCTTGGGCATTCTCCAACCTCCCGGTCAGCTGGCCGAAATCGGCTTCGCGGACCAAGATATGTCCCGGACGCGAACTCGAGGCCCGAGCACGGACCAGCGCCGTCTCGCACAAGCCTGCCGCACGGGTGAGCTCGTGGGTGTCGTCTGGGTGGTCGCGGACGCCAGCGGCGAACCGCGGTAGACTCTGCGATGGCGGCTCGCACACCAGGTGCACGCTGGGACGACGGTGCGGGACCGAGCCGTCCGGACCGGCGCCGAGACATGTGGAGCCGTGTCGTCTGCGCCCCACGAGGCGATCCATGCCGCAGGGAGGCTGCTCCGGATGTTGGACGTGGCCCAGCGGGTCCGTGGAAGCGGCGGCGGGCGCCGCTGCGCCGCGGTGCTCGCGCTGATCGGGCTGATCCTCGTGGCCGCGGTGAGGACGGACGTGGCGCCGAGCGTCGGTACCGCGGCTGACGAGACCGGGTCGGTTCCCAGGGCGCGTCCGGCTTCGGCGCCGACACCGGATCCAACGGAGACGACCCGGAGGGACCCGACACCGGAACCGTCCGTCCGACTGGGGCTGCACGTGACAGAGGCGGAGCTGGCCGAGTGGCGTCGCCGCGCTCGCGCCGGCCCGTATCGGACGCAGGGTGACGCGATCCCGAACTCGCCAGGGGACTGGGACCGGATCGTCCGCGAGAAAGACAAGTTCGTCCGCGACCCCGGCGAGTATGTGTGGAACGGCCCGACCCATGGCTACCCAGGCTGCATCATCAATGCGGACACCTGGCCAACGAGCCTTGAGGGGGTGCCAGGCTCGAAGGGCCAGGAGGGGTCGCCGGAACCCATACGGGACGCGGCGTTCTACGCGATGGTGGCTCAGCCAGCGGAAGCGGAGGCGATCCTGACAGCGGTCAGGGAAGTCCTGCTGGAGACGGCGGACTCGAAGTACAACGACTTCGCTGAGACGAGTCGCTACTGCCGTGATCAATCTGGTACGGGCTATCATCCCGCCTACCAGATATCCGCGTGGCTGACCAAGCTGATCTTCGCCTACGACTACAGCCAGATCGCGGATCCGGGCCTGTGGTCCGCCAGCGACAGACGGCGGTTCTTGGACTGGATCACCGCGGCCGCGCAGTGGTATATGCCCCAGGTGGATCTCCGTCGTGAGGGGTTGTGGAACCCGGACGGCACCCCCAGCCTCGCGGCCGAGACCGCCGACGGACGTCACTCGCGCGTGATCTGGTCAGGCGGTCCGCAAGCCCGCCGAGCACAGCTCCGCTACAACAACCACGTCCCCCGGCTGGTGCGCATCCCGGTGCTCGCCGGCATCCTCGTCGGCGACGACGAGATGATCGGCTACGGCCGTCGCTGGGTGCGCGAGTTCCTGAAGGTGGGGGTGTACCCCGAGGGGGCGATCGCCGACTTCTACCGGTGGCCGGGCAACACCGGGCACACCACGGGATGGAAATACGGGATGGAGAATCTCGGTGCGACACTGGTGATCGCCGATCATATCGCGCGCGCCGGTGACACCAGCGTGTACGAGTACGGGACCACCGTGGGCACCCGAGACACCGCCGGCTCGGTCCCGAACCGAGAGGGCACCCCGGGGGGCCCGAAGACGCTGCACACCACGCTGCGGCAACAGGTGCGTTACGTCGATGAGCTCAGTCGGCCGGTCCGCTACGGCTGTGACGGCTGCACCGACCCTGCGAAGCGCATCCGCTCACGCGATGACATGGTGGGAATCGACCGCGCCAGCGAATGGACGGTGCTGCACGCCAACGTCTACTACCGGGACGACTACGTGAAGGCCATCTACATGAGGTCGCTGCCCGGGACCCCACCGCTGCCCGAGAAGCCCCGTAGCGGGCAGGGCTGGATCGCCGGCGGGGAGCACGGCATCTATCCCGGCGTGAACCTGATGTTCGCCCAGATGGAGGGCGAGGTCTGGCCCTACCCGCGCGATGGGTGAGCAGGTGGTCCCACCTCCGTCCTCGCCGTGGGGAGGTCTGCCCCGGACCCGGCTAGCATGGGACCAGCGCCGCCTCGCTCGAACCTGCGGGCCGAGCCAGGTCGGTGGCCGCGGCGGCAGGTGATCAGGTTGCGCTGTCCGGCGCTGATCCCAGCCGTGGCGAGCGTGGAGGGGGCATGGATGTGGGCAGGGCCACGGGGGACCAGATGACGACCGCCTGCCACGATCGCGCATCGACACCGCCGGCACTGCCCGTGGGGTGCCCCGTCCATCCGGTCACCCGCTCTGGAGCGCAGGTGTGACCGGCAGCGCCGACCGCCGGCCGCAGGCTGGACCGAATCTGTCGCACACCACGTTCGCCGGGTTGCGCTGGTCGTACGTCGATGCGATCGGCAACGCGCTCATCCAACTCGTCTGGGTGAGCCTGAGCTCGCGGCTGCTGCCCACGGAGGTCTTCGGGCTGATGGCGGTCGCGGCACTGACCGTCCAGTTCGGCATGTTCTTCTCGCGGATGGGTGTCGCTCATGCGCTGGTGCAAAGGCAGGAGATCACCGACGACGACGTGCGGGCTAGTGCGACGTCGGGGCTGGTGACGGGGCTCCTGTGCTTCGGTGTCCTCTGGGTGGCTGCTCCGTGGGTCGGGGCCGCGGTGTTCTCAGACCCGCAGCCGGAGGTCGTCGGTCTGCTCCGCGTCCTTGGGGTCAGCTTCGTCCTGACCGGCCTGGCCATGACCAGCCATGCTCTGCTGCGCCGGCAGCTGCGCTTCCGTGAGCTGGCGGTCGTGCATGTGATCGCGAACGCCGCCAGCCTCGTTGTCGGCGTCGGGCTCCTGCTGGCGGGCGCCGGCGTGTGGGCGCTGGTCGGCAACAGCCTGACCACTGGTGCCGTGAACCTGGTGCTGTTGTACCGGCGGTCCCGTCATCCGCTGCGGCCGTTGTGGGCGGTCCGGCCGTTCAAGGCCCTCTACAGCTTCGGCGCGCGGGTGTCAATGCTGCGCCTCATGGAGTTCGTCGGCAAGAACCTCGACACGTTCTTCGTCGCTCGCTTCATGGGAGCGGCGCTTCTGGGTCAGTACAGTCGGGGCTACCAGCTGGTGCTGTTGCCACTGAACCGCTTCCTGTCCAACTCGCTGTCGGTGGTGCTGTTCCCCAGCTTCAGCAGCATCCAGGACGACCCCGATCGGCTGCGCCGCGGGTTCATCTCGGTTCTGGGGCTCGGAGCCATGGTGCTGCTTCCTACGTGTGCCGGACTGGCCGTCGCGGCGGTCGAGTTCGTCGAGGTGTTCCTGGGCGACCGGTGGAGTGTCGCGGCGCAGCTCGTGCCGTGGTTCGCGGTCGGCGCGGGGATGAGCATCCTGACCCACATGACGCAGGTTCTCTGCGAGGCTCGCGCGGAACTCAACCGTAACATGGCGATCCAGGCCGGCTCCCTGGTGGGCCTGGCGGGCATGCTGCTCGTAGCCGCGCGCTTCGGCATCGAGGCGTTCGCGATCGCGTTGCTGTTGAGCGAGGTCGCTCGGCACCTCGCCTTCCTGCTGCTCGCCCGTGGCGTCGTCGGCCTTACCGGACGGGACGTGTTGGGCGCGTATGTCCCCGCCCTGGTCGGCAGCCTCGTGGTAGCCGGCCTCGTCGCCGGGGCACGCTGGCTGCTGATCTCCTCCGGTGTTCCTCTGGGGGTCGTATTCGCTGGAGAGGTGGCGGCCGGAACCACGGCGCTGGTGCTTGCGGTCCGCTTCAACCCCTTCTCGCAGATCCGCTCCCAGCTGGCGATGCGGCTGCGTGCCGTAGGGGTGCTGCGCGCGGACCGGGTGTGGGTGGCCCGTACCGCCCGCCTGGTCGTGGGCCGGAACGCATGACGGGCCTCGCGTTGGCCGCCGTCCTCGGCCTGGCCGGGGTCGTCGGCCTCGTGATCCTGGACGTGGTGATCCGCCGCGTCGAGATCGGCGTCGCGCTGGTGCTGGGGGTCTTCGCCATCAGGATCGCCCTGCCAGGGGTGTTCTTCGGTGTGTCGCTGGGCAGCTTCAATGTCTTCGTGGCCGACGCCGTCTTCACGATCATCTTGGCGGCTGCCGTCGCCCGCTGCCTGCGCTTGCGTCGGTGGACGGTCTCGCTGCGGCTGCTGCTGCTGATCGTGGTTCTGTGCGTGCTGTCCCTTGCCCGTGGCGTGACGGCGTTTGGGGTGCAGGCCGCCGTGAACGAGTTCCGGCCCTTCCTCGGCTACTTCGGGATGGCCGCGTACTGTGCCACCTTCAACGGCGCGGTCGACCGGCTCGACCGGGTCGCCAAGGTGTTCGTCGCCGCGGCCGCGATGGTTGGGGTCGCCGTGCTCATCCGCTGGGCGGGTGTCCTGACCGGTGTGCAGCCGGACCTCATCACCGCAAGCTACGACGCGCCCATCCGCGTGCTCAGCGGGCCCCAGACATTCTTCCTCGCCCATGCCCTGTTCTTCTTGATGCCGCAGTGGCTCGACAAGCTGGCCACCCCCTGGCAGCGGCGTCTGGCCGCGGTCCTGCTGGTTATGGTGACGCTGCTCAACCGGCGCACCGTGTGGCTGGCGATGCTTGGTGGTTTCGTGGTTCTCGTGCTCCGCCGCCGTGGGTTGGGTGGTAGCGTCCGCCCGCTTCTGGCCCTCGCCGCAGTCGTCGGCGCCGTCGTGTTCTTCTCGCTCCCTGACACCACCGCCGGCCCACAGGACGTCGCCCAGTCAGCGGTGAACACCAACACGTTCTCCTGGCGGGTTGAGGGCTGGGTGTCCCTGCTGACCGACAACGGCCCGGCGAAGGCGTCCGAGTGGCTGCTGGGGCGCCCCATGGGGAGCGGCTACGAACGGGAGGTGCTCACAGGCCAGGGACAGCTGTACACGGTGGACTCCTCGCCGCACAGCTTCTACCTGCAGACGCTGTTGCGGACCGGTCTCGTGGGCGTCGCAGCGATGTCCGCCGTGCTCGGCATCGCGTTGCGCAACCTGCTCCCAACCCGGTGGAGCTCGCCGGTCCGGCTGGCTGCACCCGGGCGCCTGCTCACCCAGGAGTCGCTGTTCATCCTGGTGCTCATGCAGGTGATCTGGTTCGCTACCTGGCAGGCGGGCGACGACCAGGGAGTCGTCACAGGGTTGGCTGCCGCGGCGTCCTGGCGCAGTGTTCAGGACCGTCAAACCAGCCGCAGCGGGCTGTGAGGCGGCGCTGGGGCCTCACGGTACCCTCGGGTCAGCTTCGGTTGTGGTTCGTGCTGTGGTGCCGCCGGGCCGCAGCTCCTCCGACACTCGATGGGGCGGCGCAAATGGCCAGACCTCCAGCCCGTGAACAGCGTTGCGCACATCCATGGTGAGGTTGACGGTCTTGATCAGCCGCCGCGCCACGAGGTCGAAGACCGAGATGGTGGCTGGCGAGGAGCCCGTGATCAGGTAGCGATCCGCATGCACCGTCAGGCCGCGGCCGAAGGCCTGGCGGGCTCTACCAGCGGCAAGATGCAGGTTCTTGAGCTCCGCGTCGGGATACGAGGCGATCGGCACGGACAGGTGCGTATCCCCGTCCCGGGTCGCGTAGCGGACCGCGTCCGCATCGGTGTCGTTCATTAGGACGCCGTCCCGGAACGGTCGGGTGTTGTGCGTTTCCAGCGCGACCGTCGCATATGTGCTCAACCGACCGTCGACGATCTCGTACAGCCACGGCAGCTTCCGGCCGGCCACGAACACGTGGCCGGCGCTGGCGGTGACGCTGTTCAGATGGCAGGTGTCGAAGGCGGCCGGGCCGTCGGGCTGGTTGGGGTCGAACCAACGCAGTGTCGGCTTCGGCGGGACGAGATCGGCCAGGCGGCTGCTGCCGGTCTTTCGCAGGGCCTTCTGCCACGCCCGCTGCAGCCCCTGGTAGCGCACCAAGAACCCGTCGACGAAGCGGTGGGCTGACAGGTCGTAGCGCAACACGCTGTCGAACCCTGTGCTCGTCACGTAGAGGCTGTCGCCGTCGACGTCGATCTCGTGGCAGTGTTTGAGGTACGGGTTGGTGAAGGATCCCACCCGGTTGAAGCTCGGGTCGTACATCAGTATCTCGTCGCTGGCGGCCAGGTACACGCAGTCGTCGTGGAATGTGATGCCTCGCAGGCCGCGGTCGCCGCCGCGACCCTCCCAGTCGATGTCGGAGGTGTGCCAGTCGAGCACCAGCTCGCTCGTGCCGGTCGTCAGATCGATGAGATAGACACCGCCGTGGCTCTGCCCCTGAGAGGTGGACCGGATCACCGAGGTCACGATGACGGTCGGCAGGGCCACTGGCGGCGGGACTCGCGTCTCGGTCACTGCGTGCGTCTCGGTCATTGCGAAGGTCCGTCGTGTCGATGGTCCGCGGCCGCACCGCCCAGCCGCGAGCCCGGGTCTCCCTGGTGCTGGTTGCCCAACCATGGTGGCAGGTAGCGATAGCCGCGTCGACTCAGGTCCCGGGCCAGCCTCGCGTTCGGCTCGCGGTAGAGCGCGGCGACCCGCTGGCGGTCTCTCGGCTTCAACGCCGCGGTGAGCGGACGCGCATTCATCGCGCGGTAGGCATCCCGGAACTTGGCTCGAACCGCAGGGTGGCCGCTGAGCCAGCGCTGGGACAGATCCTTGGTTCTGAATGTCAGCTTGGCAAGAGCATGGCTGCGCGGCTGGATCGTATCGTTTCGAACCTGGTAGTCCAGGTCGCTCACGGAATCGGTGGACAGGCGCAGCCACTCACAGACGCGCTGCACGACCATTCGGGGATCGGCGAACAGGTCGTCAGCGAACAGCAGGCAGCAGTCGTCCCCGAACATGTCGAGCCATTCCGGCAGCCAGTCGATGTAGAAGCCGACGGACAGCGGTGTGTGGCTCCCATTCGGTCTACGGACATGGTAGGCCTGCTCGCAGTGGTCGACATATGAATCGAATGTCATGTTGGGTGCGATGACACCCATGCTCTTGAGATAGGTGAACGCGGACCACAGCCGTGACGTGGGCTCCCGGATGATCATGACAATCCGGGGATCACGCAGCGTGTCACGCAGCGCGGTGATCACCGCCGTGCCGCCATAGCAGTATGACGGCGAAGCCTCAAGTCTGAAGGCATGGTTCTGTGCACAGTGTGAGAAAAAGCCGGCATAGGACTCGATCGGCGCCAGCTCGCCAGTCACCGCGTCGCGACTGGTGAAATAGTTGAGTTCCTTCTTCGTCGAAGCGCAGATGTTGGGATGCTGTGCGAGGTATGAGAACAGCGAGGTCGTCCCGCTCTTGCCCACGCCGGCGACGATGAGGTTGGGAAGGCGCATCGGCATGTCGTCGCCCATCTCACGAACCCGCCGACGGTGGAGCCACGTCAGCCACTGCCTGGGCGATGCGGCCAGCGATCCTGTCCGGTGACAGCATCCGGATGGACAACTGTCCTCGGCGACCCATCCGGCACAACCGCTGGCGCGGCGTGCTCAGGGCCGCATCGAGGGCCCGGCGCATGTCGCTGGTGTCATCGGGGCGGAACAGCCATCCCGTCGCCCCGTCCGTGATCAGCTCCTCGACCGCTTGGCTGTACACGCTGCCCAGAACGGGCACACCGGCCGTCAACGCTTCGTTGACGACGACTCCCCACTCGTCTGACAGCGTCGGGAAGCAGAAGACGTCCGCCGCGGCGTAGACGTCGGGGAGCTGGTCATTGGGTATCGCGTCCAGCAGGCGGACCGCCAGGTTCTGAGGCAGGGCTAGCGAGGCGACCTCATCGCGCAGGGGGCCGCGGCCGACCAGGCGGAACTCCATCTCACGGTCGGGATGCTCGCGCGCCCAGGTCGACAGCGCGTCGACGAAGGGTCGCAGACCCTTCCGTTCGGCGAGTTGACCCACGTACAGCAGCCGCTGCGGGAGGCCCTCCCTCCGTGCTGGTGGATGCTCGGGAGCACCGGTCGCCGCCGTGTAGGGCACGTGGTACAGCCTTGCCACAGGGACGCCGAACCCCCGAATGTACCGCTCGCCGCTGGCCCCATTGACCAGGACCGCGTCGGCGTGGCGCAGGATCCAACGACGCGCGAGTTCGCGCAACCGGCCGCGTCCCCGCTCGTTGCGCTCCGAGACAGTCGCCCAGACGATCACCCGGCAGCGGCGATCGAGGAGCTTGTAAAGGATCGCCTGCAACGTCCTGGGCCCCATCTCGTGCGCGATGACCACGTCGGGGCGGTATCTCAAGAGCCGCCACAGCGTGTCATAGGGCACGTGGATTGCGAACGGCTCGTCGAAGCCGCCCGGGTGCCTGCGCACGCGCTGCACGCTCAGCCGATGCTGGACCTCGACATCAAGCCGACTCCATTCCGCCGGCCGCCGATCACGGGGACGAAGAATCGTGGAGACCAGGATGTGCAGGTCGTTGACGCGCTTGCCCAGCTCCTCGAACAGGGGCACCCGATAGGAGTGGATGAAGGGGGCCAGGAGAACGACGCGCACGTCGGTGCGGGGTTCGAGGAGGTCGGGCATGGCGATCACCGTACCCGCTCCGCCAGCGTCGGGGCGAGGCGGTCACGATCGAACCTGGACTCCGCGCGCTGTGAGCCCGCGGCTCCGGACCGCTGGACACCGCTGGCCGGCGAGGGCGTCGACCTCGTCAGTCTGGGGATTGGCCTCAAGTCTGGGAAGCGGGTGTCGAAGCACACGGGGCCCCCCCGAAGCCAACGCCGAAGGCCGCCCCCATGCAGAGGTTCATTGTCGTCGCGCTCGCTGTCCTGGCGCTGCTGCTGACCCCGCTGCCCGCGGTCGGACAGGCGGAGCACCCGGAGGTCGAGCGCGTCAGCGGCGCCGATCGCTACGCGACCGCCGCGGCGGTGGCGCATCTGGCGTTCCCAGACGGCGCGCAAACCGCATTCGTGGCGACCGGGGAGGACTTCCCTGACGCTCTGGCCAGCGGCCCCGCGGCCGTGGCCGGCGACGCGCCAGTCCTACTGGCGGGTCGCGGGTTCCTTCCGCAACCGACCCGCGAGGCGCTGGCCGAGCTGGGAGTCCAGCGCGTCATCGTGCTCGGCGGCG